>NZ_JBIVOE010000001.1:282845-430583 GCF_044753985.1 Lysinibacillus sp. NPDC093210 | reverse complement strand
CGCGTACGCGAGGGTGGCGTCTTACAACGTGCCCGCGGAAAGCGAAGTGGATTTTTATGCTTTAAGGACTGTTATGATGCTAGGCGTATGCTCATGCGAGTGTCAGGCACCCAAACAATTAGGCATTAAAACAATTTATTTTCTATTTATTGGGTTTTAAATGATTGAAAAGCTATCATTTCTACTAAAAATCTTCTAGTAATTTATTCCTGTTACAACTATATTTCAAATTTATTACTAAAAAGTAGAGAAAAAAGACTGTTAATCTGGCAATCTATTCGTCAATTATTTCAGATGTAATACAACTGTAAAAATCCTTCCAAATATTTAGTGATGAATTATGTTGCAAAACTATTTACCATGAATATAGAGCAAAACAGGAAGGAATGAATTACATGTTTAAAAAAGTAAAAAAAGTCGCGATGGCATCCGTATTATCGGTATCCTTATTAGTACCAATCAGCGCAATGGCAGCTGATTCATATACAGTAGTAGCAGGGGATTCTCTTTGGAAAATTGCCGTAAACACTCAAACAGGGGTACAGGAGCTAATTGATGCAAATCCTCAACTAGCAAATCCTGATCAAATTAACATAGGACAAAAAATTAATATTCCAACTAATGAGCAAGCATCTGTAGAACAAGAAGTAGTTAAACTTGTCAATGCAGAACGAGCAAAAGCAGGTCTTCCAGCATTAAAAGAAGATTGGGAGCTTTCAAGAGTAGCAAAATACAAATCTCAAGACATGCATGATAAAAACTACTTCGATCATACAAGTCCAACATACGGCACACCATTTACAATGATGAAAAACTTCGGTATTACGTATAAATCAGCTGGAGAAAATATTGCCAAAGGTCAAAAATCAGCTACTGAAGTCGTAAATGCTTGGATGAATAGTGAAGGACATCGAGCAAATATTTTAAACAAAAACTATACAAATATCGGTGTAGGCTTTGTGAAAGATGGCAACTACTGGTCTCAAATGTTTATACAAAAATAATATAAAAGAACTGTTCCAACGTATTAGGAACAGTTCTTTTTTGTACATTAACTAGTTAACTCACTATTATTAGTAAATAACAGTTGGTCAATCTTCGTTGCATATTCGTCCGCTACAATTTTAGCACCCTTACTATTAAAATGAATTCCATCTAATGTTAAATGGAGTCCTCTCTTTTTAGAAAGTTGATTAATGCGAGAACTTTTTTTATAAAATAGCACATCCTTCATAACGCTTAAAATACTTGTTCCGATATAGTCCGAGCTAGTTACATTAGCCAACTGTTGTTCAAAGACGGATTGCAAATTTAAGAAATAAATATTTTGATATTTGAGCGATACAGATTGCATAATAGCCGATAAATCTTTCAATTCTTGATTAGGTTCATTCAACATATTTTCACCTACAATGGCTGGTGATACGATAATAATTTGCTTAGATGAAGGGCGTACTAGCTCTACCACTTTTGTGAAATATGTGCGAAATTCCTCGTGGTCTTTAACAACGGGCTGTGCTTGAACTTTTAGCAATTTAGAATAAACATCATTGACCCCAATCCAGAGAAAAGCAAAATCATAATCAGTAGCTAATGGTTCTTTTATTAAGCGCGAATGCAAACTTTTCACCGTTTCGCCTGATTTACCGAGATTGGTAAAAGTAATCTTTGGATACTTTTCTTGCAAAAGATTCGAGAAAGATACTCCTGGACGACCTTCCGTTAAACTATCACCAATTAATGCAACTCTCATTTTAATTTCCTCCATTTCGGATTGATCCTAAAAAGATGGTAATTGCTTGCTTAAAAAGAGGTTCAAGTAATTGTAATTCTTTTGCATCGGTAAGTTGACATAATCCTCCCAACCATGTACCGAGTAGAACAGTCCATTCATCTATATTACCAGTGATAAATTCGCCTTTATCTACGCCTTCTTGAAAAATGGCACGATATGCTGTCATAGGGATGATCGCTAAATCAGCTAGCTTTTGTAGAGATTGTGCACTTATTGTTGGATTTGTAGCTAATTCCTGTCCTGATTTTAATAAAGGTGTTTGATAGTTATAAAGAACATGGAGTGCCATGCCGTACAATTTATCTGTTGCTGTTAAGTAGCTTTGTTCTTTTTGCTGCCATTTACTATGCCAATATTGCATTGTGTTTTGTGCTAAAAGGACAAAGAGCTTTTCTTTATTTTCAAAATGATAATAAATATGCCCTTTACTGTAACCTGCAGCCTTGGAAATATCTCCGACAGATGTTTGGTTATAACCCTTTTGTGCAAACAAGATGGATGCATGTTGCATAATTTCACTTTTAACGATTTCGCTGTCATAACGTCTTTTATTCAAGTAAGCTCACCTTTTCTAAAATTGAACGATTGTTCTAATTATAGTATACAAAACTATTAGAAAAATAAAACAATTTTACGTACATTTTCATTGTTTTGCCAAATATCCTTAATTAAAACTAAAAAGAGCAACTAACAACAATCAATAGCTGTCAGATGCTCATTTTCATATTTACTTTTTTGAGAGGAGGATTGCTTGCGTTCGGGATTTGACACCTAGTTTTTGATAAATAGTAGATAAATAAACGCGAACGGTTCCATCTGATAAATTCAGCCGCTTCGCAATTTCTCGATTGGTGACACCATTGGCTAAAAGGTCGAGTAATTCCATTTCACGAGGCGTCAATATTTCGTGATGAACGACACTTGTTGTGCAACTTTGAAGATAATTGAAATAATAATCTGGGTAAAGATCCCACTTTAATGCATAGGTTTCTAATTGAAAATATTGCTCTAGAAGGGGGAGTAGATCCTTCTCATCTAATAACGTCCGAACATAATAATATTTTGCTGCTAATTGTAACACTTCATGTAAAATATCTAATGCGATAGGCGTGTTTCCTAAACGATGCTGGCAAATAGCCTCTAGCACTGTCGCTTCTATAATTGTTGCAATTTGCTCATCTTGCTGAGCCTTCGTTTTAACTTGAATGACGACAGGTAATGCATCATTTAGCTCGCCCTTTAATAACAGTAAACGAGCATAAACTAACTGCCAAAATGGTTGCTTCGATTTTGTTGCCTGTAACAGCATCTCTGCATTTCGACTATCTCCATCAACTATAAAACAATAAGCTTGCATAATTTGAATGGAAGTTCGCCAATGTTTTTCCGAAACATCTTCTAATACTTGTGCAAGCATTGCACGGGCTGTACTTGCTTGTTGTTGATGTGTGTAAATTTTTGCTTTTAATAAATACATAGGAATAAATAAACCAGGATCTTGATGATGATGACCTAAACCAATGGCGATTTCAAGCTCCTTTTGAGCATATTCTATTAAACTTCGTTCGTATAAAGATTCAGCGGCGACCCCATAGCTAAATGCTGTAACATTTGCAGTTTGTAACGATGTTTCTCGAAAAAGTTTACCAACAGCTTCGCCATCTTCCATTATTTGAAGTTTCCCCTTTGAGCCGATACTAGTGCGAGAAAGTTTGTATTCGAAAATATTATAAGGAATCGGAACGTTATCCCAACGTGAAGGAGCAGGCCCTTTAGCAAGCAGATTGCGCATAATTTCTTCAACTAACTGTAAATTCCCACCAGAAGCGACAATAGCATATGCCTTAGCACTTTCATATATATACGCCATCGCAGCATGTTCTTCTTGCTCCATCCAATGTTCTACATGTTGTCGTATTTCAAGCTCCTCCATAAGGGAAGTAGCTATTTTTGTGTCCATTGTGGTAATGGAAGTTAGGAAACCGATAACAAGCATTTCATATGGAACGATATAGTGAGCACTCCGAAGTTGATGTAACCATCTCATGTATGTTGTCGTTTGTCCGGAAGCGTAGAGCTGTACAAGATGTTCTGTTATCCATGAAGCTGCTTGTTCATATTGCTCATATTTAATTGCTAGCTCAATAGCAGAAATATAATTACCCTGCTTGTAAATAGAATAGGCAACTTCTTGGACAATCGATTGTACTTGCTGAACTGAATATTGTTTGTTTAGTTCTAATTGTAAAGCTTCAGCAAATAAATGATGGTAGCGGAAAACAGGCTTTTTTGATTGCAGACGAATGATAAATAGACCTTTTGCTTCTAAATTTTCTAACAGTTCAAGACTATTTGATTGCTTTGTTAGCTGGTCACATATAGCAGGTTCCAGCTCATGCAGTAGAGATGTCTGTATGAGAAACTTTTGTGTTGTTGACGGAAGGTTTTGAATAATTTCTTGCCATAGAAACTCAGAAATAAACGGCTGTGCGATATGATTGAGTGTGTCCACCTGTTGTTCATTCGCCAAGCGCGTTAACAATAATCCAGCTACCCATCCTTCCGTTTTGTCTAAAACATTTTGTATATGTTGTTGATTTAGTGGAGTTGCATGTTTACAGGAAAAAAATTGCTTAGTTTCTTGCAATGTAAAGCGTAAATGTTCCGCATTGAATTCTTGTAGCCATTGTTTTACACGCCATTTAGCAGTAGGAAGTGCAATGGCTGTCCGTGTCGAAATATATATATGTGCCTCAGAAGGTAAGTACTCTATGAACTGAGTCATAAGTTGATGAATTGTGGGGTTATCAATTACATGATAGTCATCTAATACAATATGTATTGGTTTTTCTAATGCATTGAGTTCTTCCAAAAATGAATTAATAAAAAATTCAAGTGTTGCTAAGTCTTGAGTATGTAATAGTGGAGCAAGTACTT
Organism: Lysinibacillus sp. NPDC093210; assembly: GCF_044753985.1. Lineage (NCBI taxonomy): Bacteria > Bacillati > Bacillota > Bacilli > Caryophanales > Bacillaceae > Lysinibacillus > Lysinibacillus sp. NPDC093210. Next base: position 425,851 of record NZ_JBIVOE010000001.1, on the reverse strand, counting down.
GATCTATATTGCACTGATAAGCTTTGGCAACGGCATGCACAGCATAAGTCCAATAACGAATCGGATCATTTTCAGCAGTATCAAGTGAAACCCAAGCGACAGCTTCCTTACTATTTTTAAACCAGCTGCTTAGTACAGTTGTTTTCCCATAGCCTGCTGGAGCACGTAAAATTGTTACTTTTTTATAAGTATTAAGTCGTAAAAGATCAAATAATTGTTTTCGTTCAATTAAATCAGGTGCGTTGAGAGGAATCGTTAATTTAGAAGATAATAATGTAGTAGGCATCTTTTTTACCTCCTTTTCGAAATTTAGGATAATGATGTAATTAATTTTACTATAACTGATACATTAATTCGAATGTTAATTGTCCCAACATTAACTTTTGTTAATAGTTCTTTGGCTTATTAAACGCGTAATATAATGAACTGGGAACTATATCCAATTTAAAGCAATGTAAGTACAAGTGAGTGCATGATATTTTTAGCCGAAAACTCAATTTTTTTTAACAGAAAGCACTCTACAAAAGGGAGCCTTTAAACTGTTATGGGGTGTTTTCCTTTTACTTAATTTGTACAATAAACTTCATTTTTAATGGTGTATACACCAATACTCCGTATTTAAAAGAACAATTATTTCAGCATGACCAATAAAAATGCCTGAAAAGAAACACACTATCCTTACTAGTCGAATAAGATGTTGCTGTAAGTAAGTTAGAGGTAGGTGTTTGAACTTGAAGAGATGGATTGCTGTACTTTGTTTAGGATGTGCGATTGTTTTGGCTGGTTGTCAAGAAAAATTAGAGAACGAGCAAATGGAAAATGATGATGTAAAGCAGCCGGTGACGTACATCGAGGACAAGGAGCAGGAAGCTGGACCTGTAGTGGTTGAAATTGTTGATCCTCAAACTTTGGAAGTCATACACATCATATCACCACAGGAACTAGGCTATGAAACAGACTCTGAATCGTATAAAAAGAAAATTGAGCAATTTGCACAGCAGTTAGCAAGAGGAACAGATACAGCAGTTGGTTTAGATAAGCGAATGGTACTCGACAAATTGGATGATAACGGTGGGATTATTAAAGGCAGTCCATTGATGATTTTAAAAGAAAGTGAATTAGTTGAAAGGGTGCTAGCTGCATCTGCAACGGGGGGCAAGGTAGAAATGCCATTGTATATTACAGAAAGTGGCTATTATCTTGAAGATATACCGTATTTAGAGGATGTTGTTGTGGCTTCTTATACAACATACTTCAATTCATCAGATGCAGGAAGAAACAAAAATATTGAGCTTTCAGCAAAGGCCATTAATAATGTTATTGTTGGAAGCGGGGATACTTTTTCTTTTAATACTGTCGTTGGACCTAGAGATGAAGAAAACGGCTATCAGCCCGCACCTGAAATTATTAATAAAAAACTTGTCATGGGCATCGGTGGGGGGATATGTCAAACTTCCTCAACGCTGTTTAATGCAGTCGATCAATTACCTATAAAATTCGTGGAGCGACATCATCATTCATTAGATGTTGGCTACGTACCAAAGGGTAGGGATGCAACGGTGTCGTACGGTGGATTAGATTTTAGGTTTCAAAATACGAGTGATGTACCATTTTTGATAAAAGCGACCTATGGAAAAGATTCTTTAACGGTAGAAGTGCGAACATCAGAAAAATACAAAGCGGTTTTAAAAAATCTTACAACTCAATAGAAAGCTAATCACGTGGTTAGATTTGACGATAACAGGCATCAACAATTTCAAAATTAATGCCTGTTATTTAGTTATTGGCGTAGAGAGCGGCGACTCCTTTACGCATCAAACTTTGTGCAAACAAGGTGCGGCTTACCATATGCTGAACGGAAAGCGCCAATCCGAAGCTGAAATAAACACATTTAAATGAAAAAAGTATGTAGACACTTTTGTAGAAGTGTCTTTTTTGCGAGCGCAAGGAAATGTGAAATTTGTTATTTGCTTTAGATGATATTTAATATTTCTGCTGGAGAAAATACTTTGTAATCAGGCTCTTCTGATTGAATAACCTCCATTGCGTCATATCCCCAATCAACCCAAATAATTGGAATACCTACTTTTTTGCATGCGATGATATCCCGTTGCTCATCACCAACATATAACACGTCTGATCTTTTAATGTTCGATTCTTTTAAATATTTTTTAATCACTTTATCTTTTCCAAAAATACGGCTAGAGCACAGTACTTCGGAGACATGATTGATGCCATTCATGTTTAAAAATTCCAAAATATTGTCTTTTGAATTAGAGGAGATAATCGCGATTGTATAACCTTTGCTTTCAATTTCTTTTAATACATCTTTCATCCCGTGAAATAGATGAACTTCTTTTAATGACTGTTGATATAAGCGGTAAAATTGAGGAAGTATAATAGGTAGCTTGTGTAGGGGAAAGTTAAATAATTTACTTCGTTCAGTAATTGATATTTTTTTTAGTGAATCAATATCCTCTAACTGAACTTCCTTAAATTCATATTTTTTCGCGATTATGTTCCATACAGAGGCGAGCACTGCTGTGGAATCTGCAAGTGTTCCATCAAAATCAAATATTATATGTTTCATTGTATTTTTTCTCCTTTGGGTTGTAGTTGGATTTATCATTATTATCTAGATGTATGTTTTAAATACATATAATCATTCGTTCATAATGACATGAATGCAGAAAAAAAGAAACAAGTAACGAGTTTTTGGAGGAGAAGACCTAGCGAATAAAAGATGGGCGGCGGAAAATGCATATTAGCAAATAATAAAAAAATCTGTAAGAGAGAATTGCAATACACCAATACATATTACATAGAGTTCTCTCTTTAAAAGACATATTATTATTTAATCCAATTCATCTAAAATTTTTGTAATATATTGATTAATGTTTTCTTTGCTACATCCCGTTACATAAGCTTCCATAATAATGGTTTTTATAGAAAGTTCAAGGTTGTGTAAATGGGATTCGTCTACTACTCGACTTGAGCTAGCGATAACTTTTGCCTTTACTCGATTCTCCATCTTTATAATCCCTTTTTTCTCAAGTTCATGATAGCTTTTAGAAACTGTATGTATATTTATTCCTATATCTTTCGCCATATTTCGAACAGAAGGAAGCCTATCATTGTATTTAATTTGGCCTTTTGCAATATGTTCAATAATTTGATTTACGACCTGTTTATAGATTTGCAATTGGCTACTCGTATCTATCTTCATTTGTAACATAGTAACCCCCTATGAGAATAACGTCATGAAATTATAACTTGCTTAGGCTTCATTGAGATCCGTTGAAAAAATAGTCAACGGTTTTCTTGTTGCGCCTGTTGTATTACTGTGCTGATAGAAAATAAATTCTTCTTTATGATAATGTTATCATAATAGATAATAATGAATGGTAACATAATAATAAAGCAATAAACAGGTGCAATTCCAAAAAATGTGTGTTATTGTTATCATTATCAGTAATGATAATGTAAATAAAAAGGAGAATTTTAAATGAAACTTCACTATGGGTTAAATGAGTTGAAAGATATCGATTGGTTGGCAGTACTACAGATTGCATTACCGTTTATGGTTGTTGGACTTATTCTTATTGTTATTGCACTGTTTGATTTGTATCGGCATCGTAAGACAAGGGCAAATGTTCTTTTATGGACAATAGTTATCTTATTTTTCAATACAATTGGACCAATTTTATATTTCACTATTGGACGAAAAGGAGAGAAAGCTTATGAAGTTAGAAATTAAAGATGTAACGAAAAACTTTAAAACAAAGACAGCAGTCAATAACTTTTCTATGGAAGTTGAAACTGGTCAGTGTGTAGGACTCATAGGGCCAAACGGTGCTGGAAAGTCTACGTTAATTAAAATCATTGCAGACATTTTATATGCGGATAAAGGCGAAGTACTTTTAGACGGGCAAAAAATTTCTAATATGAAAAGAGAAATAGGTTATCTTCCACAATACCCTGACTTTTTCCATTGGATGACAGCCAAAGAAACACTCTTCTTTATGGGACAGTTATCAGGGATAGCAAAAGATAAACTTATTGAGGAAGTACCAGCAATATTAACAAAAGTTGGATTATTTAACGAACAAAATGAGAAAGTCCAAACGTTTTCTGGGGGAATGAAGCAGAGATTGGGCATTGCCCAAACGCTTTTACATAAGCCATCTTTTATTGTCATGGATGAGCCTGTTTCGGCATTAGATCCAATAGGTAGGAGAGAGGTTTTAAATTTAATTCAAGAAATTAAACATGAAACAACTATTTTATTATCAACTCACATTTTAGGTGATGCAGAAGAAATCTGTGAACGATTTGTCATCATGAAACAAGGAAAGAAAATCGAAGATACGACAATAGATAAATTATTAACGCATAACAATAAATCAGTTGTTCATCTTGAAATTGCATCGGAAAATATGCTTTGGGTGCAATTAATTGAAAAGCTTCCATATGTGAAAAATGTAGAAGTAAGCGGAAAAAGAATGAAGGTTACCCTTGAAAATGTTCAGAAAAATAAAGATATGTTAATCCGTGATGCTCTGGAAAACAAGATAGATATTGTTCGATTTGAAGTTGGAAGTAGCGACACGTTAGAAGAAATCTTTTTAAAAATGGTGGTGAGCGTATGACGCCTTTTTATATTTTAACTAAAAAAGAATATGTACAAATGTTTCGTGATTTTAAAGTTATTTGGCTACCTCTTGCTTTTATGTTTTTAGGCGCAACGCAACCGGTTGTTACATACTATTTACCATCAATTTTAGCAGCGCTTGGTGGAAACCAAGGCATTACGATTGACCCTTCTATGATTCAGCAGGATGGAGCGCAGGTAATGGCCGCAACTCTTGGTTCCCAATTCGATCAGTTGGGCATTATGATTGTTGTCATTTCTATGATGGGCATCATTCAGTCAGATAAAGCAAATGGGATGCTTGATTTTATTCTAACAAGACCTGTAAAAGTAGGATCATACATCGGTGGAAAGCTTTTTTCTAATTTCTCATTTGTAGCTATTAGTGTGACATTTGGATATGTTGTATCTTACGTTTATGTAAATTTTTTGTTTAATAATATTTCATTTCTAGATATGATACTAGCCATTGTTTTTTATCAATTTTGGGTTCTTTTTATGATTTCTTTTACTTCGATGGTGAGCACTATTTTTAATGGACAGGGCGTTATCGCTTTAATTAGTATCGTATGTTTGTTTATTTTTAAAATAATTAGTGGCTTACATCCAATAATTGATTTATTAAATCCTGCAGGCATGAGTCAACATGCAATGATGGTATTAATAACAGGTTCAGTCGATTCGCATTTATACGGCAATATGTTAATTACTTTCATATGGATTTCTTTAACCGTAACTATTTCGCACTATTGGATTTCAGAAAAGAAATATCATAAAGATTAATATACAAAGAGGGGGACTACTAGTCCAAAACCATTAGTTAGTTTGCTCTTAGGATTACCATTATTGGTTATTGTAATGATGGTTCATTTAGATGTGTATGCTTGGTATAGTGCCAGTCACTTTGAGTGGCTGGCACTTTCTTGTGCGCTTACTTTTTCTCGTGTTTTAATTAAATAATAGGCATTGACAGATGATGCGATAGGGATAATGGCAGCTATGCCGATTCCCGCACAAAAAATGGTGATGAGCTCAGTGCTGAACACTTTAGAATTGATGATTTCGCCAATCGAGTAGTTTAAATCTTTAAACCATATTAAAAGACCTAAATAGCCGCCGAAAAAAGCGAAAAATAGCGTATTTGTATCTGTTCCTAAAATATCCTTCCCAATGTTTAAGCCTGATGTGAATAATTTTTTTCTGCTAATGAGAGGGTTGTGGTGAAAAATTTCATGCATGGACGAAGCAATGGAAATGGCGACGTCTAAAATGGCTCCAATTGTACTCATAATAATTACAGAAGCGCCAATTTGAACAAAGTTAACACCAATATAAAGTGAAAAGATACTAATTTCCTCTGTAGATTCTTCTCCAAATCCTTGAATCATAGACTGCCCAGTGACAACCACAATAAAAAAGAGAAGTATCACAATGGTAATCATCGTCGAAATAAATGCGGTGATTGTTTTGCTGTTCTTTTCATTAATATAAAATAGGCTAATCCAACTAATGATTGTGCAGGCAATAAACGTTAACACAATGGGGCTGTTTTTAGGATTAGTCATTAAAAAAATCGTTACAAAGAGCACCCCAAAATTTAAAAATAGAGAAAGAAAAGAGCGTACCCCTTTTTTTCCACCAATAACGATCATTAATATAAATAAAATGGCTGCTAGCCACACTAATACATTCATATCAATTTACCCTCTTTCGTTTAATGAAAAAAATAGAAGTATAAAGACTGATGGGGATTGTTAATACAACGCCAATACCACCTGCTAAAGCGCGAGCTAATTCTAATGAAAGATTCATGGAAAGTGTTAGCCCTAGCGTAGACGAATTTTTTAAATATAAAATAAGCATAGGAATGGAACCACATATATACACAAAAAACAAAATACTCGTAATTGTCCCCATCACATCTTTTCCAATATCGAGCCCTGAAACTTTTAATGCTTTATCAGAAATTGATGGATCTTGTTCATATAAAGCAAACATAGAAGAAGCCATGGTAATTGAAACATCCATTACAGCTCCTAATGCCCCGATAAATAAACCAGCCATAAAAACCATTCGATAAGGACGCGTTAGAAATTGCATTTCCTCGTATCGAAGGCCATTTTCAGATGTAATCCACAATACGAAAAAGCTTATAAGTAATGAAATGAAAGTTCCTAAAAGTGTTGCCAGCATTGCCGCATAGGTTTTTTCATTTAATCCATTTATGAGTATCAACGAAACACCAGTAAATAGCAGAACACATGCACCGCTAACGAATAACAAGCTGACGTTAGCGTGCTTTACATATAAATCCAATGCAAATGATAAAATAAGTGCATTAACAATCAAACTGATTATCGAAAATAGCCCCTGTCTTTTGCCAACAATTAATAAGGCGAAAATAAAAATCCAGGCAACTATTAATACGTATTGATCGCGTTTTGCATCTAAAATTGAACCTGTTAATTGACCTTTATGAGCTTTGTCTGCCTTTATGGAAACAAAAAGTTTGTTTCCGACCTTGTATTCATGATCAAAAGCGCCAGAGGTAGAATACTCATTTGTTAAATGAATAAGTTGTCCTTTGACTTCTCCATTTTTTACTAATGCAGTTATTTGCTGCGTAAATAACTGATCGTCATTACTATACATATCCGATACAGGTGTTGAATCTGTCAACTCTGTTTTTATCACTTCTGCAATTGGCCGCTCATAAAAGGATTCATTGTGAGAAACAAATAAAAAGGAAGCCACAAAGCACAGTACTAATAGGATATAGAATAAAATCCGTTTTTTATTAGACATAATAGTAAACAATAAAAAAACCTCCAATGAGGGGAATTTGACTATGTTCGTAGCAAGTGAAGTGTCCGTTGTACAGAAGCTACGTTGAACGATGACTCACATTAACATTCCTATTTTTCTATGTCAAGGTTGGTCAAAAGTAGTCACGTAGGAAGTAACGCTCTTTACCATTTAAGGTTTCCTTTTATGATAAAAGAGCATGCCGTCTATGATGGTTTGACTGTTGAATATTTAGTTTTATATAACTTGATTTGCACGTATCATTTTTAGTCATTCTACTGAATATGTAAAACCATTCAGATAATTGCATATTGTATGTCTGACATGAAACTGAGAGGGGAGTGAGGTTGCCGAAGGGGGAGAGAAAAGAAAAAAGGACGATACCCAAAATCATTTCACAATCGGGATAACGTCCTGTTTTCGTTTTAACGTATAGTTTTTGCCGAAGATTTGCTTTGTGTAGAAGAGCTGAGAAGTTGTATTTGCTCTTCTAGTACTGTACTTGCGTTTTGTAAAAACTGTGAAATGAGAGCAAGCTCTTCTTGCTTGTAGGAAGAAGCTAGTTGAAGCATGGCTTGGTGAAGCGACTCATACGTATGACGGATTTCTTCTTTCGATTCATATTCTGGGACTATAATGACCCTGCGACGATCATTAGGATCATTTTCTCTACGCACATAACCGATTTTTTCAAGGCGATCAACTAATGCTGTAATACTGCCTGTAGCAAGGCCCGTTTTTTTTGAAAGCTCTCCGGCAGTAATTGGACCGGTTTCACGTAAAATATCCAAAGAAATAAAATCATTATTGTATAGCCCAAGAGATGCAGCCACATTTTGCTGGTGTAGTATTGTGCGAGTTCCTAGCCCGCGCATAAGTGAAGTGAAATGTTCACGTGGATCAATCATTTGATTTTCTTGATTGCTTGACAAAAGATAAGCCTCCTTTTAGACTATTAATATCTTGATGGTCGAGATATTAGATGGTCAAGATATTTGATGAGTGTGTAATTGTTTACGTGTTCATTCTAGCGAAGGTATTAATAATTTGTAAAGGGGTTTCTAAATGGAAGCATCGAAAAGTAATAGTAATACAAAGTTGGTAGTGGCAGGTTTACTTCTTGCCATTTTTATGTCTGCAATTGACAATACAATTGTTGCGACTGCAATGGGAACAATCGTATCGCAACTTGGAGGCATGGATAAATTTGTTTGGGTTACTTCAGCCTATATGGTAACAACAATGGCTGGTATGCCTATTTTCGGTAAGTTATCCGATATGTATGGAAGAAAAAGATTTTTTATTTTTGGTCTAGGTGTGTTTTTACTTGGTTCGGCTCTTTGCGGTTTTGCTCATACAATTGAGCAACTTAGCATTTTCCGCGCGATTCAAGGGATTGGTGCAGGTGCGCTAATGCCAATCGCATTTACAATTGTATTTGACATCTTTCCACCAGAAAAACGAGGGAAAATGGTAGGGCTACTCGGCGCTGTATTCGGTATAGCAAGTGTCGTAGGACCACTTCTCGGTGCTTATATTACAGATCATTTTGGTTGGGAATGGGTTTTTTATATTAACTTGCCAATCGGTATCGTTTCATTAATTCTTATTATAAAAAATTACAAGGAATCTCCTGTGCTTACAAAGCAGAAAATCGATTGGTGGGGAGCGGCTACTCTTGTATTCGCTGTTATCAGTCTTATGTTTGCACTGGAGCTGGGTGGTAAACAGTTCGATTGGAATTCAGCACCGATAATTTCATTATTTATCAGTTTTGCTGTGTTCTTTATTGTGTTCTTTTTTGTAGAGCTGAAAGCAGAAGAACCAATACTTCCTTTCTTCTTATTTAAACGTCGTTTATTTGCCTCTTCGCAAATATTAGCTTTCTTATATGGCGGTACTTTTATTATTTTAACAGTATATATACCGATTTATGTGCAGGCGGTATATGGTGCTTCCGCAACGAATGCAGGGCTCATTCTGATGCCAATGATGTTGGGATCCGTGGCAGGAAGTGCTTTTGGTGGTATTTTCTTAACGAAAATAAGCTATCGAAACTTAATGGTTATTTCAGTTATATCTTATTTTGCAGGTATGTTTTTACTAAGCACACTTACGCCAGATACGGCTCGAATACTTCTTACGCTGTATATGATTCTCGTAGGCTTTGGCATGGGCTTCTCCTTCTCATTACTACCGACAGCTTCACAGCATAATTTAGATGCTCGTTATCGGGGTACGGCGAATTCAACCAATTCGTTTCTTCGTACGCTAGGTATGACGATGGGAATTACAATTTTTGGAACAATTCAAAACAATGTATTTGCTAGTAAGCTAACAGAAGGTTTTAAAAATATGGGGCAAGGCTCAAATTCTGCAATGTTTGATGTTGGCGATATGAGAGAAATTTTTGAACCTAGTGTACGCGAGAATATCCCTGCAAACATTCTTGATATTATTGTGAATGCTATGTCTAACTCTGTGACACATGTATTTCTCCTTGCCCTCATTCCTATTGTTATTGCAGCCATTTTCGTTTTCATGATGGGGAACTCCCGCGTGATTGTTACAGCTGAAAAAGACAACAAGGAAAATTAAATAAAATATAGTAAGAATTTAGGCTGTTGACGATACTAAAAAGTCGTACTATGTTCAGGAGGATAATGATGAAAGAGACTATTTTTATTAAAGGTGCTTGGGAAAATAATTTGAAGAAAGTGTCACTTTCCATACCTAAATATAAGCTAGTAGTGCTGACTGGACCGTCTGGCTCAGGGAAATCAACGTTAGCTATGGATACACTTCAGCGGGAATGCCAAAGACAGTATTTAGATTCTATGGGAATGATGGCTAATGCGATTAGCAAGCCTAAGGTGGAGTTTATTCGAGGGCTGTCACCGTCAATCAGCGTTGGGCAGCATGTTACGAATCGAAATCCACGGTCAACAGTAGGAACAGTAACAGAAATTTATAAGTATATCCGTTTTATCTTTGCCAGACTTGGTGAACAAGTTTGTACTTCATGTCATGTAAGTATTCCTGCTTCTTTTGAACCAACAGAAGCGTTCGTAGAGGAAGATGAGGAATCAGATAATCGATTAATTAGTTGTCCAAATTGTCATGAACAGCAAGCGAAGTTAGGCATGCTACATTTTTCTTTTAACAAGCCAGAAGGTGCTTGTGAAACTTGTAGCGGCCTTGGTCATGTGGCGAGTATAAACGAGCCGATGGTTTTTAATCCTGAGCTTAGCTTACGCGACGGTGGCGTAGCCTCTCTTAAGGGGGTCCATCGTGACATTCAAATGCGTATTTTAGTGGCAGCAGGAAAGCATTATGGCTTTGAATTTGACCCTGATCTACCATTAAAAGATTACGATGATGTCCAGCGAGATTTATTATATTACGGTGTCGAGAGCGAGGAATTTAAACGTCACTATCCAAATAGTAAACCGGCCGCAGGAACAAAGTTTGAAGGAGTCATACCGAGCTTATGGAGACGTTATAAGGAGAAAGAGGGGGAATCAGGAGCTAAAGAAAAAGAAGGAAGTTTCTTTCATGAACAACTTTGCCCAGATTGCCTTGGTGCACGCTTAAAGAAAGAAGTGCGTCAAGTTAAAGTAGCAGATGCAACAATTTCGGACGTATCAGAGTGGTCACTTGAAGATGTATTCGAATGGACGAATAGCTTGCAGATGGCGTTCCCTGAAGCAAGTCATCATTTATTGGTGCCTATTATTGAGGATATGTTAACAACACTTCAGCGGCTTATCGATGTTGGACTTGGTTACCTTTCATTAAACCGTCAGACGGTATCATTGTCTGGAGGAGAGACACAACGTTTACGACTTGCTACCATACTTGGTTCAGCTTTAACTGGCGTTCTGTATATTTTGGATGAACCGACAACTGGTCTTCATGCAAAGGATACAGCAGGCCTCATTCGAGTGCTTCAGGAATTACGTGATTTAGGTAATACTGTACTAGTTATCGAGCATGATGTTGAGATGATGCGTGCTGCAGATCATATCATTGATATTGGTCCAGGTGCGGGAATACATGGTGGAACTGTTGTAGGAGAAGGCAGTTTGGATGATTTAATGTCAAATGAGCAATCAGTGACTGGAGCTTATCTAGTAGAAGAAAGTTTCCCTTCTCCTGTTCGAGTTCGTAGGGAGGGAAATGGGCAGCATATCACGATTCAACAAGCAAAACTTCGAAATGTCGACATCCCTACTGTTTCTATTCCATTGGGCTGTCTCGTGTCAGTAACAGGCGTTTCAGGTTCGGGGAAATCCACGCTTGTTTTCGACATTCTTGCGCAAGGAAAATCGAAAAACCTTTCCCAAACTGGATGTAAGGAAATTAGTGGGTTAGAACATATCGAAAATATCGTTATTTTTGACCAATCGCCAATGGGAAGAGTACAGCGCTCTAATGTCGCTACCTATACGGATGTCTTTACGCACCTCCGCAAATTGTTTGCAGGATTACCAGAAGCAAAAGAGAGAGAATTAACTTCAAAGCATTTCTCCTTTAACTCTCCGGGGGGACGATGTGAAACATGCCAAGGCTTAGGTGTATTATCAGTAGATATGGACTTCTTAGCAGATATAGAAGTGACATGTACAAACTGCAAAGGTAAAAGGTTTACTGACGAAGTGTTGCAAGTAAAATATGAAGGGTACTCCATTTCAGATTTGCTAAATATGTCTGTAGAGGAGAGCTTACCAATTCTGAAATCGGAAACAAAGATTTCTCGCATGATTGAAATGCTATGTGAGGTAGGGTTGGGTTATCTTCAATGGGGACAATCGGTCAAAACTTTATCTGGCGGTGAAGGACAGCGTATTAGGCTGGCAAACGAATTAAGTAAAGCATCCAAAAGCCACACGCTTTATTTATTGGACGAACCTACGACGGGTCTTCATCCATCTGATATTAAACTGCTGCATGCTTTATTAAACAGACTTGTGTGCGCGGGCAATACAGTTATCGTCGTCGAACATAGTCTAGAATTAATCCGTGAATCAGATTGGGTTATCGATATTGGACCTGAAGGAGGAGCCGCAGGTGGAAAGCTTGTAGCTGAAGGAACGCCGGAACAAGTGGCAAAAGTATCGGATTCCTTTACGGGGATGTTTCTGAAAGAAGTACTCGCCGAAGCGTACTAATTACATTTAATATACTAGCAGTACTTTAAAAAAATTATAGGATATTAAAAATACGCTCTTTTAGTTAAGATGAAGGTTATTGTGCGACCTTCTACTAAAGAGCGTATTTATGAATCCTTTCAAAATTCCATTGGACGTTACGAATTTTAATTATCCCCAAAGTCACTAGCTCCTTATTAATACGCTCAATTATTAACTGGTTGTTTTCATTTGCACATTTGGATTGTGCCAAGGCAATTAAACTACACAAAATAGCCATTAAAAAATTTTAAGTGGATAATGTATTAAAATAATGTTATCGTATGAAGTAACTAAATAAACATATCCTTCAGGGTAGGGTGAAATTCCCAATCGGCGGTGATGAAGTAATTCAAAGTCCGTGAGCGAAAGCTGATTTGGTGCAAATCCAAAACCGACAGTTACAGTCTGGATGGGAGAAGGGTAAATTTATAAGCTTTTTAATTTCGTATGACTTTAAAAGGTCTATTTGGCTACGCTTATATACAAAACTACTTCCCTTCGCCTTCGTTGGGGAGTTTTTTATTTAGTTAAAAATTTAATAGTAATTTGTTCTTCGGGGTAGGGTGAAATTCCCAATCGGCGGTGATGAAGCAATTCAAAGTCCGTGAGCGCAAGCTGATTTGGTGCAAATCCAAAACCGACAGTTATAGTCTGGATGGGAGAAGAACGATGAGATGGTAGCCTGTGGAAATATTTATATCCATTAGGTTTATTTAGTGACGTCTTATGTATGAGAACTCCCAAACCCCATTATTATATGGGGTTTTTTGTTTGTCTCGTTTAGGCAATTACAGGTCAAAATTTAAAAATTAGAAAGTAGGTGGAAAATGTTTACAGGTATTATTGAGGATGTTGGTACAGTAAAAACCTTGCAAAACGATAGACAAAGTATGAAAATTACCATTATTTCGTCAAAGATAGTATCGGATGTGAAACTAGGAGATAGTATAGCTGTCAATGGCGTGTGTTTGACAGTTACACATCATAATGAGCAGGAACTGACGATGGACGTAATGCCTGAAACAGTGAAAGCTACAAATTTGCAGCAACTCACTGTTGGTAATGCAGTAAATTTAGAGCGTGCAATGCCTGCAAACGGACGTTTTGGTGGTCATTTTGTTTCAGGGCATGTTGACGGAGTGGGAAAAATATTGCGCAAACGTCCAATGGCCAATGCAGTATACATTGATATAGAACTTTCAGAAGAGTTAACTAGCTATTGTATTCCTAAAGGTTCAATCACAATTGATGGAACGAGTTTAACGCTCTTCCATGTGGAAAAAAACAGCGTCACCGTATCGCTTATTCCGCACACTTACAAGGAAACCGTATTAGGAACAAAAAATGTTGGATCTCCAGTCAATATTGAAACCGATTTAGTTGGTAAATACATTATTCAACAGCTACAGCGTGGTCAGCAATCACCGACCATTACAAAAGATTACTTAGCGAAGCATGGGTTTTAATCTGTCTTTGAAAGTATAGAACGTACAGTAAATGAAAGTTTATTAGGAGGTGGCAATTTTGCTACATTCAATTGAAGAAGCAATTGCAGATTTAAAACAAGGCAAAATGATTGTGGTCGTGGATGATGAAGACCGTGAAAATGAAGGGGATTTACTTGCCCTTGCAGAGTTCATGTCACCAGAAACGATAAACTTTATGGCCACTTATGGAAGAGGGCTTATTTGTACGCCAATTTCACAGCGTCTTGCACAACAATTAGCGTTGCATCCCATGGTCGTAAATAATACGGACCATCACCAAACGGCATTTACCGTAAGTATTGATTATAAAGATACAAAAACAGGCATTAGTGCCTTTGAACGCGCTTTGACGATTCAGAAAATGCTAGACTCACAAGCGCAAGCAACAGATTTTCGTAGACCTGGGCATGTATTTCCCCTTATAGCAAAGGAAAATGGTGTTTTAGAACGTAGAGGGCATACGGAGGCTACTATCGATTTAGCAAAGCTTTGCAAAAGCATACAAGCAGGCGTTATCTGTGAAATCATGGGGGATGATGGTGAAATGCTACGCTTCGATGACTTAGTCAAATATGCGAAAAAACACAAATTAAAAATGATTTCGATTGATGCACTAGCAGCCTATCGCCGTCAACAAATGCAAGGGAAAAATTCACTTACAGTGTAAAAGAGGAGAATCAATTTATGGGAAAAACATTTGAAGCACAATTAATTGGTAGTGATTTAAAAATAGCGGTAGTAGTTGGTCGATTCAATGAATTTATTACAAGTAAATTATTAAGCGGTGCATTAGATGGGCTAAAACGTCATGGTGTAGACGAAGCGTTAATTGATGTTGCGTGGGTACCAGGTGCATTTGAAATTCCATTTATCGCTAAACAACTAGCTGAAACAAAAAAATATGATGCCATTATTGGTCTTGGTACAGTTATTCGTGGCTCTACGACACATTATGATTATGTTTGTAACGAATCAGCAAAAGGCATAGCTAACGTTTCTCTTGCTACAAATGTACCAGTTATTTTTGGTGTTGTCACAACTGAAAATATTGAGCAGGCAATTGAACGTGCGGGGACAAAATCTGGTAATAAAGGCTATGACGCTGCAATTTCAGCTATTGAAATGGCGAATTTACAGAAAATGATTGGTTAAATTTTAATGACATAATGTATAAATGACAAGGATAATTGCTGCATAATTTGTTGGACATTGGGAAAAATATTGTATATGCATTTCAGTACAATACTTTGTTTGAATCGAGTTCAGTAGGAGATGAGGAATATTCAATCAATGAATCGAAATATCGAATTGAAAACGTTGAAAGAACTATTTCAACGCTCTGCTGACGTGATATTTCAATCTTATACCTTTCAACAGCATATTGTTCATTTTATTACATGTGAATCAATGTTCGACCAGTTATTATTGAATAAGGTCATTATAAATCGAGTCCAATCTTTGTGCGAAGATGCTTCAATAACATTATTAGAAGATCAAATAATAAATGAATTACACATTCCAAATCTTCAAAAAATAACGGATTTAGAAGATGCTATTACGCGTGTATATACAGGATATGCTTTACTTTACTTTGAAAAGGAGAAAATTTTATTCTCTAGTAAAATTGCTAATAAGCCTAATCGAAATCCTGAAGAAACAAAAAATGAATTAGTAATTAAAGGACCGAGAGACGATTTTATAGAAGATGTTTTTATTAATATTGCTTTAATTCGTAAGCGACTACCAACTAATTCATTGAGTGTAGAAACGGTGGAAGTTGGTAGGCGCTCTAAAACAACAGTAGCCGTTCTTTATATGGAGGACATTACCAATAAAACGATGGTGGATGAAATTAAAACGCAATTACGTAAAGTTGATACAGATGTCGTAATTAGTGGCGATATATTGATGGATGGGGTGGGCAAAACCTCTAAAATTCTTCCACTACATGACTATACAGGTCGACCTGATTATGCAGTACAAGCGTTAAGTAGAGGACGTATTCTTATTTTAGTCGATGGAGTGTCCTATGTAATCATAACACCCCCTAATATCTTTTTACTCTTTAAATCAGGAGAAGATAATGATTATCCAGCTATTGTAGGCTCTATAGAACGACTGCTACGAATCGTAGGTATATCAATAAGTATACTTGCACCAGGTTTTTGGCTTGCCTTATCGACCTATCATCAAGAGCAAATGCCTATACTACTTTTAGCAACAGTTGTGCAATCAAGAACCGGTTTGCCTTTTCCTACCATACTAGAAATATTGCTTATGTTATTTATGTTTGAATTATTTCGCGAAGCAAGTCTTCGCTTACCATCTCTTTTGAGCGGAACCATGAGCGTTGTGGGAGGTTTAATTGTCGGAGATGCGGCGATCAAGGCGGGCATAACGAGTCCTTCAATGATAGTAGTAATTGCTATTTCAAGTATTGCAGCATATACACTTGTAAATCAATCGTTTGTAACGGCCATGAGTGTTTTCCGTTTATTTGTCGTCTTAATGGCTGCTTTTTTTGGCTTATTTGGTTTCTTTTTGTCCCTATTCTTTATTCTTATTTATGTTGCGAATATACGCGTGTTAGGTGTACCGTACTTAAGTCTTGGCGCAGATTTGAATTGGAGTGATATCAAAAAATCTTTAATACGTGCAGCTCCAAGTGGATATAATAAACGCCCAAAATTTTTACAGCCTCAAGATAAAACTCGGTCTTCCAGTAAAAATTAACGATAGCCATTTTAAATAAATAATAAGTTATTTTCATGCTTTGCTTGTAAAAACGCTTGGATTGGACAAAATACTTAATGAAGAGTATGGATTAATGCTCATCTATATTTTTCTAGACCAATCACAAGGGGTGGATAGTTATGCCGAATGTTCAAGTAAGCTGTGCTGTATCTAATTGTGTTTTCCATGCCAAAGGTAATTTTTGTGGTGCTGAAAAGATAGCAATCGATATGGATAAACGTATTGATAACAAACATGATGCAGAGTTTGCTTCTGATTTTGAGTTGCATATGTCTAAAGAGGCAGCAAGTCAATCATCAGATACGTGTTGTAAAACATTCAGATCTAAAGATAAAGAAAAACTTTAGATGATAGGTATAGGTTGTTTAAATAATTGCAAATAGAGAATTAAAGGCAATATTTAAATAATTTATCTTTACCTTATAATTAATGATATGGTCACTTTGAAAGTTGTCTTCCTATATGGAAGATGACTTCTTTTTTAGCATTTTTTTGTATAGTGACGCCCCTTGACCTTCCAGTTACTTGAAGGATTACGATAATAGTAACATCCGATTGGAGTATGGGAGGTATGGAAATGAAAAAATACGAAGATTTAGTAGTGAACGTAGTTTCGTTAATGGGAAATGCTTATGACGTGGGTTTCCAACAAAGTAAGGAAATACAATCATCTCCTCATTTAGCACAAGAAGAACTGCTCCTTGCATTATCAGCTACTTGTAATGCAAGGAAGGCTCAAGAGGCATTACAGTATGTTTCGCCAAATCTTTTGCAAGAGATAAACGGGTTAGCTTCTGGTTTAGAACAGTCATATGAATCCATTATAAAAATGTATAGTGGTTATAATATGACATTTCCCGATATGGGATGTACGTCGTTTGTGCATGATGGGCATTATGTGAGAAATTATGATTTTAGCCCTGCTTTATATGATGCAAGACTCGTTTTTTCTAATCCGTCAGAAGGATATGCAAGTGTTGGATTTAGCCAGCAAATAATTGGCAGGCTAGATGGAATGAATGAAAAAGGGCTAGTTGTAGGTCTTCATTTTGTTAATAATGAATGGGAAGGAGATGGGTTTCTGGCGACAACGATTGTTCGAATATTACTGGAGCGGTGTGAAAATATTGAAGAAGCCATTTTACAATTAAAAAAAATCCCACATCGTTATTGCTACAACTACTCGATGACTGATCGAAGTGGAAAAGTGGTGGTGGTAGAGGCTACACCAACGGAGCAAATTATTTTTGAAAAACATTTATTTACTTGTGCGAATCATTTTGAATCACAAGAATTAAAAGAGAAAAATAAAGCATATATTGATAATTCAATACAACGAAAGCGCTATATAAATCGTTATGTTGCAAACGCATGTACGACTGCTATGTCTGCTTTTCAGCATTTTAATGATGGAGATTCACCACTATTTTTTAAACAATATAAAGAATACTTTGGTACATTACACACAGTGGTATACTCACCAAATCAATTAGAAGTCATTGTGGGTATAGGTGAGAATAGCAAGCCACAAACGTTTTCCCTGCATCAATATATAATGGGTGACCTTATTCTTCCGACAACCATAAAAGGAAAAATACTTCAGGCTATCTAATTCGTCATGCTTGGTTTATAATTTAATAGATAATAGGGGGAATGGCATAACTTTTGTTGGGCTGTTCTCCTTTCGTTTTGTTGCTATTTCGTTTTTCGAAAGAAAATGAAATTATTTTATATTGTATAACAATTTAAAATTGTTATAAAAATTAAACTTGGATATAAGTTATATTTTCAAGGGATTTTTTTAAAACAAACATGAAAAAAGGAAAATTACTATAGTATAATATTATTTCAGATATCATAAAAAATAATTGTTATAGTAGTAAATACACATATTTTAAATATTTAATACAATAGATGAGGAAGTACCAGTTTGTATGAAAAAACGTAAAATCAAATTAATATTAGTATTAGCGACAGTATTATTATCATTGTTCACAAGTTTAAATGTTGTCACTTCTTATGTGAAAATGAAAAAAACTGTAGAAGAGTCAATCGCTAACCAAAGTCTGGAAGCGGCTATATCCATTGCATCATCACTTGATGTCAAACAGTATCAGCAATTTTTAAATAATCCTGTGGAAAGTAAAGATTATTGGGAATTAAGAAGCTATTTAAATGATGCAAGAGAAAAACTGGGCGCCTTATTTGTGTATACATTAGAAATTGATAATCCTCAAGTATCCAAAGCATTGATTGCTGGTGTACCTGATAGCTACACAGAAGGGTTTGAAATAGGACAAATTTGTACTGTGCCTGAGAAGCAAATCAAACTAGCTTATAAAGGGTTAACTTATGTTACGAATGTAATTGAAGATCCTAATCATGGCGATTATCTTTCTGTAGGAGCACCTATTAAGAATGAAAATGGACAAATTATTGGCTACCTCGGTATTGATATAGGTGCTGACAAAGTTAATGGCATTAAAGGAAAAGTTCTAGAAAATAATTTGCTCATGTTTATTTATAATGGACTATTTATTTTAATCGTTATAGCTTCTTTCTTCTTTTTACAGAGATGGTATCAAAAAGAAGTGACTAAAGAAGTAGGGGTAACTGAAGATACGTATCAAGCTGAAATTAAAGCGTTAATTACCTCTGTATCTTCTTTAAGACATGATTTCACCAACCATATACAAGTGTTACATGGGCTACTGCAACTTGGGGAGCAAGAACAAGCAAAACAATATTTATCCTCATTATCTAAAGATGTGCAAGCAATTAAATCATTAAAATTAAATATAAATCACCCTGGGCTATCAATCTTGTTGCAAACGAAAAAACTTGCAGCCCAAAATCATAATATTGAGATGGATATTTCTGTCTCACAGGATGCTTTTATTAATATTAAAACAACAGATTTAATTAAGTTATTATCAAATTTAATTGATAACGCTATTGATGCCACAACTGAATTGCCTGAGAGTGAACGTAAAATGACAATTTGTTGTCATGCGGATGAAGCGAAGTATGTCTTTGAAATTATTAATACAGGACCGACCATATCAGAGCCGGATCAAATATTTAAACAAGGGTTTACAACAAAAAAACCTGAATTCGGTAAAATAAGAGGGCAAGGGTTATTTATCGTCAAAGAGGTTGTCAAAAAATATAATGGAAACATCTCTATTCAAACGACAGCCGAATTAGAAACGACAGCGACTGTCATCATTCCTCTAAAATGAAATAGTACGGGGCAATATGTGCGTGTATGTACTGTAATAAGAGAGCCCCATGAACATCAGAGTGTTCGCGTAATTGTTAGATTTAGCGACTCGATTTGTGTTTACTAGATTTTAAATTGTAATAAGGTTTTTATAAAAATAAGTAGACAGCTCCCTATGTTAAGTAATAGGGGGCTTTTCGTTTTGAGTAAATTCACGTGCTATGCGCATCATCATTTTATGAACAATGTAAGTCATACATTAATAGTAAATCTTTAAGGTAGGATAAGGGGGCAAAGAAGGATTTGGAACTGACAATTCTTGATTCACTGCGAGCTGGTGGCTTCATTTTATATGTGAGACATGGGGAAGCAATAGTTGGAGAGGATCAGCCATATTTTAATTTTCAATATTGCTATACACAACGTAATCTATCTGACTACGGTCGGAGAGAAGCCGTTTACTATGGACAAATGCTTCGTTATTGGCAAATCCCGATTAATTCACCTATTATTGCAAGCCCATTGTGTAGAACAATTGAGACAGCGCAGCTCGCATTTCCAACAATGTATATTCAAATCGACCCTTTTTGGTTTGAAATTAATAAACTAGGAGGGAATATTTCAGCTTTAGAACAGCAGCATATTTTGAAAAATGTCCAATCTCAATTAGAAAAGACACCGCCCATTGGGACAAATCAAGTAATTATAGCGCATAGTTTTCCAAATGGGATAGGTTTAGGCAAAATTTCTAATATGGGAACGGTTGTTGTAAAGCCTAAAGGTGAAGGTAACGGTTATGAAATTGTAAAACAGCTACCATTAACCGATTTAGCGGCTTTAGGAAACCCTCTTAATAAATAGGTAGTGAAAGTTAAGTGTATTCCATCTAAAAAGCTCTTATTTCCATCCCTCTAATGTGCGTTCTAATTTTTGAAAAATGTTTTTACTTGCTCATTATTTATTGTAAAATAAAGGCGAATTAAGAATTTGTGAATAGGTGGTTGATAATATGAAACGAGAGGGAATTGTTAAATGGTATAAAGAAGAAAAGGGCTATGGCCGTATTATGCTAAATGGTGAAGACGGAAATCACGTTTTTGTCCATTTTAGCTTGATTTCACCAAATAATGGAAAATTTCCTGGCGGCTATAGATTTCTTAAACAAGGTCAAAAAGTGTCCTTTGATTTAATTGAGCAGCCATATTCAACTGACCAAAAGCAAGTTGCAGAAAATGTTGAAATCCTATCAGACTAAAGAGGAAGTAGTGTAACAGATTGTACTATCTAATAGCTCAATTTTACGCTAAGTATACACGCAATTTCTTTCACATAATGGATTTAAATAGAAAAGATTTATATTCAATTGGAATTAAAGAAAATTCGCAGCTTGTCTATCAATTTGCTAAAACATTAAATAAACCAGTTATAGGTGGAAGTGATACACGCCAACTTTTACAGTATGGTTGTATTTATAATGAACAAGAACAAGAATGCTACACAAAAAGTGACTTAAAGAAGGTAATTTTAGATGGTCGTTATACTATTCGAATTTCTAACAATTTGCCAGAAAAAGTAATGGAAGCGACAGAGCAAAAAGCAATTGAGAAAAAAATGATGGAATCAGCTACTATTTAATGAAAAAAATTAGAAAACAAGCTGTTGAGTTGTTGGTGTGGAATTGCGTATCTGTATTACCATGTGTTAACTAAATTATAAAGGCTTGAAAAATTCGCTTAAAAACATTATTTCTGAAATAAAAAGGGTAGGTCACCTAATATCTTGGTGAACTACCTTTTCGTAATTTTAAGCACATCTGGTAAAAAATAAGGTGATAGATTGATTCAAGTAGAATTTATCGAAGGATATTTGTGTATAAACATAACTATTATTATTTTTCTAAAAATAAAATATTCTAATAATTTCAATTGTTGTATGGTAAAATTTATTTGGTACAGATGGTGTTATATAACAACATGAAGATAAATTAAATAGTTTTAATGGGCAAAAAATCGATTATGGAAAAGGAGGAAAAATATTAAATTGAAGCGTTAACTCTTGATTGATTTGATGAAAGCGTATACAGTATCTAAGGAGGAAGGTGACTAAAAAAACCTTTTGATTTGTAAAACATAGGCTAGTTAGCAAAACTATAGAAGTCAAAGCATTTTGCTATTCTGCTATGAATCCATAAGACGAATTGTTTCGGTTAAAAATTATATGCCTTTGCGTATTATACATACTTTAGCGTATGAAACATTCTGCCGAAAAAGTGAAAATTAGTTTAAAGGTACCTTGTGAATGTTAGTGAATCATGTAAAATAGAGTCGATTGCGGGCTATTAGACTAAAAGTTCTAGGGCTTTTTAAATAAGCGAAGTTATGAAGTGTCCAATATTTTGAATAAGCGATGGATAAATTATTTTCGTAGTAGCATACTAAAATTGATTCAGTTGACTTTATTTTAAACGCGATGCGCTTAGCAGAGTTGGTATATGTAATGGCAAACCATTGCAATACCCTTGGAAATTGAGGCAAGGTCTTGGTTTTAGTATGTACAAATGACTTTATGGGCTGACTTCGCACTTTTTACTACTTTTTGATTAGTTTATTACTATAATATTGTAGTAGATATTTTATTCTTTAATTAGTTGTGATAGACTATTGTAAGTTTATAGTTGATACAGAAAAGGTGTGTGACTAGATTACACCTACATCATTTCTGCAAATCTTAAAATATAAGGATGGTAAAAATGAGTAACAGAGTAACTAAATCAGACGTCATCTTAATTGGTGCCGGAATTATGAGTGCGACTTTGGGGACAATGCTCAAAGAATTAGCACCGGACTGGAATATTACTGTGTTTGAAAAACTTTCAAACGCCGGTGAGGAAAGCTCTAATGAATGGAATAATGCAGGAACAGGGCACGCAGCACTGTGCGAGCTTAACTACACTTCTGAAAAACCAGACGGTACGATCGATATTAGCAAGGCAATTAATGTTAATGAACAGTTCCAGGTTTCGATGCAGTTTTGGTCTTATCTTGTAAAAAACAAGCTTATCCAAAATCCGCAAGACTTTATTATGCCATTACCACATATGAGTATGGTAAGAGGCGAAAAAAATGTTGAGTATTTGAAAAAACGTTATGAAACAATGTCAAATAATCCACTTTTCAAAGGTATGGAATTTTCTGATGACCCAGAAAAACTAATGGAATGGATTCCTCTTATTATGCAAGACCGTCCAGCAAATGAGGCTATTGCTGCAACAAAAATTGACACTGGTACAGACGTAAACTTCGGTGCTCTAACACGTATTTTATTTGACCACCTAAAACAAAAAGATGTAGATATCAACTACAACCATAGTGTCGAAAGTATTAAACGTACGAAAGACGGTTTATGGGAATTAAAAGTGCATGACAAAGATGGTTGTAAAATGGAGTACCATACAGCAAAATTCGTCTTCCTTGGTGCTGGCGGAGGTAGCTTAGAGTTACTACAAAAAACAGGCATTCCTGAAGGAAAACACATTGGTGGATTCCCTATCAGTGGATTATTTATGGTATGTAAAAACCAAGAAATTGTTGAACAACATCACGCTAAAGTATACGGTAAAGCTGCGGTTGGTGCGCCACCAATGTCTGTTCCACATTTAGACACTCGCTTTATCGATAACAAAAAATCATTATTATTTGGACCATTCGCTGGTTTCTCACCAAAGTTCTTGAAAACAGGTTCAAACATGGATTTATTTGCTTCTGTAAAACCGCATAATATTACTACTTTATTAGCGGCAGGAGTTAAAGAAATGTCATTAACAAAATACCTGATCCAACAACTTCTATTATCAAAAGATCAACGTATGGAAGAGTTACGTGAGTTTATCCCAACTGCTAAGAGTGAGGATTGGGATATTGTAGTTGCTGGTCAACGTGTACAAGTTATTAAAGATACTGAAGCAGGCGGTAAAGGAACATTGCAATTTGGTACCGAAGTAGTAAGTGCTGCTGACGGTTCAATCGCTGCTTTATTAGGTGCTTCACCAGGTGCGTCTACTGCCGTTCACGTTATGTTGGAAGTTATCAAAAAATGTTTCCCACAACAAGCAAAAGAGTGGGAGCCAAAATTAAAAGAAATGATTCCTTCTTACGGTATATCATTACTACAAAACCCTGAGCTTCTTGAAGAAGTCCATGCTTCAACAGCGCAGGCACTTCGTCTAAACAAAAACTAGTCATTAAAAAATATGAACCTTTGATCCATTTTGGATTGAAGGTTCTTTTTTTGTTGGTAAGGGCTAGCATTGTGATATGAAATGGGTTAACCTGCCCTTGGTTTTCACGACAATTTTTATTGGATATATCAAGAGACTCACATTAAAGGTAAAAAAAGTAGTTAGAATGAAAAGTATAAATGAACTAGCTTTAGTTGTAAACAAAATAATAATCCAGTATACTTTTTTGTATGGAAAGTTTGAAAAGATTGTGAAAAAGGATGAGTATAAATGACATTTGAAGAAGTATTACCGCGTTTAAAAGCAGGCGAGAAAGTAATCCGTGGAGGATGGAGCGGAGCTGAATTATATGTGAAGCTTGTTGGACAAAGCGAGCATGACGGGGTAAATTTAAATCCCTATTTTTTAATCAATGTTCGAGGTGAGGGCTATACGATGTTCACACCAACTGTCTGTGATTTATTAGCGGAAGATTGGAAAATCGTAAACTAAATTACCGTTGTTTAAAGGTGAAAATAGTATGCTAGGTGTTACTTAGTATGCTATTTTTTTGATATCAAAGTAACCTTCTAATAGAACAAAGGAGAAGCATAACAACTGGATTTTTTTCTATTAGTAGATTGCTTTTTTATAGAGGAGAGAAGTTATGAAGTTTGAAGAGTATAATGGCAAGACAGTTTTTATAACGGGTGCTGCTTCAGGTATTGGGCAAGCTCAAGCCGTTGCATTTTTAGAAAATGGGGCCAATGTTTTCGGTTTTGATATAGATGAGCTGGGGTTATTGAATTTACAAAAACAATACCCAGAATGCTTTGCTTATATGGTAGGTAGTGTAGATCAGAAAAGCGATGTAGAGCTAGCATTTGAAAAAGTACTGGCGATGTTTAAGAAAGTGGATATTTTACTAAATACTGCTGGCGTTTTAGATGGTTTTGCAAAAACGCTTGATACTGATGAGGCACTTTGGGACAAAATTATGAATACGAATGTAAAGGGAACTTTTTTTGTAACGAATACGATATTACCCCATATGTTAAAACACAAAGCTGGTATCATTGTTAATATGGCCTCTATTGCAGGGCTAATTGCAGGTGGCGGTGGTGCAGCATATACCGCGTCTAAACATGCAATTGTAGGCTATACGAAACAATTAGATTTAGACTATTGCCGTGAGGGAATACGTGCCAATGCCATTGCGCCAGGTGCTATTCAAACGCAGATGACCAAAGCTGATTTTGAAGGCGATGGTGCAATGGCAAAATGGGTTGCCGACGAAACACCTGCAGGTCGTTGGGCACAACCAAGTGAAGTTGCAAATTTAACGCTTTTTTTGGCAAGTCATTCAGCTGATTATATGCACGGAGCTGTTATCCCGATTGATGGCGGATGGATAGCGAAATAGTGTTGTTCAATGTATCATTCTTCTGCTATAATACGCAAGTAAGCAAAAAACAGCTTACACTACGGCACTTCAGTTAGGGCATCATGCTCTCTTCCTTTGGTCGTAGTTAGTACTAAAATAGCAGACTGCTATTTTACAAAGGAGAATGTAAATTGAATACATCTATTGTAAAAGTTTCACCGCGAACTTCTGTAAGGGAACTTACAAAGGTAGCACTGGTCGCGGCCCTCTATGTGGCTGTAACTGTAGTATTGTCAGTTATTAGTTTTGGCGCAGTGCAACTACGTCTATCTGAGATGTTCAACTATTTGGCACTGTACAATAAACGGTATGTAGTAGCAGTTACACTAGGCGTAATATTAGCGAATTTTATGTCACCGACTTGGATACTCGATGTACCTATTGGCGGTATAGCAACTTTTCTAGTATTAATTCTTTGTCGATCAGTAACGAAAAATATTAAGAGTGATAGTCGGAAAATGATCATCACAGCATTGATTTTTGCACTATCGATGTTCACCGTTGCAGGCCAATTAACCATTTTATATGATTTGCCATTTTGGGCTACTTGGTTTACCGTTGGAGTCGGAGAGTTATTATCAATGACTGTCGGCGGAGTGACGATTCACTTATTAAATAAAAAAATAGATTTATCAAAATAAAAAACACATTCGCGAAAGCGAGTGTGTTTTTTTGTGATTTGATAGTGATAACTGTTACGAGCACGCGAAATCGCGGTAGACTACGGTAACGATTTATTTAAAAATAGGTGTTTTTTTCAATAAAGCACAAACTGGTATGGCTACAATCATGCCGAGAATATTTTGAACTAAATCTCCAGGAATAGATGCCAATGGTGCAATCCAGTTAGCATATAAAATAGCTTCACCAACGTAATAAACAGCAATCATGAATGGAACTGAAATAATCATTGCAAAAAGATTGAAGGGAATACTGTTTCCTTTGCGTCCGTTCGACCAAGCGATTTTTCCTACGATATAGCCTTGCAAGCCACGAGCAACAAATGTAATAGGTGCCCACAACATCCAGCCAGAAACGACGTCAAATAAACCCATGCCAATTGCACCTGCAATGGCGCCTTTTTTAGAACCAAAAAGAATAGAAGCCGTAAAAAGCATACCTGTTCCAAGATGAACCAATCCACCATTGGCTTTAATAGGTAGTTTAATATTTAATGTGAGTGTTGCCACGAAGACAAGTGCAATTAACATTGCTGATAGAATAAGATCAAAAGTTCGTGAATGTGAATAGCTTATTGTTTTTTGCATAGATGAAAACCTTCCTTATTTTGCTTTATAGATATCAAAGAATAGTTGCGCAAAACCTTACTTTGTAAATCAATGTTGCATGCTAGGATAACCTTAGCAAAGGCTTGGCCTATTTAAAAGTATCAATTATGCAAAAAAAATAGTGGTCAGTTTTTAAGGAAATTTAAATAATAATTGTTGACATGGAGTAAACTCCATCTTTTAAAGTGAAAGGACAAAAAGAATGGAGTGATCCAATGATTATTATTACGTATGGGTTAATTGGGGCATATGCATTATTAACAGGACTTGCAGGTGTGCTGCAGTGGAAAGAGAAAAGATATCAACTGAGATCATTACTCTTTGTCATATTATCCACTAGTATTCTCTTAACAATATGGATTCCGTACAAAGAATGGATACTTAAATTACTAATTCTCGAATTTATTATGCTGCATCTATTAGCTATTATTGAAGGATTGTTAACAAATGATAAGCTTAGATACAGTCACCATATCATTCGATTCATATTCCATTGTATACTGCTAATATTGGTTTCTAAATTTATAAAATATTAGGAGATAATTATGAAAATTAGCGAATTTGCAATATGTACTGGTCTTAGTAAGGATACAATACGTTATTACGAAAAAATAAATCTATTACAACCGGAAATAAAAAATAACCATCGTGAGTATAATGAACATCACATTGAAATTATTAGTACAATCCTTAAACTCAAGCAATCTGGTTTTTTACTGCAAGAAATTAAAATGCTTTTTCAATGGACTGACAATACGGATCAAAATCACCAATTGTCAAAAGTAGAAATCGACAATCTTCTACAATTAAAAAGATTATTTCAAAATAAATATGAACAAATGGTTCAAAAAGAAAAAGAGATTATACAAATAAAACAAGTATTAACGCGAGCCAATAGCAAACTGGAGCAGCTCTTAGAAAAGAATGATATGTAAAAAATTCTTTTCGTTTTGTGGTGAGATTAGAACGCAACGCTAACAAAACCCTAACATAATTTTCTCCTTCTTAAGCCAAACTAATCGAAATGCTTTAGGAGGGTAACGTACATGCAAACTTATAATGCAGGGGATATTGTTTATATTTTTTATCGCAATCCGCATATTCAAGATGTAGCGAATATACAGGAGGCAGCAGTGGTGAATAATCCCGAAAATCCAAATGAATTAGCGCTCTTTCTGTTTGAAACGTACTATCCGCTAACAAATGACTTTGTTATTTTTAGAAGTGAAATGGATGCTGAGCAAGCGTATAATCAGTATTTTCATTAGGAGGTAGAGGATGAGAAAACCATTTACTCCTCAGCTAGTCTATTTTGAGCCTGATGCGCTCGATTATCCATTAGGACAAGAATTGAAAGAGAAATTTGAGAAGCTGGGTGTGGAAATCCGTTATACGACATCTCATAATCAGGTGCGGAATCTCCCAGGTGAAAACGATTTGCAAAAATATCGTATAGCCAAGTCAACGCTCGTCGTTGGTATCCGAAAAACGCTGAAATTTGATACATCTAAACCGTCAGCAGAATATGCCATTCCGTTTGCAACTGGATGCATGGGACATTGTCATTATTGTTATTTGCAAACAACGATGGGCAGCAAGCCGTATATTCGTACGTATGTGAATGTCGATGAAATTCTTGAGGCTGCAGATCACTATATAGCAGAAAGAGCTCCTGAAATAACACGATTTGAAGCATCGTGTACGTCAGATATCGTAGGGATTGATCATTTAACACATACGTTGAAGAAAGCTATTGAGCATTTTGGCCAAAGTGAACATGGGTTGTTGCGATTTGTAACAAAATTTCATTATGTCGATCATTTATTAGATGCCAAACATAATGGTAGGACGAGGTTTCGTTTTAGTGTTAATGCGGATTATGTCATAAAGAACTTTGAGCCTGGAACATCTCCTTTAGACTTGCGCATTGAAGCGGCTGGAAAAGTAGCGAGGGCGGGATATCCACTTGGCTTTATTGTCGCACCGATTTATCTTCATGAAGGTTGGGAGGAAGGGTATTATCATATGTTTGAGCGTCTTGATGCAGAATTACCACAAGATGTACGGGATGATATTACCTTTGAATTTATTCAGCACCGCTTTACAAAGCCAGCAAAAAGAGTCATTGAAAAAAATTATCCAATGACGAAATTAGAATTGGATGAAACAGCTAGAAGGTACAAGTGGGGAAAATATGGGATTGGCAAATATATATATCAAAAAGAGGAAGAGGAAGACATTAAAGAACATCTTTATGGTTACATGAAGAAATTTTTCCCCAATGCTAAATTAGAATATTTTACGTAAAGATATACCGAATATGGTGTGTTGACACTGAAAACAAAGAATTAAATTAAGGTATTTCAATATCGAGTGGATGTGCTGCTGGCTTGGTTTCAATCTCACCATCACTTCGTTCCAGCGAGGGCTATGTCACTCAAGACTTATTGTGTAGGAGCCGCCACTCCTCAAGAAAATCAAAGGTAGGAGCAGACTATTATAATTAGAGGCGTTATTTGTTGATTGGAGAGGAGAGCGGCGGCTCCTGTGGCTAACGGTGTGCCCGCGGAAAGCGTCCGCACGTAGCAGAAATTGACTGGTAGTTTCAATTCTATGAGTTTGTCTAATCTCGACACACCATTGTTTATGGTGTGTTTTTCAAGTTAATGTTACTTCGTATAATCTTAATGTTGATGGTAACGCTAACAGAGATAGTAAAGAAAAAAGGGGGAGATAACACCATGTATTCATTTCAACCAAGTTGTTGGTCAGAACATGGAGAGCTTACGGCTGTGATGCTTTGTGCGCCTTCCAGTTTAGATGTGCCAGATTTAAAAACAGCAGAAAATGTGCAATGGAGCGCACCTGTTGTACATGCACAGGCAATGGAGAATTTTATGGAGTTGAAGGGCACTTTACAGCATGCAGGTGTGCAAGTATTTGATTACTCAACGGAACTACTAGCAGAAGCACAGCAGCTAAGCGAACAACTTCTAAATCGTTATTTTGTGCGTGATCTTGCATGTGTATTTGGCAAACAAATGCTGCCGGGTGAAGCAGGTAGTTCTATTAGACGTCCTGAATATGGACATGCCCATTCATTACTTGAAAAGTGGTTTCCTCAAAACTTTAAGGCATTTAAGGAAACTGGCGATGTATTGGAGTTTGGGGATGTGATGGTATTGAATAAGGATGCAGTGCTGATCAATATTGGCGTACGGACAACTAAACAGGGTGTGGAACGTGTGAAGCAAAGCATATTTGAAGCAGGATTTTCTGAAATTGGCATTATCGACTTGCCTCGGAGCTCAGATACACTCCACTTAGATATGAATTGTAATGTTGCTAACGAAGATGTTGTAATAGCGAAAAGCTTTATGCGATATTTTCCTGTATATGTTATGACAGCAAGTACCACACGCTTTGATATGACGGAACAATTTTTTAATCGTCATGGCTTCGATGTCTATTGGCTAGAAAAATATAATACGATTCCTGATATCAATTTTTTAAATTTAAACCCTGAGACATTGTTAGTTAGTAAAAAAGCTACAAAACAGCAATTTAAAAAACATCCAATATTACAAAAGAAAAACATTATTGAAATAGAAGTGACAGAACTTGAAAAAGGCGGTGGGGGTATTCGCTGTATGACGTTACCATTGGTGCGGAAATTGTAAGAGGGGTGATTGGAATGGAGTCAAAAACAAGCAATGGCCAAATGCCTTGGTGGCAGTTGTCTTTATTAGGTGTAGGTTGTACATTAGGGACAGGTTTTTTTCTAGGTACAAGCATGGCAATTGCCAAAAGTGGGCCTGCTGTTTTAATTCCATTTATATTAGCAGCCATTGGAACGTACCTTGTCTATGATGCACTTGTGAAAATGTCTGTTGCCAATCCAGATAAAGGGTCTTTTCGTACTTATGCTAAACAAGCATTTGGCAATTGGGCTGGCTTTAGTAATGGATGGGTATATTTGATTTCGGAAATATTGATTATGGGTAGTCAATTAATGGCATTGGGGATTTTTATGCAATTTTGGTTTCCTGCCTTACCGCTATGGATGACGGCATCTGGTTTCGGTGTACTTGGTTTGCTCATTATACTTACTGGCATGAAAGGCTTTGAAAAGTTTCAAAATATATTCGGGGCGATGAAGACAGCTGCTGTCGTGATGTTTATCATAGTTGCTGTCGTCCTTCTATTAAAAGGAATAAATAGTGAGCCAAAGCAAATAAATGCTTTTGTTACTAACTTTCAAGGTTTTTTTGCAGAAGGTGTAAAGGGCATTTGGCTTGGACTACTGTATGCTTTTTTTGCTTTTGGTGGCATAGAAGTGATGGGGCTTCTAGTAATTGACTTAAAAGATCCCAAGCAAGCACCGAAAGCTGGAAAAGTGATGATAATCATACTGACAACGATTTACGTAAGTGCCCTCGTATGTGCGCTTGTGTTAGTAGGGTGGGAAACATTTACAATAAATGAAAGCCCGTTTATTACCGCCCTTACAGATTTTCACATACCATATGTAGCAGATATAATAACCGGTATTTTAATTATTGCTGGATTTTCCACGATGGTTGCTTCCTTGTACGCAGTGGTAACGATTTTAACGGCTTTAGCAGAAGATCATGATGCGCCATCGATATTAGCGAAAAAAGGGAAAATGAAAGTGCCGTTACCTGCATTTCTTTTTCTAACAGGTGGTTTACTTGTCACCATTGTGATAGGCTTTCTTATCCCAGAAAAGATTTTTGAATATTTAATAACGGCAGCTGGGTTAATGTTAATCTATAATTGGCTTTTTATATTAGTGACGTATGCAAAGCTCATGACATTAACGAAGTGGCAACATGTAAAAAATGTTGTTGGGATGCTACTAATAGCAGTAACAGTTTCGGGTACATTAGGTGACAAAACAAGCAGACTCGGTTTTTACATAAGTCTACTTTTCATAGTCATTATTGCTGTTGCGACATTTATTGTTATGAAGAAACGGAGCAACAATAGCTCCGCTTAATTATTTCTCTCTTTTGGAAAAGTTAATTGAAGATTTCCCCTTAAAAATGGACATGTTGAGGGGCTATGCTCATCATCGCTTAAAAAATATTGTTTCCATTCATAATTATCCTTTTGCCCATACCATTTTAAGTCTGGATGACCTGGAATTGCGTCATACAGATCGATGCGCTTCCTTATTAGCCTTTTTAATTTTTGGCCAAGCACAGTTGTGTCATTAATGTCTTCAAACACCCAGCGTGGTTGAAAGGCCATAAGCAATGTTGAAGAATGGCGACTTTTTCGAAGTTGGTGGGCAGGTGTTGCACAAAATACAAAATAAGGCTCCCCATTAAAACAAAATTCCCATGTATGAACAGAAGGATCGGAGGGAATTTCGCTAGGCCATTCTTTTTCATCAAATGCAGTAACGTTGTTTAGCACTGTCCAAAATAGGGCTCTATAATCCTCTACCTCATAATTTTCAAGCATATCCTTTGGCGTTTCGAAAAAAATAGCATGCGAGGTATATTTTCCTGCAGATCGGGCGCAGTTTCCATATTCCTTTAAGCAAGTTGCTAACGCTTTCTCTGATTGTAGATCTCGGGGATCTCCGATAAAGCTGAAACGTAGTTGATTCGATAAAAAACCTGTTCTAGCAGGAATACAGGGGAACGTATTTGCTTCATCTGCAATCATTAAAGAAAAGTCTTTAAAGGCGTTCTGTTGCCATAAAGGAAGAGACGATAAATGTTGATCAAGCCAATTTTTTTCAAATACTACTCCCACATTAGTCACCTCCTTTATACATCATTAGACTATTAAAGGAGGGGCTAATCGGTGACGAATTATTAGGGATTATTTCTAACTAGTCGCCTTAGCACGGTATATTGTCATTTACATAAATGTGACAAATCCATACAAACTCTTTCCTGTACAATGAAACAGAACATGTACAAGCAGAATAACGATAAGACGTTGTGAAACAATGATCTTCAGTGCATGGGCAGGTGAAAATTGGTGTTATCTTTTTTGAAATTTAAAGGTATGTAAACTAATTATTGAATTTTATCGCTTCCCATTTTTCGGTTTTTCCTATGTTAAATAGGTTGTCATTTTTAAAAACGTCAGCATTGGATTTACAAGCCTTCCTATATTAAATCAAGACTTATTTATCGATTTTAATGTGATGAGTTATAAGTCAATAATCGCAACTAAACTATTTGAAAATTTTATTTATTTAAACTGACCTCATCATCGCTTCTTTTTTCTTTGATGTACAAAAGTTAAAAAAGGAGAGAATTTTAATAATGCCAAAATTACTTGTTGGAGATATATTTGCATTTTTTGCTACATTAGTTGCAATTTCAATTTCACTAACAATTATTGGTTTATTAATCTACATAGCTAAACTAATTAAAAACCTTGAAAAAATGTGACCTCAAATCAAATCGCATTTGAGGTCACATTTATAGTCTGTCCTAACAATATAACGGAAGTAAATCATGCGTCTTTAAGTGTACCTTGTTGTTTAAAAACCTTCTGCTGCAAAATATCTAATGCGTGCTTAATTTCTTCTAAATCTTCTTCTGAAACATCTTGAATAAGGTGTTGAAAACGGACTTCAATACATTGAAATGCCTCATCCATCATTTGTTCGCCATCTTCGGTAAGGCGCACATAATGCTTTCTTCGATCCTCTGTATCGCTCATTTTTTCAATTAAATTTTTTTCTTGTAGTTTCTTAAGCTCTCGACTTGTGTTCGGTAACGACATTTGCTGACAATCACTAATTTCAGTAGTCGTAATAGGTTGGCTTACTTTTATATGTTCAAGAATTTTATATTGAACAGGGGTAATGGCGTCTGTTTTAACGTTTTGTGTTAACTCATTTGTTACTTGATGAACGTTTGCTGTAAATGTAACAAATTGATTGAATAATGCATTTTTGTCCAAATATATCACCTCTTACTGACAAGATAACAAATAACTTATCTTAAAACAATTATCATTTGACAACTAAAAAAGTATTGCGTATTATTTACTTATCAAATGATAAGTAATGGAGGCCGTTATGAAAACATTAATTATTTATACGTATCCAAATCATCAAAGTTTGAATTATTCCTTTTTGCAGGAAGTAGTTAAAGGGTGCAATGAAAATCCGTACATAAACGAATTACAAGTGGTTGATTTATATGAAGAAAAATTTGATCCGATTTTACACTTTAA
This sequence comes from Lysinibacillus sp. NPDC093210, assembly GCF_044753985.1. Taxonomy (NCBI): domain Bacteria; kingdom Bacillati; phylum Bacillota; class Bacilli; order Caryophanales; family Bacillaceae; genus Lysinibacillus; species Lysinibacillus sp. NPDC093210. Next base: position 391,560 of record NZ_JBIVOE010000001.1, on the reverse strand, counting down.
TGAACATAGACGACGTCGTGATATGTATCGTGATCCAAAACTAGAGAAATATAGAGAACAAATAACTTGGGCAGATAAGATTGTTTTTGTTTATCCAATTTGGTGGGGAAGACCACCAGCAATGCTTTTAGGCTATATTGATCAATTATTTGCATCCAATTTTGCCTATAGAGATAAAAAGGGGTTGTTTCCCGATGGTCTCTTAAAAGGGAAGTCAGTCGTTTGTGTTTCGACAATGAAAGGCCCTACTAAATATCCGCTATTATGGTTGAATAATGCTCACAAAGTATTGATGCGAAAAGCATTGTTTAATTTTGTTGGTATTAAGAAAGTGAAGTTTTTTGAATTTGGGAATATGGAAAGTAAAAAGGGAGGACAACAAAAAAAGTTAGCAAAAGTTTATCAGTATTTTAGACAAGTAGCGTATTAGAAGAAGCGAAAGAGCATAGGGGTGAACAACTTTCACAACCTTTGCTCTTCCTTATTTGTAGCAATGTTATCTAAAGGGAGTGTTATCAAAAAATTTGTTTGTTCAGCAAGTTTACTTTGGACAGTAATAGTACCCTTATGCATGTCAATAATTTTTTTGACAATGGATAATCCGAGTCCACTACCTCCGTTTGTAGCGATTCTTGATTGATCTGCTTTATAAAAACGTTCAAAAATATGCTTTTGCTGCTCATCTGTTAAGCCGATGCCGTTATCACGAATGCTCACCATCACTGTGTCATTTTGGGCGGTCATCAATATACGGATTTGTCCATTATTATGTGTGAATTTGATGCTGTTACTGAGTACATTCATCCACACTTGGTTCAATAAGTCCTCATCAGCCTTAATCGTTATGTTTTGTAATTGAATATCAATATCAATCTGTTTTTCTAACCAATTAGGCTCAAGGGCTAAAACAACATTCCGCAACTGTTTATCTAGTCGATAGTACTTGGGTTCAAATGGATGGTGCTGTGATTCTAATGACGTTAGCTTTAATAAATTATCACTGATTTTTGATAGACGATGACTTTCCATTTCGATAATGGCTAAATAGTGCTGACGTTTCTCTTCAGTTAAATCCATATTTTTTAATGCCTTTGCAAAACCATTAATAGATGTGAGAGGCGATTGAATTTCATGCGAAACATTTGAAATAAATTCTTGACGCATACGCTCTAATTCGCCTAATTCAATCGCCATATGATTAATCCCACTTATTAGTTGGCCAAAATGATCATTTTCATCATCAGACATTTTATCTAACTGTACATTGAAATCTCCTTTAGCCATTCGTCCAATGGCATCAACAATCGTATCCCAATAATTGCGCTGTCTTTTTAAACCAATTAAAAAAATGCAGGCTGCAGTGCAAGCAAATAGTACAAATACACCAAGAACTGTAGTTAATTGTCGCCAAAAACCTTGAAAATGTATGTCCACCCGCTGAAATAGCCAAGAAGTTACGTGGAAGGAAATAAAGGCAAATAATATATTCGCTAACAGAAACACGATAAAAATCATTAGGAGCTTAAAGAAAAATTTCCAATATTTCATAATGCTAATTCCAAGCGATAGCCAAGTCCACGAATCGTACGGATTGAGAAGCCACTTTTTTCTTCGGGGAATCGTTCACGCAACCTTTTAATATGCACATCTACGGTACGTTCATCGCCTTCATAGTCAAACCCCCAAATTTCTTCAATTAGCTGCTCACGGGAAAATGTCTTTCCCGCATAACTCGCTAATGTAAATAATAGGTCGAATTCCTTTAGGCGTAACGTAGTGCTTTCACCGTCATACAATAGTTCATATGTATGGCGATTCATTTTAACATTTCCGATTTCAATCGTTTGAGAGAGCGCAATTCGATACCGTTTTAAAATGGATTTAACGCGAACAATTAATTCGACGGGTTCAAATGGTTTGACTAAATAATCGTCTGTCCCTAGGTTAAATCCTTTTACCTTCTGTGCTGTTTCACCTTTGGCAGTTAGCATCAAAATCGGTAAATCACTGTTGAATGTCCGGATTTCCTTGCATAATTGCCAACCGTCCATTTTAGGCATCATAATGTCCATAATTACCATGTCGACTTTTTCTGTATCCAATTTGGACAGTGCATCTACACCGTCCAATGCTTCGATTACGTCAAAACCTTCATTTTGTAAAAATACTTTTACTAATTCTCTAATATGGTCATCATCATCCACAACTAATAGTTTTGTCATGATCACAAATCCTTTCGTCTTTATTCTTTAATTCGCAATTGTTGTTTAGCAAACTCTCTATACATATCGTGTGTTTCAAATAATGTATCATGTGTCCCGCAGCCTGTAATATGGCCTTTCTCGATAAATAATATTTGGTCGGCATCCACGACAGTAGAAAGACGGTGGGCGATTACGAGTGTTGTTCGTCCTTTCATTAAATTATCCAGTGCTTTTTGTACGTAGATTTCTGAATTACTATCAAGGCTAGAAGTCGCTTCATCAAGCATTAAAATTTGAGGATTACGTAACAAGGCTCTAGCAATCGAAATTCGTTGTCGTTGTCCACCTGAAAGCTTTATTCCTCGTTCGCCGACTTCGGTGTTAAATTTATCTGGCAGTTCATTGATAAATTGATCAGCGTAGGCCATTTTCGCCACTCTTTCTAGTTCCTCGTCTGAAACATCTCTTGCAATCCCATAACAAATATTTTCACGAATCGTTCCTGATAGAAGCGCACTTTCTTGTGCGACATAGCCAATTTGATTTCTCCATGAATGAAGAGAAAATGTATCAATCGGTGTATCGCCAAGTGTAATCAAGCCATTTGTTGGTTGATAATAGCGTTCTAACAGCGCAAAAGTCGTCGTCTTTCCGCCGCCACTTGGCCCGACAATGGCTGTGACTTGACCTGGTTCAATTGTAAAATTGATGTTAGATAAAATAGGCTCCTCACCATAGGCAAAGTCTACATGTTGGACATGAATTGGTTCATGAACAGTGTCTAATTGTCGTCCTTCATAAATATTTTCTTCGTCATGCTCAAGTAAAGCGCTGATTCGTTCTGTTGCCCCCATAGCTTTTTGTAGCTGGGTAAAGAACATCGTTAATTGCGTCATTGGCATAATGATTTGAATTAAATATAGAATAAAGGCAACCATATCACCAGCTGTAAGTTCACCAGATGAAACACGAACACCACCATAGCCAATGATTGCTACAAGTACACTCATTAGTACAAATGAAATTAAAGGTGAAATAAGCGCATGGATTTTTGCTTCTTTCAGTCCGAAATTAAATAGATTAGTAATGCCTTTTTTGCCCCGTTCATATTCGATGTTCTCAGCATTTGAAGCTTTTACTAAACGTGTTTCAGGTAAAACTTGATTGAGAATAGCTGTAAATTTAGCGGTTTCGTCTTGCATACCTTTTGAAATGACAAACATACGCTTTCCTAATAACATTAAAATAATCATCGCGAGTGGAACAGCAATGAGCATAACTAATGTCATTTTCCAATCTAAAAATAATAGAATGATTACAGAACCGACAATTGAAATAACACCTGTTAAACAATTTGCAAGATGTTCAGTAATTAGCTCTTTCACTACAGCTGTGTCATTTGTTACACGACTTAACGTCTCACCAGTATCGTTATCATCATAATAAGGGATAGGTAAATGAAGCAATTTGCGCCATAATTGATCTCTCAATTTTGCTACAACCTGATGGCCAACGCGATTTAAAAAATAAATGGAAAGTCCGCTCGCGATGGCTTGTACGATAAAAGCAATTCCTAGTAAAATAATTTGCCAATAATTAAGGGATTGTAACGAAAAGCCATCGACCAATTTTTTAGTGAATAGTGGCACGATAAATCCTACGCCAGTTGTCGCTATACTCATACATAAAGCGATTATTAACAATAGCGTCGGTGGCTGCGCTTGTTTTACAAGCCCCACAAAGCGCCGCCAATTTTTTATTGGTACTTCTTTAGTTGTTGTGTTATTCATTAATAATTATCCTCCTTGATTACGGTAAACAATAGAATCATTGTTTGTGTGACTTTACTATAGCATGCATTTATGAACTGAATATGAAATGAAAAGCTAATAAAAATCTGCTTTCACAACACCCTAGTACTTTCCGTTAATGTGCGCAATAAGAAAAGAATAAAGAGGTTTGTGTGCACTAATGTAAATTACAAAAATATAAATTTTTTTAGATAATATGGATATTATTGTTATTGTGATTTATACATGTTATTTCATTCAATTATTATTTTTCTAATCAGTAGATTAAAAGACAGGAAGGTGTCTCTCAGATGCAACCACAAGTTCATCGTAAAGGTTTTTCGAAAGACTTTAACTTAATGGTAGTGGGGCAAATTATATCGATTTTAGGTTCTGCCCTATTACGTTTTGCTTTATCCCTTTATGTTTTAGACATTACAGGGCGTGCAGATCTTTTTGCTATTTTGTTTGCCATATCGAATATCCCTTTTTTGTTGTCACCACTTGGTGGTGCGATTGCTGACAGATTTAATCGACGTAATTTAATGGTCATTTTTGATTTTATTAGTAGCATAATTGTTTTTACCTTTTTTTTATTGTTAGTTGGTGGTAATACATCAGTGCTAATAATAGGAGTTGTGATGGTTCTGCTTGCAACGATTAGTGCTATGTATGCGCCTACTGTAATGGCGAGTATTCCAGTACTGGTTGAGGACAACAAATTAGAGCAGGCCAATGGCATTGTGAACGGTATTCAAGCATTGTCAAACGTAGCCGCCCCTGTTCTAGGAGGAGTACTTTACGGGGTAATCGGGTTAAAAATGCTGGTTGTGCTAAGCGCGATTTTATTTTTCTTATCGGCTCTTTTAGAAATGTTTATTAACATGCCATTTGTAAAAAGGGAGCAAAGTGAACATATACTTCCTACATTAGTTAGAGATATGAAAGTAGGGTTTATGTATGTAGTGAAGCAATCTTTTATTTTAAAATGTATGATATTAGCCGCATTACTGAATTTAATTTTGACCCCTGTATTTGTTGTGGGGAGTCCGATTATTTTGCGAGTCACTATGCGAAGTAGCGATTCACTGTACGGTATTGGAATGGGGCTAATTGATTTTGCAACAATCCTAGGGGCACTGTCGATTGGTATTTTTGCGAAAAAAATAGGGATAAACAATTTATATCGTTGGATTTTCATTACCGCATTATTGGTCGTGCCGATGGCTATGTCTGTTATGCCCTTTGTGCTTGATATGGGGTACTATCCATCTTTCATTCTATTTATTTTCAGCGCTGTGTTGATTGCCATGATTATGACGATTATTTCAATTTTTGTCATCACCATGGTTCAAAAGAAAACGCCAAATGAAAATTTGGGGAAAGTAATGGCGATTATTATGGCCGTTTCACAATGCATGGCACCAATAGGGCAAATATTGTATGGTGTATTATTTGAAGTATTTAGTTTAAAAGTTTATGTCCCAATTCTCTTTATTTGTTGTGCTATGCTGCTAATGACAGTAGCAACGAAGAAAATATGGAGACATGATGAACTAGCTTAATAGTAAGTGCTGAATATCCATCACCTTCTAATAATTGTTGTGCGTTATCGTACATTCATTTACTTAGAAGGTCTTTTCAGTATACTTGTCTAATCAATGAATTACATAATAGAAAACTTACTTGACCATCAAGTAAGTTGAAGGTTTACCATGGGAATTGAAAGGTGTGTCGCTCTTGCATAACTATATGACCATTCAGGAATTTTCTAATAGAACAGGAATTTCAAAAAGTACGTTGCGTTTTTATGAAGCGAAAAATTTATTGTTGCCCGTAGAACGGAGAGGAAATGGATATCGCATATATGCATCGCATCAAATTGCAATAGTGAAATTGATTACCACTTTGCGTATAGCAGACGTACCTATTAAGTACATACAACATTACTTACAAGAAAATGACGAAGTAGCTCGTCAAACAATGATGGATAATTGGATTCGCACTTTAAAGAAAAAACGGGAGCTCATCGATGTTAGCTTAAGGTTTTTAGAAAGTGATTCAATTCGAGAGGATATCTATCTAATCGATAAAAACGAAGAAAAAATAATTTGGTTTATGGAGCAATCCACAACGGGTAAGTTTGGCGAACATTTTGCGAAAAGAGCCAATGAATTAAAGCAAAACAATATTCAAATTAACAGCTATTATGTAAATTATTTATCAGGACAAGATTTGATAAAAGTACAAATCGGTTTTGGTGTAACAGAACAGGCAAATATAAATAGATTAACTGGCGTTGATTTTATCGAGCATATGCCTGCTTGTATCTGTCTAGCGCTAGCATTCAAAGAACATCTAACGGAAATAAAAGGAGGGTATCAAAAATTACTACAATATGCCCTCGAACATAGTTGGGTGCCAACCCGTTCAATTCTCGAGTGGTATCGTGGGGAAGATTTTACGCAATTAGATTTATTATTGCCTGTTATTCAATTGGAGCGCAATGAGAAATGAGGAGTAAACTAGCTAAACCTATCTATTTTACAAACTGAGGTATTCGACAGTGTTAACGTCAGATACCTCGGTTTTTTTGGGGGCATTATACAGGCAAGATGCAGATTGCTACGAGCGTCTTCTCCGCCATCTATTTGCCATGTTAGGTTGTGTTTGGCTTCTTTTTGAAGGATAAATTGGTTGAGGTATAAACTGTGAGACATTCTGTGTATGAGTGGCAACTTGTGGCAATGTCACTTTAGTAACTGACAAATCTTGCTTGTCAGCCACTGTAGGGACGTGCTGTGTTGGATCGGTTGTCGTAGCAATGCTATGAGCACTATTCAAAAGTGGGGCAGTGTTCTCATTATTATTTGAAATTGTTGTTACTGTGGCACTATGGTTATCTGGAATATGCTCTATTTTGACATGTGGCTCCGATATGGGATGAACATCTTTTATCACGAGAATTGGTCGCATCATATCATGATCCTCGTGCTCAAGAAAATGGCAATGCCACATGTAATTTCCGATATGATCTTTCCAATGCATAATAATTTTTGTAACCATCCCTGCATCAGCTTTTACAGTATCTTTCCAGCCTCTCTCAAAGTCACGTGGTTCTTCAGCTGGACCAGTAAATTCAAGCCTTCCTTCATTTTGATAGAGCTCCATATCGAATGGCCGTCGTTCAAGTATTTTAAATTGGATTAAATGTAGATGGATGGGGTGTATAAATGGAGTGGCATTAATGAAATTCCAGACTTCTATACTATCAAGAGACGGCTTTTCAGTTGCGGGATCATGGTACATACGATCATTTAATAATAGCATTGGTCTTCCAAAATCATCTGTCGACGCACTTAAAGGTAAGTCGCGTTCGATATGTGCATGATGCGGATGTAAATCCATTGAAACGGCAAGCCTTTCTGGAATTTCACTCGTATCTTCACAGCGCAAAGGGCAATTTACTTTAAATTGCATAATTACGCTCGTATGCTCATCAACAAAATCTGTATCCCCATTAATTAATGTTATTTCCTGACCTTCACACTTTGAAAAGTCAATGATGACATCCGTTCTTTCAGCAGGCAATAATTCCACAGTGTAAATTTCGTTTGGGGCTGTTAAAAAACCACCATCTGTTCCAAGCTGGATCATAGGCTGCTCATTAGAAAGGCTGATGACATAGCCTCTTCTATTCGAGCCATTTAGAAAACGAAAACGATATTTGCGGGGCTCAACATTTAAATAAGGCCATACTTTACCGTTCACAACAATTGTATTCCCCACAAAGCCTGGTGTAATCGATGGATGAACTGGCACAGGAAAAGGTGGTTCATCAGGATAGAAGAGAGAGCCGTCTTCATTAAAGGACCTATCCGCAATTAATAGTGGATATTCATAATCACCGCACGGTAAGTTTGAGCGCTCCTCAATTGTATCTCGAAGCAAGTAGAATCCAGCAAGACCTGCGTAAACATTTAAGCGCGTTAATGCCATTGCGTGGTCATGGTACCACAACGTTGTACCTGGCTGATGATTCGTGTATTCATGTATTTCTTTATTGAATTTGGGACCAGTATACATATAGTCTCTTGTATACCAAGCCTCAGGATGGCCATCACTTTCCCAATCAACATTAGCTCCGTGAAGATGTGTTACAGTTCTAACCTCTTGTGAATCATTGGCTGCATGGAGAGTAAAATCTACAGGTAAAAAATGCCTTGAAGGTAATTGATTTTTGTATTTGACATAAATCGTTTTGTCTTTTGAGGCCTCAATGGTTGGTCCTGGGTAAAGTCCGTTATATCCCCAAATAGTGGATTTCGGAAAGTTCTTATGAAAAGAATGTTCCGCTTCCATCATCTGCAACTCATAATATTCTTTCTTCGGCTGGCCGCTACTGTATTTTGGCTTTGCAATAACAGGCTTCGGTAGTTCATCTACAAATTTAGGAATTGTTGCTGGATCTGATGGATTAATATTTTTATTCACAACATCACGTCCCTCATATTTTTACAAAAAAATATTCAATCAACTACATCATATGGGTAAAAACAATGAGAAACGAGGACAATAATGGAATTATTTGTGCTAATATATATAAAAAAATATTAAATTTCAAAAATTTCCGCAAATAAGCTGTTATTCTAGCCCTTTAGAACATGGCATGAATACTCCATTCTAAAACATTATCATTCGATATATTTAGTAATTTATGGGATATGCTTGAAATGACGGACGAGGACATGGACTTCGCTTATAATTAATGTATAGGCTAACTGCTACATTAAAGTATTATGGATAAGGAAAATTCCGAGCATAGAGAAGTGGTGATTATTTGGAGCTAACATTAGAAGAATTAAATAAAACAATCATGGAAATGCGGACGAAAGGGCGTTTAACAGAAGCTCTAAATCTTGCTGAACAGGGACTTTTAGTAGCATTAGAAAATGATAATCATAAGCATGGACTAGATTTATTCTTCCAAAAAATATTAATTCATCATGCTCTTGGCGATACATTAAGCATGGTGAGCCACATCCATGACTATGAGGCGTGCTGCCAAAAGTACGGCACGACAAAGGATTTTATGAATTACTATCTTGTTATGTCTTTAATATACGATTTAGTTGGTGTCAGAGAAAAAACAGTGGAAATGACCAAAAAATCGATTGAATTTGCTACACAGCTAAAAGATATTAAAATGCTTGTACGTTGCTATAGCAATCTGTGTTATCTTGAAGTCGAAAATGGTTGTTATCGGGAAGCTCTTAATGCTGCTTTTATTGCAAGGAATTATAATAAGGAGCTTGCGAAAACACAGCCAGAATTGGCCAAGCTACAAGAAATTCGCATTAATAATAATATGGCTGATGTGTATATTCTAGAGGGTGATTTTGACACTGGTCAAGCATTATTAGATCATACATTGAATTCGGATATTATTCAAAATCATAAACGAGAAAAGGTAGCCGCCTTGTTTGGCTATGGCTTTTTATATGAACATCAACAAAAGCTAGAAGAAGCGGTGAAATATTATAAGCAAGCGATAGATTTAGCGCAATCATATGGCGATAATCCAATTACCAAAAGGGTCATGCGTATGCTGTTAAATGTTCTTTATCAATTGGATTACCGAAATGAGATTTTTGATGTGCAAAGAGCTTATATAGAGCTTACAGAAAAAATGAGTGCTGACAATTTGCTTCAGCAAGTCATGAACTTAGATTTTAATAGACAAAAAGAGAAACTGGAAAAAAGGGCACTCTATGATCCCTTAACAGGTGTCCTTAATCGTCATTTTCTAGATAGCGAGCTAAATGATTGGTTGAAGGAGGCACAAATTTCTCAGCAATATGTTTGCGTAATTGTCCTCGATATCGACTATTTTAAAGCATACAATGATAAGTATGGTCACTTGTTAGGTGACATGGTGCTACAGCTACTTGCTACTGGATTAAGGGATTTTTTACGTAATGAAGATGCGGTCATTATACGTTATGGTGGAGATGAATTTATTGTTTGTCTTCGTCATGACAATAAGCTGTTTATCAATGACTTTATTAAGGAACTACATGCCTATATTTTAACTTTAAAAGTAGAACAAGACTTTGATAGTTATCCGTTAAAGATTAGTTTAGGCGCCTGTATGAATGACCAAGAAAATTATGAATACATTCAGCTTTTTAAGCAGGCAGACCGCAACTTATACAAAGCGAAAAATAATGGTCGTGCAAACTATGTCATCAGCTCACTATAATAAGTCTATCAAATGATATAGCCTCGTTCCCACTGTCAACAAAAGGCAGTGGGAATCTATTTATTTATAATTTGTGACTTTTGTCCTTATCGGTATAGTAAAAAAGTGTTTTTTTTACAAATATACACCTTTCTTTAGTGTGAAAAAAATAGGAACTTTTGACGATAAAGTACAGTCTTTTTTAGTGGAAGAGAAAAAAATGAAAATCACTCCTCGAATCATTTGAAAACGCTGGTTTATCAACGTACAATAAATGAAATTAGCAAACACGACAAGAGAATTTTGGTGTATAATGTTGTGGTATGAGGAAAGAAAGCAGGTTGACAAAAATGGTAAGCAAAATGAAAGTGTGCGCAGTTATAGACACGCAAAAATATCAGGCATTCTTAGCGAAAAAAAAGCTAGGTGTGAAACATAAGGTGAATATATGAAAAACTGGTTGATTTTCATTTCTGTCTTTATGGTTTCCTTGTCACTTGTCATTAGTATTTTAGTACTCTGGAAAGCCGAGGCTCCATTTAGTTCAATTGAAGAACAGGCTGAACAGTTGGCGCTTGATGCCAAAGCCCTAGCAATTGTCACGGAGTCATACACATATAATGGCAAACATTCGTATGTTACTGTGTTCGGGGTAGACGAATACGGTGACAAAAAGGCTGTCTTTGTTCCAACGAATCTAGAAGAGGATTCCATTCAGGAAGTATTTTTGAAAGATGGTATTACGGAAAAGCAAGCATTATCGGTTTTTAAAAATGAAGGCAATGTCCAAAAGGTTCTTCATATGAAGTTAGGCTATGAGGAGGTAGGGGCTGTTTGGGAAATTTCTTACCTAAATAATCACGATAAACTCAACTATGTCTATATTTTATTTAAGGACGGCGACTGGTGGAAGCGCATTAAGAATTTATAAGAGGAGTAGATCCCGAATGAAAAAATTATTAGCAAACCGAGTGAAAACTTTAACACCATCTTCAACATTAGCAATTACTGCAAAAGCAAAAGAATTAAAAGAGCAAGGTATTGACGTAATAGGACTAGGCGCTGGTGAACCTGACTTCAACACACCGCGCAATATTCTAGATGCGGCTATTGAATCTATGGAAAAAGGTTTAACTAAATATACTCCTGCTGGCGGTCTGCCAGTGCTTAAGAAAGCTATAATTGATAAACTTCAACGCGACAACAATCTTACATATAAACCGAATGAGGTTATCGTAGGCGTTGGGGCAAAGCATATTCTTTACACTTTATTCCAAGTAATTTTGAATGAAGGCGATGAAGTAATCATCCCTATCCCTTATTGGGTATCGTATCCAGAACAAGTAAAACTAGCAGGCGGTGTGCCAGTATATGTTGAAGGGACACGTGAACAAGGCTATAAAATTACTGCAGATCAATTACGTGCAGCTGTTACCGATAAAACAAAAGCAGTTATCATTAACTCGCCAAGCAATCCATCTGGTATGATTTATTCTCGTGACGAGCTAGCAGAACTTGCTGCTGTTGCAGAAGAAAAAGATATTTTAATCGTGTCAGATGAAATTTATGAGAAGCTTGTATACAATGGTATTGAGCATTTTTCAATTGCGCAACTTTCAGACGCAATGAAAGCACGTACAATCGTAGTAAATGGTGTAGCAAAATCTCACTCTATGACAGGCTGGCGAATCGGGTATGCAGCAGGTGATGCAGACATTATTAAACCAATGACTGACCTTGCTTCACACTCTACTTCAAACGCAACAACAACTGCACAATATGCAACAGTGGAAGCGTATAATGGACCTCAGGACACAGTAGAAGAAATGCGCCAAGCATTCGAATCTCGCCTTGAGAAAATTTATCCACAAATTAGTGCAATTCCTGGCTTCAATGTATTAAAACCGCAAGGCGCATTTTATTTATTACCAGATGTAGCAGAAGCAATGGCACATACTGGCTATGATTCAGTAGATGCATTTGCTGCGGATATTTTAACAGAAGCAAACGTAGCAGTGATTCCAGGCTCTGGCTTTGGTGCACCAACTACTATGCGATTATCTTATGCTACATCTTTAGAATTATTGGAAGAGGCAGTCCGTCGTATTGATGCATTTGTAAAATCAAAATGGCAAGACTAATCCTTCTAACCAACTTTGGAGGATTTCTATGAAAAAAATTATGATTCAAGATATGCCACAGCATATCGGAGAAACAGTCAAGCTAGGTGCTTGGTTAGCTAACAAACGTTCAAGTGGTAAAATTGCTTTCTTACAACTACGTGATGGTTCTGGCTTTGTACAGGGCGTTGTTGTGAAGGAAGAAGTAGGCGAAGAAATTTTTGCAATTGCAAAGGGTATGACGCAAGAAACTTCGATGTACGTTATTGGAGAGGTGAAAGCTGACGAACGTTCAAGCTTCGGTTGTGAGCTAGCAGTAACAGGAATTGAAGTGTTACATGCAGCAACAGATTTCCCAATTACACCAAAAGAGCATGGTCCTGAATTTTTAATGGATAACCGCCACTTATGGTTACGTTCTCGTAAACAACACGCGGTAATGAAAATTCGTAACGAAATTATTCGTGCAACTTACGAATTTTTCAACAACAATGGCTTTACAAAAATGGACCCACCAATTTTAACTGGATCAGCACCTGAAGGTACTTCTGAGCTATTCCACACAAAATATTTTGAAGAAGATGCCTACCTTTCTCAATCTGGTCAGCTTTATATGGAAGCGGCTGCAATGGCTTTAGGGAAAGTTTTTTCATTCGGTCCAACGTTCCGTGCTGAAAAATCTAAAACACGCCGTCACTTAATCGAGTTCTGGATGATCGAGCCAGAAATGGCGTTTGTAGAATTCGAAGAAAACTTAGAAGTACAAGAACAATATGTGGAACATATTGTGCAGTCTGTTCTGGCAAACTGTACTCTAGAATTAGAGCGACTTGGTCGTGATACATCGACGCTTAAAAATATTAAAGCGCCATTCCCTCGTATTTCATACGATGATGCCATTAAACTATTACATGAACAAGGTTTTGATGACATTGAATGGGGTGATGACTTCGGTGCGCCACATGAAACAGCAATTGCGAATTCATTCGACAAACCTGTATTCATTACGTGCTACCCAACAGGTATTAAACCATTCTACATGCAGCCACATCCAGATCGTGATGATGTAGTATTATGTGCCGATTTAATTGCGCCAGAAGGCTACGGTGAAATTATTGGTGGTTCGGAGCGTATTCATGATTATGATCTATTAAAAACTCGTCTTGAGGAACATAATCTATCATTAGATGCTTATGCATGGTACTTAGAGCTACGTAAACAAGGCTCAGTACCACATTCTGGCTTCGGTCTAGGGCTAGAACGTACAGTGGCTTGGATTTCTGGAACAGAGCATATTCGCGAAACTATTCCATTCCCACGTCTATTAAACCGTTTATACCCTTAATCGGTTAGCAACAAAAACGTAAACAATTTAAAAGTCGCGTAGTGAAATTTCTACGCGGCTTTTCTACTTACTAGAAAAAGGAGTCATGTCTACATGAATACAAAAAATAATCGACTCCGTACATGGACCGAGCAGAGAACTATACAAATTCCTCAGCTCTTTTTTCAGTTTTATAAGGAGTTAAATATTGAGGATGATGAGGCGCTAATTGTGATGCACTTACTTGCCTTTCATGTGGAAGGAAATGATTTTCCTACACCAACAGATTTGATGAATCGTCTTACGATGCCTAGCAATGATATTACTTCTCGCTTACAGCGTCTAATGCAAAAGGGCTTTCTTGAGATTACACGTGATGTCGATTCAAATGGCACGCTATACGAAAAATATTCGGTGTACCCCCTTTGGGAACGTATATTGCAGATGATTGAAATGAAAGAACAAAAAAATTCCGCAGCTACACTTCGTCAAGAAGAGGGTGAAGTATTCCGTTTATTTGAAGAGGAAATGGGGCGTCTTTTATCTCCTTTAGAGCTAGAAAAAATCGGTTTTTGGCTAGATGAGGATAAACACAGTCCTGCGCTTATTAAAGAGGCGTTAAAGGAAGCTGTGTTTGCTGGTAAATTGAGTATTCGCTATATTGATCGGATATTATTAGAGTGGAAAAAGAAAAATATCACGACACCACAAGCTGCACATAAACAAGGCGAACAGTTCCGTGAGAAACAAAGCTTGAAAAGACCGCCAGCACGTACATTACAGCAAGAAACACAGTCGACAAACAGAGTACCATTTTATAACTGGTTAGAAGAAAGAGAATAGGGGGCTTTTAGGGAATGTTAACAAAAAAACAGTGGGAGCATTGTCTAGCTGAAATGGACCGCATGTTTCCTAATGCGCATTGTGAACTTGTGCATGACAACCCATTCGAGCTGACAATCGCCACGTTATTATCTGCACAATGTACGGATGTACTTGTCAATAAAGTAACGAAAACGTTGTTTCAAAAATATAAAAAGCCAGAAGATTATTTGTCAGTGAGCTTAGAAGAGCTACAACAAGATATTCGTTCAATCGGTCTTTATCGCAATAAGGCTAAAAATATTCAACTTCTATGTGAGCGACTTTTAACTGAATATGATGGGCAAATTCCCGCAAGTCGTGAAGAGCTCGTGACATTGCCAGGCGTTGGTCGTAAGACGGCGAATGTTGTATTGTCAGTAGCTTTTGACATTCCAGCACTTGCCGTTGATACACATGTAGAACGCGTATCGAAACGATTAGGTTTATGTCGCTGGAAGGATTCCGTGCTTGAAGTGGAAGAAACAATAATGAAGAAAACACCAATGAACAAATGGTCGAAAACCCATCATCAGTTAATTTTCTTTGGACGCTATCATTGTAAGGCACAAAATCCGAACTGCCAAACATGTCCGTTACTCAACGATTGTCGGGAAGGGCAAAAGCGTTTGAAAAAAGGGCTGGTGAAGAATGCATGAACATTGATGCAATATCAAAAGAAAAAATAGATGAATGGTTTACAGAATGGACAATGCTGGAAGCTCAAATACATGCTGCCCATGATGCTCGTAACGGGGAAGCAAAAGGACTCATGGAAGAGGCTATCATGTTGTTTGAACGTTTAGTTATCGAAGCAGGTGAAGAAGTAATGCCGATTAATGGGGGTGAGCGTATGACCTTTATTAAAACGAAACCAGGTCAATATGCGTGTTATCGTCAATTAGATGAATTATTTAAAGAAACAAAAAAACGAACAGCACGCTTGCGTTTACAGGCAACGAAAAACTAAGGAAGAAAAAAGTACGTAGAAGATGCATACGAAAAAATCACATACTATTAATAGAAAATGGGTTGTCCTTTAAGTTATATAGAGGACAACCTTTTTATTATGAAAAAACAGGTGTAGAAAACATTTTGTTTTCTACACCTGTTTCATTTTAGTGAGTACCTTTTAAATCGTTACTCACCGTCATCATTATCGTTATCATCGTTTGGCACTACAGGGTCGGTTGGCGTAACAGGAGGTTGGCTTCCGTTATTGTTGCCGTTGTTACCGCCATTCCCGTTATTGCCATTGTTACCATTTCCGTTATTGCCATTGTGATTGCCGTTGTTACCATTGTTACCGTTATGATTACCATTATTGCCTTGATCAGGCTGTGTTGGTTGCTCAATGTCCGGTTCATCTGGATCCTCAGTACCTAAATCTTCATCAGGCATACTCGTTATCTGGAAGGATGTCGTTCCAGGTTCACTTCGCGTATCATCCACAATCGCTACGACAGAAATCGTGTAATTACCGTCTTCTAATGTGTTGCTAACCGTTAAACCTTTACTCTCAGTTGTTCCAAGTACAACCGTTTCTCCACCTTCTCTTGTAGCAGATACTTCAAAGGTAGTCGGCATTGGTTCATCCGTTTCTGGGTCAAGAATCGCATCATGTTCCCAGCTAATGTTGATAGATTGCCCAGCCAAATCTAAACTTGCACTTACATTGTAAGGTGTAGAAAGTTCTGGAGCTTTGTATTCATTTGAAACTTCTGTAGGTTCTGTACCACGAACAAATAGCTCTGTTTGACGTAATTCACTTGGTGTATAGTCACTTGCTAATTTGAGTGGGCTAGAGCCTACTTCAATCGTAGCTTCTACAACCGAGCTTGGTTTTTTGAAACGTTCTGTTTCAATGTTCGCAGAAAGATCTCTCATAATATTTTTAAATAAATTTTGTGGTAATCGGCGTTCATCCCAAGTTGTAATTGGGTCAGAACGTTTTTCGTAACCACTCCAAATAGCAATTGAATAGTTGGTAGTGTAACCAGCAAACCAAGAATCTGGCACACTTGTACTTGGTAAATTATATTTGTTAAACTCATCGTTTGAATAGTTTGTTGTACCCGTTTTACCAGCAATATCTAAACCTGAAACATTTGCTGCAGTACCAGATGCATCTGGTTTATTGCTGACAACATCACGCAACATGTCTGTTACCATGTATGCTGTATATTCTTCCATGGCAACATTTGACTTTGGTGTATAATCTTTCGATGATTTACCATCGCGATAAACAATTTTTGTAATGGCATAGGGGTCAGTGTAAACACCGTTATTCCCAAATGCTGCATAAGATGCTGCCATTTGAATAGGAGACAAGGTAATGTTACCGCCACCAATGGCATCTGACTCGACAACATTCTCTGTATCAATACCTAAACGACCAATAAACTCTTTCGCTTTATCGGCGCCAACTTCTTTAAATGTTTTAACAGCGGGCACATTTCGAGAAGCATATAAAGCTTTCCGTGCTGTCATAGCACCAAAATATTTACCATCCCAGTTTGTAATGGTTTGATTCGTACCTGTATATTTCATTGGATCATCGACAAGTGTTTGACCTGTTGACCATTTTAAATATTCAATTGCAGGACCGTAATCTAGTAATGGTTTCATTGTAGAGCCAGGATGATTCATTACTAAGTCATCTGCATAGTTAAAGCCGCGGTTCCCATAGTTTCGTCCACCGCCGACTGCTTGAATTTGACCTGTTTTTGTATCGACAACAGCAACACCTGATTCAATGTTTTCTGTCGGGAAATTACTGTCATCATTCATGATGTTTTCGACAATTTGCTGAGCATTTGGATCAAGTGTTGTGTACACTTTAATGCCCTCAGCCATTGCAGTGCCATCACCATTTTCCTCAAGCTCATTAATAACGATATCTAGAAAGGCATCGTATTTAGAGCCAGCAAATGTTTGGCGTGTAGCGTCGTCTGCAAGACCTGCTTGCACATCAACTTTTTTCGCTTCTTCCATTTCAGCTTTTGTAATTTTTCCATGCTGGTACATTAAGCCTAAAACTGTATTGCGTCGTTTTTCTGCCAGATCTGGATTTTTTAATGGATTGTAAGCGTTCGGACGCTGCACTAAGCCTGCTAGTAGTGCTTCTTCATCCAATGTTAAATCTTTTAACTCTTTACCATAGAAATATTGAGCAGCTGTACCGAAGCCATAGATACGGCCTGACATCAACATTTTATTAAAGTACATTTCAAATATTTCTTCTTTTGAATATTTACGTTCAAGCTGGAATGCAAGCCATGCCTCTTGTGCTTTACGTTTTAATTTTTTCTCATTTTGTAAAAATGAGTTTTTGACAACTTGCTGTGTTAAAGTGGAAGCACCTTGTGCCCCAAAGCCATCACGGAAGTTGGCAAGTATTGCACCACCAAGGCGATAAAAATCCATACCATGATGTTTAAAAAAGCGAACGTCTTCTGTTGCTAGAATGGCGTTAATCATATCTTCAGGAATTTCATCGTATGTTACGTATTTTCGGTTTTCAGCACCGATTGTGGCGAAAACTTCACCGTTTTTATCATAAAACTCAGATGAAACAGGGTCCTTTAGTAAATCTTCATTAAGCTCTGGTGCAGTGCTTGCATAATAAGCAAAAACACCTGCTCCGCCGACCAAGCCAACCACTCCTATGATAAGAATCGTTAGGACAATACGCTTCAACCAGGTTTTGGTCGAAGATTTTGCTGCTTTCGGCGCTTTCTTTTTATTTTTTTGAGCGAGAGCCTTTTGATGCTCTCCGCGTGTTTGACGACGTTCACTCATTTTTTTATCTCCTCACTTTCAGAGCCATGACTTGTTGCTTCAATGAACTGCTGAAGAACGGGTAAATAATCGATACGTGGATAATAGCTTGTTGGAATTTCATAAGCTTCCTTTTCGATGGTTGAAAAGGGAATCGATTTTCGTTCACCATTGTCCATTGCATGCCAGGCCTTTTGTAAAACTTCGTATGGCACTAAAAAATAACGTTCAAAAGCTGAAAAACGAACGATAATAAATGCCACACCGTTGTGTTCCTTCACTTGCTGCATATGTTTCATTTGATGTCCATGTATATTTTTTAATGGAAAGCTCGTCTTGGATGCGGTTTCCTTAGCATCAAAATCAATATAATGCCCATTCCAAACGCCATTATAGTCAGTTGTAGAGGGCGTTCGGAAATAAGCTTCACGAATTACAGCAGCACTTCGCGACGGATACTCTACTTTGACGATTTGTACGGGAACAGGTTTCTTATGAATAATAGCAAGTTGCCTTTCTAAATAAAAGTCGTTTGCTTCATTTATTTCATCCTCTAACGTCTTCCCTCGATTACTATAGGAAAAATCCTTTGTTTTCCCCTTTTTCTTAGCTTTTTGAATAGCTGGAGCAGGGGTGTAGACTTTACCATTTGGATAACGAATTGTCACTTAGCTCACCTTCTATAATACTGCTATTATACACAATAGTTTACCATGATTCAGTATAACTTCACCACAGGTAGAACGTGGCGCTAAAGATAGTTTACTATTGCTGATAGATTTGCATGATTCGCTGTTTAAAGTAGAAATTTCGCCAATAAAACAACTGCGTTCGCCATTGGAATTGTTAAATGGTTACACCCCTTTTTTCCTAGAACCGTTGGGAAACATTCTTTTTCAGCAATTCCATAAATAGTGCTCATTAGAAGTCGCAATTAAAAATTTATCGAAATTCTTCTTCTTTCAGCTAACTTACGCTTATTTTGTCACGCATGAAGGTTATTTTATACATGCGAGGAATACTTAAGTAAAGATAAAAGGGGGCGTTGTATTGAACAAATTAGGACAATTAGTTGCACAGTTGGATCTAGTCAATCAATTACTTTTAACGAGAGTGTCATTGGAAAACAATGCACACAGCCTGCAATTTTTTATGCAGCTCAAATCTGTTAGCCAGAAAGTAAGCTTAGCAGAAAAGAACTGGCAAGTAAAGAATGCTTGTTCGCCTATTAGTAGTGAAAAACGATAGACTTTGGTACACTAATCTCATACAAATAAAAATGATTCATTTGATGCAATCATTTAAAGCCTTTAGCGGGTGTTAGGAATTATGAAGAGAATCTTTCAGGGTAGAAGGATATAAATGTCGTGAAATAAGAGAAATCGGCACACAGTCCTGAAAGTCAGCACTTATCTTTAGTTCTGATACATGTTAATTGTTGTAAACGAAAAGTGCTCGCCACAATTATGCTAAAGGTACATTTGATACGAGATGAGGTGCGAAATTGTTACTAATACAGCAAACTTCCATATTAATAGATGAATGTGAAAAATGTGTTGCACGCTTTTGGCAAATGCGTGAGGAGGATCGTACGCCAGACTTTTTTGCAGAGGTCAAGCCACATGCTGATACGATTCATCAACTATTGAAAGAGTGGCAACAAGAAGCAAATGCTTGGATTCAAAAAAACAAACCGAAATATATGCATTCAGGACAAATTGCTTCAACGGTTGAATCGATGGAGCAATTTGTTGTGCAATCTTTTTATAAAGAAACAAGTAAAAAACGTTTTTTAGATGCAACTCATTCTACTTCCTATACGCTAAATAATTTTTATCGCTTAGTGAAGGAGGGGCAAACCGATGCTATCGAAAAAACGGACGATTAGTGCGCTGTTAAATGAGTGGCGATATGATGAGGAACTAAAAGAGCGAATAATTCATTGGCAAACTTTAGACGGACGTGATGCTAAACTTGCTCCTTTTCCTCAAAATTTACATCCTTCACTTGTCAAAGCATTACATGCACGCGGCATCGAGCAATTATATACACATCAGCGAGAGGCGTTTGATTTGGCGACAAGCCACAAATCATTTACAGCAGTTACACCGACCGCCTCAGGTAAATCATATTGCTATCATTTACCTGTATTACAAAAAATTTTAGAAGATCGAAATGCACGCGCAATTTATCTTTTTCCGACAAAAGCGTTAGCGCAGGATCAGAAAAATGATTTAAATGAACTGATTGAACAGAGTGGGGAGGACATTTTAAGCTATACGTATGATGGCGATACAGCTCCTGGTATACGCCAAAAGGTTCGAAAAGCAGGCCATATCGTGATGACGAATCCAGATATGCTGCACTCAGGTATTTTGCCGCATCATACAAAATGGGTGTCGCTCTTTGAAAATTTGCAGTATATCGTTATTGATGAATTACATACATATAAGGGTGTATTTGGTTCACATGTAGCGCATGTTATTCGAAGACTGAAACGCATTTGTGAATTTTATGGCAGTAAACCTGTGTTTATTTGCACGTCTGCAACCATTAAAAATCCAAAAGAACTAGCAGAAAATTTAACGAACGAGACGCAAACGTTAATTGCAGATTCAGGAGCACCAGTTGGCAAAAAAACATTCCTTTTTTATAATCCACCGATTATCCATAAAACTTTTGGTGTACGTCGAAGTGCAGTTTTAGAGGTAAGTGATCTGGCAAAAAGGCTATATACAGCAGGAATTCAAACAATTATTTTTGCGAAAAGTAGAGTGCGAGTTGAAATGATAGTTACCTATTTAAAGGAACTGACTCGCAATAAATTACAAGATGAATCTGTGCGTGGCTATCGAGGGGGTTATTTACCCTCTGAGCGTCGTGTTATTGAACGTGGGCTTCGGGATGGAACAATTCAAACTGTCGTGAGTACGAATGCGCTGGAGCTTGGCGTAGACATTGGTCAACTACAGGCATGCATTATGACGGGTTATCCGGGAAATATTGCGAGTGCATGGCAACAAGCGGGACGTGCTGGGCGTCGTCAAGACGAAGCACTCATTATTTATGTAGCACAATCGACAGCTCTAGATCAGTACGTTGTAGATCATCCACTATTTTTACTTGGAAGCGAACCTGAGGAGGCACGCATCTATCCTGAAAATATGTTGATTTTAATGGATCATTTAAAATGTGCAGCTTTTGAGTTACCTTTTACAACAAATGATTCGTATGGAGAATTTGAAATACAAGAACTACTCGAGTATTTAGCAGAGGAGGGTGTTGTTTTCAAAACGAGTGAAAAGTGGCATTGGATGAATGATCGTTTTCCGGCACATGATATTAGCCTTCGTTCAGCATCTCAGGAAAATGTTGTCATCATCGATATGACTGTACCTGCACGTACAAAGGTAATTGGAGAAATGGATCGTCATAGTGCAATGACACTATTACATGAGGAAGCTATCTATTTGCACCAAGGCATTCAATTCCAAGTAGAAAAACTTGATTGGGAAGAAAAAAAGGCTTTTGTGCGTGAAGTAGATGTAGATTATTACACGGATGCTAATTTAGCTGTGGAAATGAAAGTACTTGAAGAAGATCGTAGCCGAAACTACCAAGGTGGGACAATTAGTTTTGGTGACGTAGGATTAGTAGCACAAGCTACAATCTTTAAAAAAATTCGCTTTGGTACGCATGATAACATTGGCTCTGGCCCGATTCACCTCCCACCAGATGAAATGCACACAAGTTCTTCATGGCTATCATTTTTAGCGCCGGAAAAATGGACTGAAGAAGATTTGACGGATGCTATGACGGGTGCAGCCTATGCGATGAATGCCTTTATACCATTATTTATTCAATGTGATAGTAGTGATGTAGCGGTAGTGCCACAAGTGAAGGCAACACACAATGAACAACCTACGTTTTTTGTCTATGATAAGTATCCAGGTGGTATTGGATTAAGTGACAAGGTTTATGATTTATGGGAGGACTTAGTGATGAAGGCACAGCAGCATATTACAGCCTGTCCTTGTAAGTCTGGTTGCCCATCTTGTATTGGGCCACAAGAATCCATCATTAATTCAAAAAGTAAAGTTGTCAAACTTCTTCAATTGTTAAACGGAAATCATTAGTTTACAATAAAGGGTTTGAAAGTAGTAATAAAAACGATTTTTACTAAGTAATGTAACACTCTACGAAGGCGAATGCCGTTGGAGTAATAACTATTTAGCAGTCTTAGCACAACAAGGAATTGCATTGGGGGATGATTGATGGCTATTTTAGACCCTGTGACACGTGCATAATTTGTTGCCTTGATGTACCGTGCAATGAATTGATAACAGAAAAAGCACATATTCTCCCTTTTTACATAAGGGAGAATATGTGCTTTACTAATTATACAGACTTTTAAATTATAGGTTTAGAGAATCTATATGCTGGGGGAGATAGAGGAGCAATTCCTATCTTCTTCTGTAAGTTTATATTTAAACAATCTAATTGTTAAATAGCTCAAAATAAGCGCTTCGTAATTTTTGAATCCTTTACATGGAGGCGCTATTCTTATAGACATAGTTATTAATGATAATCATACACACTTATTCGCAAGTGAGACATTCATAGAGAAATAAACGTTGCATAAATCATTCATTAAAATTCATTTGGGCACGTATGATAACATTGGCTTAAATCATGATGTCACACGATACAGGATAAGACATGTATATCAAATTATATGATAACTACCATTAGCCGTTTATGAAAATTGGATTGATGCGATGATTGCCTTTCAAACATTATATATTCACTGTGATAATATGGAACGGTAGTGACTCGAGGTTTATGATCTATGTGACTGGTTATTTGCAAAACGAAAGTAAAAGATAGCTTGCACAAGTATTAAAAATTTTACAGGCAGAAAATGAGTGAAGTTAATGTCTTACGAAAATAAAATACTACAAATGAAAAAAATGCTAGGAAAAAAAGTAGAAAAACAGGTAGCTAAAGAAGAACAAATCTTTCAAAAGCCGAGCGCTCCTAACTATGCGGGGCAGTGGGAAAAGGCAGGCCTTACGCGTATCGATAATGAATTTGGTATCGTTTTTAAACGACAAGTGCATTATCCATTCAATTATCAGCACGGTCACTACCAATTGCAGTCATTTTTTGACGCGTTAACAAAATGGCAAGGTGCTGATTTTGAACATCCTTATGCATTAGATATGGGTGAGCAAGTACTGTTTTTTGATACAGAAACGACTGGATTAAAAGGTGTTGGGACACAAATTTTTCTTCTCGGTTTTTTAGAACTGACAGAGCATGATTTTGTCTTAACGCAATATGTTTTAGCAGATCCAGGGCATGAAGCAGCCCTGTTATTTGAATCTAAGCTTTGGCAAAAAACAGCGACGATTATTACGTATAATGGTAAAAGTTTCGATTGGCCACAACTTGAAACACGTTGGACCCTTAACCAAAAAGTATTGCCTAAATTACGAACACAGCGCCAAATAGATTTACTGCATAGCTCTAAGCGATTGTGGAAAAATGATATGGAGCGCATGAAATTAAAATCAGTAGAAGAGGAGAAGCTTGGCTTTTCACGTATAGGTGATATCCCTGGCTATTTAGCACCAATCATTTATCTTGATGCTGTGAAAAGTGGTGTGCCTGATGCACTTATGAAGGTCCTTTTTCATAACGAATGGGATTTGCTATCGCTTATAACCTTATATGTTCATTCTACTAACTTATTATTTGAAGAGGCGAGCGATGAATCAGCCAATACTTATACGAATATTGGAAAATGGTATGCCGATCTTAAGAAGAGCCCCCAAAGTGTTAACGTATTAGAAAAGGTAACGGCACAATTTGATGCGCGAGAAGCGGGCAATGCTCAATTTTATTTGGCAATTCAACATAAAAAAAATAAGCAATTTAACGAAGCAATTGATGCATTTGTAGCTTCACTCCACTTTATAGAGCCACGTAAAAAGTTGCATGCTTTAGAACAATTAGCTATGATCTATGAGCATCAAATGAAAGATTACAAGCAGGCCCTTAATTATACATTAGAAGGCATACAATTGATTACTTCGACTGAGGAATGGCGAATGGAACAAAAACAAAAATGGGCAATTTCTTGGGAAAAGAGGTTGCACAGATTAGGAAATAAGCAATGATTTCCCGGGTAAGCGCAAGAAACGACAAGTTTAGCCTTACAATTGATGGTTTCAGACGATATAATGTTAGGAAATATGCTATAATGAATTCGTGTATGTAGTGCGAGGAAGGGCGATGTGAATGGACATTAAATTAACTTCAAAAATGATTCTTGAAAAAGAATTTAAGAAAAACTTTAAAGGCTATAATGTAGAAGAGGTCGATTCTTTTCTTGATGAAATAATTCAAGATTATGAATCGTTTGAAAAAGTTGTTGCTCAACTGAAAGAAGAGAATAGACAGCTAAAAGAAGAAATAGAAAATACGCCAAAGAGACAACCGCAACCTGCCGTATCAGCAGCAGGTACAACCAACTTTGATATTCTCAAACGACTTTCAAATTTAGAAAAACATGTATTTGGTAGCAAGCTTTACGAATAATTTTTATCATATACATTGTATTTATCATAAAACTCTAGTATAATCTTCGTATCATCATGAAATTCGAGTAATCGCTGCGACGCTAGACGTCGTAGAGGAAAGTCCATGCTCACACGGTTCTGCGATGGCCGTAGTGTTCGTGCTTACTGAAAAAATAAGGTAAGGCAGCTTAAAGCTGACGGCGGAAGGAAGACCTAAGTCTATTTGATATGGTTGACACTTCCTGAAAGTGCCACAGTGACGAAGCTTGTTTGGAAACATACAAGGTGGAACGAGGTAAACCCCACGAGTGAGAAACCCAAATTATGGTAGGGGCACTCTCTTGAAGGAATTGAACGGATAGAGGGACAGAGTTCGCTCTGTAGATAGATGATTACTGCCCGGTCGTACGAGGCGCAAGCTGTTTGAGTACTCGGGAACAAAACATGGCTTATTGAATTTTTTGATGCTTAACTACGAAATAACAAGCGCTCTCCAATTCGGTGGAGAGCTTTTCTTTTGAACTAATTAAAGTTGTATCTATTACTTATGATGTCTAGTCATGCGCGATATACGCCTGAGGTTAGGCTAACACCATGTTGGCCGCGCCTCTGTCGATACGCTTCGAAGTCATAACATCACCGTTATCGTATGGACGCGACATAAATACCTACGCAAAAAGTAGGAACGCGCTTTTCTAAAAATAAGGGTAGTATCGATAGATAGGATGGAGCGGAAACATGGGCGGAGTAATTAATAATCTGGAGAAGATTAATTCGATTTCTAAATACCCCACTTCCTTACTGAAGAAAATTTTTGAAAATGTATCTGAAGGCATTATGATTACGGATAAGCATAAGAAAATAGAGATGGTTAATCCAGCATTTGAATTCGTTACAGGCTATAAACGCGATGAAGTGATAGGGAAAACGCCCGCGGTGTTGCAGTCAGGTGTACATGAGTTATCCTTCTATTTGACAATGTGGGAAAAGATTCGACAAGAAGGAATATGGCAAGGTGAAATTTGGAATCGTCGTAAAACGGGAGACGTGTATCCTGAATGGTTAACAATTGTTAGCATAACAAATGATATGGGAGAAATCACAAACTATTGTGGTATTTTCACAGATCTTTCTGAAAGAAAAATAGTAGAAAATGAACTAGAAAAACGTTTGTTAACAGATTCCTTAACAGATGTATCAAATCGATTTGCTTATATTGAGAGAATGGATAGCCTACTAGAATCGTCTTCTACTATTTCTCATTCAGTACAGCATGCTGTCTATTTCCTTGATTTGGACAGATTTAAACAGATAAATGATACTTTAGGTCATGCAGTAGGAGATACGATTCTTGTAGAAGCAGCAAAACGTATTCAAACATTGCTAAAAAACAAAGATATCATTGCAAGGTACGGCGGAGATGAATTTATCGTTACATTAACGAATGTAAAAAATGTTCGAGAAGCTGCGAAATTTGCTGAGCAAATTATTGGAATTATAGAACAACCAATGAATATAAATGGACAAGATATCTTTATCTCCACGAGTATTGGGATTAGTATGTATCCTGCTGATGGGGTGACGTCTGAGCAACTTATTACTTGTTCAGATAAAGCGATGACCTTTTCTAAAAAGAATGGACTTAATAGCTATTCATTTTATTTTGATGAATTGCAAACTGACAGTCAGCGTGTCCTATTGCTAGATTCAGAGTTACGTAGAGCAATCGAAAATCGCGAATTTGAGCTACATTTCCAACCGAAAATTACTGTGGAAAATGAAAATATTCAAGGACTTGAGGCACTCGTTCGCTGGAATAATGAAAGACTTGGATTTGTATCTCCAGCAGAATTTATTCCATATGCTGAGGAAACAGGTCTTATCATTCCTTTAAGCGAAGTCATTATTGAAATGGCTTGTGAAGCAGTAATTAAATTACAACAATTTGGTCGTAAAATTCCGATTGCAATTAATATCTCAAGCATTCATTTTAAGCAGCAAAATTTTTTAGAGTCGATTCAGACAATATTGGAACGATATAACACGTCAGCAAACAATTTTGAAATAGAAGTTACAGAGCGCACTGTGATGAATAGTGCTTCGGAAACGGTTAGCAAGCTCGTTCGACTAAAGCAACTAGGCTTTAAAATTTCGATTGATGATTTTGGTACAGGCTATTCATCGTTGAGCTATTTAGTTCGATTCCCACTCGATTGTTTAAAAATTGATCGTAGCTTCATTCAACATATTAGTTCGCTCGATGAAAAACAGGCAGTTGTAGATGCCATTATTCAAATGTCACATCGTCTAAAAATGAAAGTTGTAGCAGAAGGTGTAGAACAAGCGCAACAAGTGGATATACTACGGAAAATGAACTGTGATATTATCCAAGGCTATTATTACAGCAAACCATTACCACTTCCCGAATTGCTGGAGTATATCGAGTTTTGGGAAATTGAACATCAAGGAAGGAAATAATGTATGGCAAACTATAAATTAGTAGCAACGGCTGCAATGGGCTTAGAAGCGATTGTAGCACAAGAAGTACAGGCTCTCGGATACGAAACGACAGTCGAAAATGGCAAGATTTATTTTGAAGGTGATGAAACGGCCATTGCCCGCACGAACTTATGGCTACGTGTGGCAGATCGAGTAAAAATTGTTGTAGGACAATTCCCTGCAAAGTCTTTTGAGCAACTGTTTGAAAGTGTAAAGGCTTTACCATGGGAAAAATATTTACCAGTAGACGCATCATTTCCTGTGTCAGGAAAATCGGTAAAGTCTAAATTATTTAGTGTGCCAGATTGCCAAGCAATTACGAAAAAAGCAATTGTAGAACGCATGAAGCAGCATTACAAACGACTTGGATTTTTAGATGAATCCGGTGCAACTTATAAAATTGAAGTTTCAATTTTAAAAGATGTGGCTACACTTACCATTGATACTTCTGGCGCTGGCCTACATAAGCGTGGCTACCGACAAGCTCAAGGGGAAGCACCGTTAAAAGAAACTTTAGCCGCTGCACTCGTTCAGATTTCAAAATGGAATCCGAATCGACCATTTGTAGATCCATTTTGTGGGTCAGGTACGATTGCTCTAGAAGCAGCAATGTTCGGACAAAATATCGCACCAGGCTATAACCGTGAATTTATTTCGGAGAGTTGGCCGTGGATGAAAGCGAAAATTTGGGAAGCAGCTCGAGATGAAGCAGATAGCATAGCCAATTATGATCAACCACTTGAGATTATTGGTTCAGATATTGATCATCGCATGGTGAGTATCGCGCAAGAAAATGCCCTAGAAGCAGGTTTTGGGGACATTATTACGTTCAAGCAAATGCAGGCTCGTGATTTTACAACACTGCTTACAGATGGCGTTATGATTGGGAATCCACCATATGGTGAACGTATTGGTGATGTGGAAGTGGTGGAGCAGGTCATTCGTGATTTAGGTCAAGTCATGAAAAACTACCCAACTTGGTCAGTGTACATGCTGTCCTCCATGAAAAACTTTGAAGAATTGTACGGTCGTCAATCGACGAAAAGACGTAAGTTATTCAATGGTTTTATTGAAACGAATTATTATCAATACTGGGGACAAAAGTCTAAAAGAGACTAACTAGAGTAACGGAAGGTGAGATTTTTTCTTATCTTCCGTTTCGTCGCGTATAATAGGAACAGATTGTATGAGGGGGAACGTCAATTGCGTAAATCTTTACCATTTGCATTAACGAAGGATCGCTCGTTTTTCGAGTCATTAGGTGACTGGATGGGAGACGTCCTTTATGATGAATTACCAGAAAAGGGATTTGAATGTCGAGATGAGCAAATTTTTATGGCTTATCAAATTGAACAGGCTTTAAAAGAGAAAAATGTATTATTTGCTGAAGCGGGAGTAGGGACAGGAAAAACGATTGCCTATTTATTACCTGCTGTATCCTATGCACGCTATACAGGTAAACCAGCATTGATAGCCTGTGCAGATGAAACATTAATCGATCAGCTCGTTAAAGAGGGCGGCGATATTTATAAATTACAAAAAACACTCGGTTTAGAAATTGATGTACGTTTAGCGAAATCGCGTGATCAATATTTATGCTTAAAGCGTTTCGAGGAAGCCGAAAAAGTCGAAACAGATGAGTGGATTGATGATATAGCATTTTCAATTCCTGACGGCGTCTATGCACAAGGCTCGATGATTGCTGTGCAACCATACGGCGACCGCAGTGATTATCCAACGGTTAGTGATGAAGATTGGCACAAAGTGAATTATAACGCGATTATGCAATGTTCTGTATGTGATCTGCGTAATCGTTGCGGTCAAACCCTTCACCGTGCACATTACCGTAAATCAACGGATTTAATTATTTGCTCGCAAGACTTTTTGATGGAGCATTTAGCAACGAAAGAGTCGCGTGAACGAGAAGGGCAGTTAGCGTTACTCCCAGAAGTATCGATGATGGTGCTAGATGAAGGACATTTATTAGAGTATGCTGCGCAGAAAGCAATGACGTACAAAGTTCAGGCAACGACGATTGTTCCACTATTAGAACGTTTAATGGTAGATGGTGTTCGTGAACGAACTTTGTATGCAATGGAAAAATTACAAGACGATCACGAACTATTTTTTGACCAGCTGCGTGATGATATTGTAGCTTCTGAGGAAGAACGTAAGCGTATAAACAAATCCGCAACACTTTTAAAATATGGTAAACAACTTATTCAAGATGTAGAAATACTACTTGAGGAATTTGTCTTTGAATCAGAAATGTATATGATTCCAGAGTATGAGTTAAATATGGCAGAAGAATATTTGGAGCAATATCAAGCTTCACTTCGCATTTTTACAGCGCAGGGTGATGCAGTTGACTGGCTAGAGGAAACAGATGGTGAGGAAACGCTTGTCATTATGCCACGACTTATTACAGAGGTTTTAGAAGAAAAATTATTCTCGAAAAAGCTTCCAATCGTATTTTCTTCTGCAACATTATCTGTCAATAAGGATTTCTCATATATTGCTTATAGTCTTGGTATTCATAATTACCAATCATTCTCAGTACCGTCACCTTTTGATTATGAAGCAGTGATGAGAATTTACTTGCATGAACTATCTCAAAATAATAAAACTGCTCGTGTCCAACAACTGTTGGGAGATGGTGAAAAAACATTAATATTATTTAAATCTAAACAAGCGATGTTAAACTTTAAAGCAGAATTGCCTCTTATGGAACGCATGTATATTGCATTTGAGGGAGATCGTGAACTATCTGCAATTGTACGTGATTTCCAAGAAGGTACTGTAAAAACATTATGTTCCTATCATTTATGGGAAGGTTTAGATTTACCTGAAGAAGCACTGACACGTGTCATTATTTATGACTTGCCTTTCCCACCACATGATCCATTGTTTGACGCAAAACGGACATTTGCTGAAAATCCGTATGAAGAAGTAGAATTACCATTTATGCAATTGCGTCTACAACAAGGAATGGGACGATTAATTCGTACATCTAACGATCATGGCGATATTCATATTTTGTTAAATGAAGAAGAAGCCAAACAGCGCGAAACATTTGAAAATATTTTAGCAGTGACACCAGAAATAAAATAGAAAAAAGCGAGTTTGCCATTGATGCAAACTCGCTTTTTTAATATATTGAAATAATAATAACATCGTGATATTTATATAGTATCGAAAAAAAGTGTTGAATATTTCTCTTTTAAACTATATAGTTCTTTGTAATGTGATGTAATTGATTGAAGAACAAAATTTTTCTTCTTGAAAATAATTTTGCAAAAGGTTTATAATGATGACAAGAAATTTAAGGAATAGTTACGTTTACTGGTGAGTATTCTATGATAGGGGGTGGACCTGTCGAGCATTCAAACGCTGTGTAGTAAATATACAAACTTATCCGAAACAGATATCGAGAAGTTAGTAGAGCTTGAAACTACACTTTCCTACTATGCGGAATTGACAGATTGCTATATGTTTATAGATTGTATGGTGGAAAATTTACCACATGCAATTGTTGTGGCAGAGGCATTCCCTACAAAAGAGATTGGTTTATATGAAAAATCAGTAATTGGAAAAATCGTATTTGAAAGCTTTGAACCAGCAGTATTTGCAGCTTTTAAATATAAAGAAAAATCATCCATTTCCCGAGCAATCACACAGGAAGGTATAACCGTTGAACAAAATGTTGTTCCCGTCTTTAATGATGAAGGACAGGTTATTGCCATGTTGATTCAAGAAAAAAAGGTCAAAATGCAAACTGCACCAAAAGATGATTTTCAAAATATGCCTTTTGCTTTAATTGAGCATATCGTCGAGCCAAATACGCAACCAATTCCTGTTGTGTCTGATTTATTAGTAGAGTCAATTATTCTCACAAATCATGAAAACAAAGTGATTTATAGCAATCCAGCAGGCTACCGTTTTATTACGGAGCTTTCAGGGCTAGAGCATTTTAACAATATTGCGTTGGATAAAATTTTACCTTTTTTACAAGAGGTCTATGATAAAGGCGACGATGTCTTTTTCTTAGAAATTACGATTGATCGCAAATCGTTTATAGTGAAAAAAATTCCAATTCGCAGTCAACATGATAAAGTGACACTTCTTATTATTCATGATCTGACAGAGTTAAAGCTGAAAGAAAATGAACTGATGATGAAGACATTTGCTATACGAGAAATTCACCATCGTGTGAAAAATAATTTACAAACGGTTACAAGCCTATTGCGATTGCAAATGCGCAATGACCTAGCAGCTTCCAATGCAAGTGCTTTTCAAGAGGCATTAAATCGAATATATAGTATTTCCTCTGTCTATGAACTTATTTTAGAAAATGAGGATAATGCGGAAGAAAAAGTTGACGTTATTGCTTTGTCTAAAAAGATAGGGCATAAAATGATTGGAACTACCAATACACAATCCATTCAATTAGTCTTCCACGATGATGATATTCAGCTATATTGTCATTCGAAAAAAGCTGTTTCACTCGCATTAATTATTTGTGAGCTACTACAAAATGCATTAAAGTACGCTTTTATCGAGCGAGAGGAAGGAATAATCGATATTCAATTTCTTCAGGATGCTTCTTATATTTCACTTCATATTTCCGACAACGGCGTTGGCATGCATGAGGTGAAGGCGTCATTTGGAATGGAGATTATTACAAGGCTTGTTGAATATGATTTAGCTGGCACATTTACAATTATCCCTAGTGAACAAGGTACACATACTCAAATTCAGTTTCCTGTAAGTGAGGAGGTATTTATCCTAAATGACTAGGAAAGTAATGATTGTCGAAGATGAATCACTTATCGCGATCGATTTGAAATTTATGCTAGAAGATAATGGCTATGAAGTCGTTGCTCAAGCAAATAATGGAGAATCAGCGATTGAGCTAGCTTTTACACATAAACCACAGTTGATTTTAATGGATATCAAAATGCCGAAACTAGATGGTTTAAAAGCGAGTAAAATTATTGAACAGCAGTTAGGTATACCGGTACTTTTTATATCAGCTTACAGTGAAAAAGAATTGTTATTGTACATGAAACAGGATAATATTTTAGGGTATGTTATGAAACCGTTTTCTGAGAAAAATGTCCTGCCGGCGCTGGAAGTGGCATTTCATCAAATCGATAAATTCAACCGTCTGAACGGTGAAATATTGCATAAGCAAAGTGAATTAGAAAAGCGGAAACTAATCGAACGAGCGAAAGGGTTACTGATGCAATCAGAAAAACTTAGCGAGGACGAGGCTTATAAGAAAATTCGCAATGAGAGTATGCAAAGTCAGCAGGAAATGGTGACAATAGCAAAACGAATTATTCATACATTACAAGTTAATAGATGAAGCAAAGACGCTTAAAGAGAATTTTTCTTTAATGCGTCTTTTTTTCTATATATTTATCAAAATCAAAGGGGGGATGAGTAAGATGGCAATGATAGGAACGATAATCGTTTATATTATCATGATTTGTGCAGTTTTAGGTGCAATCGGAGCAATTCGAGATGCAGAGTATGGAATTGGTAAAGAATTTATGAATGGTATCCATACTGTAGGGCATATTTTTGTACCCGCAGCAGGAATCATGGCAGCTATACCTTACTTAACGTGGTTTATTAGTCACTTTATTAGTCCGGTTTTTGAATGGATTGGTGCTGATCCAGCAATAGCCGCAACAACAATTTTAGCTTCAGACATGGGGGGATATCAATTAGCAAATGCCTTAAAGGAATCCTATGAAGGATGGGTGATGGCACTTGTTGTTGGTTTTATGTCAGGTGCAACAATTGTATTCTCAATTCCTATGGGTCTTGCGATGTTAGACAAGCGTGATCATAAGTATATGGCATTAGGAATTATGGCGGGCGTTTTAACAATTCCGATTGGTGCATTTATTTCATCAATCATGATTGTGATGTTTAACACTGAAGTTCGTGAAGTCATTAGTACTACATCTGCACCAACGTATGTTTTTGCCATTTCTGTTTTACAAATATTACTTAATTTATTGCCTTTGTTTATTTTTGTAATCTTAATTGCGTTAGGGCTAAAGCTCATTCCAAATGGCATGATCAAAGGTTTTATGATTTTTGGACGTGTAATGGATGCGGCAATTAAGCTTGTACTTGTGTTCTCGATTGTTGAAATTTTTACGGGTCTTTTTACAAAGATTTTTGGGGCATGGGGCTTTGATCCGATTATGGCAGATAGTGTTGACCAATTCCGTGCATTAGAAACGGCTGGCTATATCGGTATTATGTTAGCGGGTGCATTCCCAATGGTCTACTTAATCCGAAAATATGCTTCTAAACCGCTAGAAACAGCAGGGAAAAAATTAGGTCTTTCATCGGTAGGAAGTGCAGGGATTTTAGCGACGAGTGCAAATATTTTAGCTATGTTTACACTTATTCGTCAGATGCCACCAAAGGATAAAGTAATCAACATTGCCTTTGGAGTTTGTTCAGCATTCCTGTTAGGAGATCATTTATCATTTACTGCTAATTTCCAGCCAACAATTATTTTACCTGTAATGGCAGGAAAACTTTTAGCTGGTATCATTGCCATTTTCTTTGCCTATAAGCTATCAGTACCTACAGCTTTAAAATTGGAACAAGAAGATCGCAAGGCAGGCATCATTAAAGAAGGAGAATATTTAACAGATCAAAAGTCTTAAGAGAAAGAAGTGATGTCGTATGAGTGAAGAAAAGAAACGATTTATTCAGGAATTTGTGCCAGGTAAGCAACTAACGTTGAGTCATTTAATAGCAAATCCTGATCCTGAAATGTTTCAAAAACTTGGGATTCAAGAAGCAGGTGCACTTGGCATTATGACTTGTACACCGAGTGAAACAGTCATTATTGCTGGGGATATAGCTACAAAGGCAGCGAATGTAAAACTAGGGTTTTTAGATCGTTTTACGGGCAGTCTCGTTATTGTGGGCAGTGTCTCTGAAGTTGAAATGGCGATGTTAGAAATTAATCGTTTTCTTTCAGAAATGTTAGGTTATACGCCATCTAAAATAACGAAGTCATAGGATGTGCCATATGAAAAATCGAGTAATGATAATAGGCGGTGTGCAAGCTGGTAAGTCAACGCTAATGAATGCGTTATTAGGAAAAGATAGAAAAGCCAATAAAACGCAAGCACTCGTTTTTGATGACTGGATTGTTGATACACCTGGAGAATATATAGAAAATCCGATGTATTACAGAAATATTATGGCAACATCGCTTGAAGTGACGCATGTAATTTATTTGCAGGATGCCACATCCGCAAGGAGTGTTTTTCCACCACAATTTAGCTTAGGCATTCCCAAAATACAAATTGGCGT
This sequence comes from Lysinibacillus sp. NPDC093210, assembly GCF_044753985.1. Classification (NCBI taxonomy): domain Bacteria; kingdom Bacillati; phylum Bacillota; class Bacilli; order Caryophanales; family Bacillaceae; genus Lysinibacillus; species Lysinibacillus sp. NPDC093210. The sequence goes on along the minus strand of NZ_JBIVOE010000001.1, from coordinate 356,804 downwards.
TATTACCAAAATAGATGCACCCCTTGCAGATGTGGAAAGAGCCACAACTTTATTAAAAAACGTTATGACACATGGTCCAATCGTCCAAACATCTTCATGGCAAATGCTTGGGATTGAGTATATTGCACCGCTAATTCAGCTCAATTCAGACGAGGAAATTCGTCAATTTGTTAAGGATCGTGATAGTCCCTATCTCATTTATTGTCCATAGTGGCTTAGAGGGAGGCATAAGTTGAGAACAGAAAAAATTTATAGTGCAGGCATTGATATTGGGACAAGTACAACAAAGATGGTTGTTAGTAGTTTTCTGTTGAAAAACGTTGCTGGTGTGACACATGTGCCGCGGATAGAAATAATTGAAAAAACAGTGTTACATCAAAGTCCTATTATTAAAACACCGTTTCTCAATCATGACATTATCGATATGGAACAGATCGAACAATTTATATTCCAGCAATATGAACTTGCTCAAATTTCACCGGCAGATATATCAACAGGTGCGATTATTATTACGGGTGAATCTGCTACAAAGGAAAATGCCAGTGAGGTTGTCCATGCAATTGCTGACTCAGCTGGTCACTTTCTAGTTGCGACTGCAGGGCCTGATTTAGAAGGGATTATTGCCGCCAAAGGTGCAGGTACTGTCCAACTATCAAAAAATACAGGCAAAGTCATTGCCAATATAGATATTGGTGGCGGTACGGCTAATATCGCGGTTATGCAGTACGGTGAAGTCATTGGTACATGTACATTGCATGTTGGTGGTAGATTAATTGAGTTTCATAATGGCAAAATTCTTTCCATTTCACCACCTATTCAGAAGCTCATGGAGAAGTGGCCAACACCATTACAGCTGGGGGATTCGGCAGACGATGCTCGCGTTGCGCAGCTTATTCAAGAAATGGTGCACTTCTTAGCTGAAATATTAAGTGGGCAAGAAATTGATTCCGAGTATCCATTGTTATTAGGGCATATGCCAAATTGGCATAAGCCAGTCGATGCAATCGTCTTTTCAGGAGGGGTAGCTTCCTGTATTTATAACCATGATTGTACGCATCGTCAGTATGATGATATCGGCGATAAACTTGCAAATATGCTGTTGCAGCATGAGCAACTGCAAACATTTTTATGGCTACAGCCACAAGAAACTGCACGAGCAACAGTGACTGGTGCAGGTACACAAACAACTGAAATTAGTGGTGCCACCATTCAAGTGGATGCAGATGTTTTACCATTAAAAAATGTTCCTGTATTTAATTGCCATATGAGTTTAGCATCAAAAGCGTTTGATCATATGGTGAAGACAGCAGTGGATAGAGCGGATGCACTCTTTTCGATAGAAGACAAACACTCTCCATTTGCACTCTATTTTAGTGAGTTACCGTACTTAAGTTTTCAGGATGTCCATACATTATGCGAGGCCATTTTACAGCATTTAGGAACAAGAAGCTCCAAGGACATACCAATTATCATAGTCATTCAATCAGATTATGCAAAGGTTATAGGGCAGACGTTACAAGCTATTAATCCATCGGTTCCTATACTATGTATCGATCAAATTAAAGTAGAAACAGGTGATTATATTGACATTGGGGAAGTGCTACCTTCTGGTGTTGTCCCTGTTGTTGTCAAAACACTAGCTTTCCACTCAAAGTAAGGAGGATGAATGTGAATCTATCGGTGTTATTTGGTGGAGAAAAATATAATTTTCATTCATTAAAAGACGTAATGGCCAAGGCCAATGAAGAAAAATCGGGAGATCAGCTAGCGGGTATTGCTGCTGAAACCGTACAGCAACGAATTGCAGCAAAAGCTGTGCTAAGTGAATTACTAGTCAAAGATATACGCGAGAATCCTCTAGTTCCACCAGAAAATGATGAAGTCACACGCATTATTGAAGGGGATATCAATGAACAAATTTACGGAGAAATAAAAAATTGGAGTATTGAGCAGCTTAGAGAATATATTTTATCGAATAATACAGGAGATCGAGAGTTAAAGCGCTTAAGTAAGGGCATGAATTCAGAAATTATTGCAGCTGTTACCAAGCTAATGTCTAACTTAGATCTCGTTCATGCGGCAAATAAAGTAGAAATACTTTCAACTTGTAATATTACGATTGGGCAAAAGGGTACGCTTTCCTCAAGACTCCAGCCCAACCACCCAACAGATAATATTGACGGAATTATCGCCTCTTTAAAAGAAGGATTGTCCTATGGAATAGGCGATGCCGTTATTGGTATTAACCCTGTAGACGATTCAGTCGAAAGCGTCAAAAAGGTTTTACATGCTACAAAAGAATTCATCAATGATTGGTCGATTCCTACACAGAACTGTGTATTGGCACATATTACAACACAAATGAAGGCCATCAAGCAAGGGGCGCCAGCCGATATGATTTTCCAAAGTATTGCGGGGACTGAAATTGCTAACCGCTCGTTTGGTATTTCTGCAGACTTAATTCGAGAAGCAGAGGAACTTGTGAAAAAACAAGGAACGGGAACTGGCCCAAATTTATTTTACTTTGAAACAGGGCAAGGCTCGGAGCTTTCGGCAGAAGCACATATGGGCATTGACCAAGTAACATTGGAATCCCGCAATTATGGATTTGCAAGACATTTTAATCCGTATATTGTCAACACAGTTGTTGGTTTCATCGGTCCTGAGTATTTGTATAACAACAAACAAGTTATTCGGGCAGGGCTAGAAGACCACTTTATGGGTAAAATGCATGGCATTCCAATGGGAGTTGATATTTGTTACACGAATCATATAAAGGCAGACCAAAATGATGTAGAAGATTTAAGTGTGTTACTAACCGCAGCAGGCGTGAACTTTATTATTGCAGCACCTATGGGAGACGATATTATGTTGAACTACCAGTCAATGAGTTTCCATGATGTTGCAACGTTGCTTCAAACATTTGGTAAAAAACCGGCGCCCGAATATTTAGCTTGGTTAGAAAAAATGGGCATTTACGAAAATGGGCGACTTTCAGCTAGAGCTGGCGATTTATCGATATTTGAAAGGTAGGTGAGACCATTGAATGAACAGCTAGTATCCATGATTACGCAGCTTGTTATGGAGAAAATGAGTAACGATAATACATCAAACAATTTATCTGAAGAAATAACTACACCGACTGTAGAACAGAGAGAACCACTTATTAAGTTCTATGAAACAGCAGTTAATCATTCTGAAGAGCTACTAAATCCAAATGCAACATCAGATCAACCATTAATTAAGCTTTACAATCATGCATCATCTACACAAGAATATTCGCACAGTGCAACGATTGAAGACCATACTTCTACTGTGGAGCCTGCTAAGGCATTTCAGTTTGAAGAGGAAACTATATCTGAAAGTGTACAAGCGGCAAAAAAACATACACCTGCAAGAATTGGTGTAGGTAGAGCAGGAACAAGGCCAAAAACAAAAACTTGGCTAAAATTCCGCCTCGATCATGCAGCAGCAGTAGATGCCGTATATGGAGAGGTGACAGAAGAGCTATTACAAAAATTGAATGTCTTTCAAGTAACAACACGAGTAACTGATAAAGAAGAATACATTACTAGACCGGATTTAGGTCGTCGCTTATCAGATGAATCGAAAGCACTTATTCAATCATCATGCAAGGCACGTCCAACAGTCCAAATCATTATTTCTAACGGCTTAAGTGCGAGTGCAATTGAAGAAAATGTACAGGATGTTTATTTAGCATTACAGCAAAGTCTTAGTAATTTAAATATTGAAATAGGCACTACTTTTTATATAGATAAAGGGCGTGTTGCCTTAATGGATGAGATTGGCGAACTATTGCAAGCAGAGGTCATTGTTTACTTAATTGGTGAACGTCCTGGGCTTGTGTCAGCTGAGTCAATGAGTGCGTATTTATGTTATCAGCCGAGATTGGGCACTGTCGAAGCGGATCGAATGGTTATATCGAACATTCATAAAGGTGGTATTCCGCCCCTTGAGGCAGGTGCATATTTAGGTACAGTCGTTCAAAAAATATTGCAATATAAGGCAAGTGGCGTAAATCTTGTCGCTAAAGAAAGTTAGGGGGTAAGTAATGAATCCTCAAAAAATAATGGCTGAAATTTTGGCAATGCAGATGATTCCTAGAGTGAATAGAGAATTAGCAGCACAGCTTGAGCTACAGCCAAATCAGCATAGCATTGGGCTGGTCACACTAACGATTGATGATGTCGGATATGTGGCATTAGACGAAGCGACGAAAAAAGCTGATGTTGATGTCGTTTATGCAAAAAGCTTTTATGCAGGGGCGGCACACGCGTCAGGCCCATTATCGGGTGAAATGATTGGCATTATTGCGGGTAGCTCACCAGACGAAATTCGCAGTGGCTTGGAAGCAATTGAACAAAAAATTCAATTCGATACTTATTTTGAAGCAATCAATGGCAATGAAAGCCATGCTCTATTTGCGCATACTGTTGCAAGCTGTGGAACCTATTTGGCCGAGTTAGCAGATGTGAAAGTTGGCACTGCACTCGCTTACTTAATCGCGCCACCACTTGAGGCGGTCGTTGGTTTAGATGCCGCTTTAAAAGCAGCGGACGTAGAGCTAAAACTATTTTTTGGACCACCTTCGGAAACGAACTTTGGTGGTGGCATAGTAAGTGGCAGTCAGTCTTCATGTCAAGCGGCTGCAGATGCTTTTAGAGAAGCAATAGAAAATGTTGCGAGAAATCCGGTTATTTAGAAAGGAGGCGGCTTTATGGCTTCTTTAGATAAAGATTTATTAGCCATTCAGGAAATGAGAGATGCCGTTAGACAGGCAAATACAGCACAAGCAGCCTATATGCAATTTTCACAGCAACAAGTGGATACTATTGTAAAGGCTGTGGCGGATGCCGCATTTAAAGAGGCAGAACGATTAGGCAAAATGGCTGTACAAGAAACAGGGATGGGTATCCCAAATCATAAAAAAATGAAAAATGAAGTTGCTTCTAGAGATGTTTATGAAGATATTAAAGATTTAAAGACTGTTGGTGTAATAGGCTCTGATCGTATAAAGAAAGTTACTGAGATTGCTAGCCCGTTTGGTGTCATTGCAGGTATTGTGCCAACAACGAATCCTACTTCAACGGCAATCTTTAAAACACTTATTTCATTAAAAACGAGAAATGGTCTTGTTCTGAGCCCGCATCCTTATGCTGTTAAATGTACAAAGGAAGCTTTAGATATTTGTAGAGTGGCGGCAGAAAAGGCTGGTGCACCAGAAGGATTGTTGCAATGTTTAACAATGTCTTCAATGGAAGCGACGCAGCAATTAATGAAGCATCCTAACATTCATTTGATTTTAGCAACGGGTGGCGGTGCATTGGTAAAAGCGGCATACAGCTCTGGAAAACCTGCGTATGGAGTAGGACCAGGAAATGTGCCAGCTTATATCGAAAAATCAGCCAATATTCAAAAAGCTAGTCGTCAGCTTGTGCAAAGCAAATCGTTTGATAATGGCACAATTTGTGCAACAGAGCAGGCCATTATCGTGGATAAAGCTATTGCAGAGCAAGTTTTAGCAGAGTTAAAGAAACAGCATGCGTATATTTTAAGTGCAGAAGAGAAATTGAAGATGGAGAAGCTGATTTCTCCTGTGCCAGGAAAAGTAAACCCTCAAATTGTTGGGAAATCAGCAGTGAGCTTAGCCAAATTAGTCGGTATTGTCGTGCCAGAAGAGACAAAAGTACTTGTTGGTTTAGAGAATATGATTGGTAAAAACATTCCATTTTCACTAGAAAAGCTTTCACCGATATTTGCGTTCTACACAGTAGAGGACAGCACAGAAGCTAAACAAGTGATGATTGATCTACTGAACATAGGGGGAAGAGGTCATTCATGCTCAATTCATACGGAAAATGCAGCGTTAGCAGAGCAGTTTTCGCTTGACTTACCGGTGTCGCGTATTGTCGTTAACACATTATCTTCGATTGGCGCAGTTGGCGGTACGACTGGATTAGCCCCATCCTTTACATTAGGCTGTGGTACATTTGGCGGTAATATTACGTCCGATAACATTACAGCTAGACACTTATTGAATATTAAGCGTATGGCATATGGCATTAAAGATGTTGAAGTGCCAAAACCGGAATTCGATATAGAGCCAGTAGTAGAGAATATCAAGGCGCAAACGCCATCACTGGATACAGAAGTGGTGCAACAAATTGTAGATCAAGTATTAAAGCAAATCACATTACAAACTAAATAATTTGGAGGAATGACAAATGAGTACAGCATTAGGAATGGTAGAAACAAAAGGTCTTGTAGGAGCAATTGAAGCGGCGGATGCAATGGTAAAGGCTGCAAGTGTTAATTTAGTTGGGAAAGTTCATGTTGGTGGCGGAATTGTCACTGTGTTAGTTCGAGGCGATGTGGGTGCAGTAAAAGCAGCAACGGATGCAGGTGCAGCAGCAGCACAACGTGTTGGAGAACTTCTATCTGTGCATGTAATTCCACGCCCTCATAACGAATTAGAATTAATCTTACCAAAAGCAGAAGCTTAATTACAGCTGTGAAAGGGAGGCATTCATCTCTTACTGTAGATGGAGATGAGTGCCTGTCATAAGTAAAAAATAATTGTTACTAGATTTAGAGGTGGCTAACTTGAACATAAAATCAAAAGCTTTTCCAGTTGCCATTTCAGCTCGTCATATACATGTAAGTGAAGATGATTTACAAGCACTATTTGGTCCAAACGCAACGTTGACGAAGGATTTTGATCTTTCTCAGCCAGGTCAGTTTGCAGCGAAAGAGCGTGTTTCTATTGAAGGACCAAAAGGTGTTATTCACAATGTGCGTGTATTAGGACCTGTTAGAGCAGCAACGCAAGTGGAGATTAGTCGAACAGATGCAATGAAATTAGGTTTAAACCCTCCAGTAAGGCAATCGGGAGATATGGCAAATTCAGCTAGCATCAAACTAATTAATCAACGACAAGAAATTATGATAGAACAGGGAGTCATTATTGCACAAGCACATATTCATATGACAGAAGAAGATGCGCGAGTATTAGAAGTCAGCAATAATGAATTAGTGTCTGTAGAAGTTGACAGTGAAAGACCTATAACATTCCGCGGTGTAGTCGTGCGTGTATCGAATGATTTTAGCTTAGAAATGCATATTGATACAGATGAAGCGAATGCAGGCTTAATTGAACAGCAAGCAAAGGGAAGAATTGTTAAATCATTTTCGTAAGGAGGAGGTTTGATGCAGGAACAATTAGTGCAAAAAATCGTTGAAGAAGTTTTACAGCAAGTATTAAAAAATCAGCCTTCCCAACCTGATGACGGTAAAATTCCTATCGGTGTATCAGCACGACATGTCCATCTTGCACAGGCAGAAGTGGAGCAACTTTTTGGTGAAAATTATCAATTAACGCCCAAGTTTGAGCTGTCACAGCCAGGACAATTTGCAGCTGAAGAAACGGTAGTTATTGCGGGACCTAAAGGCTCGATTGAAAGGGTCCGCATATTAGGCCCAGCACGCGCTTTAACACAAGTGGAAGTTAGCTGGACAGATGCGATGAAACTTGGCGTCAAGCCACCATTAAGAATCTCTGGAGATATTAAAGGCTCAAGCCCTGTTACGTTAATCGGACCAAAAGGTAGTGTTGTACTAGCGGAAGGCCTCATTATTGCGCAAGCTCATATTCATATGTCACCTGCAGATAGCGTGAGATTCCAAGTTGTGGATGGGCAGTCAGTGCAAATGAAGGTACAGGGAATACGCCCTATTATTTTATCGAATGTTCTTATTCGTGTGTCGGAGCGCTATCGCTTGGAAATGCATATTGATACAGATGAAGCGAATGCTGGGTTGATTCAACAAGGGGCTTTTGCTGAAATTGTCAATGGCCAAACGATTGAACCGATGACTGCGAAAGAACGCCCTTTAGTCGTAAAGATAACGCCAGAAAAACACTCGATTTATCATTTTGAAAAAAAGCTCCTTTCACAGGTGGAAGTGCTTGAGATAGAAGCTCAAGAAATTGTTGTGCCGAAAAGAACCATCGTGACAGCACTAGCTTATGACAAAATAAGAGAGTTGAATAAAAAATTAACGATTCGCTCTGAATAATAAGTATTATCCAAGCAACATAAAGAGGGTGAGTTCATGCAGATGGGAAGAGTGATTGGAAGTGTATGGGCAACACGCAAGGAAGAAGGGTTGAATGGCCTAAAGCTTTTAATTATTCAACCAATTGACTCTAATCAGCAGCCAATTCGCACGGAAATGGTAGCGGCTGATCGCATAGGGGCTGGTATTGGTGATGATGTGCTCATTACGAGTGGAGGTTCATCCCGTTATATTATGAAAGATAATCCACTTCCTATTGATGCAGTTGTAATAGGAATTATAGATTCAACAGATGTAATGCGAGGTGAGGACAATGAGTAGTGCAATCGGCATGATTGAAACAAAAGGATTAGTAGGCTCTTACGAGGCAGCAGATGCGATGATTAAGGCATCTGATGTCACGATTGTTAAACAAGAATTTGTGGATGGTGGGATTGTGACCGTCGTCGTAAAAGGTGACGTTGGATCAGTCCAAGCAGCTGTCGATGCTGGTAAAGAGGCGGCTAAGCGCGTCGGAGAATTATTAAGCGCGCACGTCATTCCTAGACCTGATGAAGAAGTATTCAACATGATCAAAGGTCCAGAAACGCCAAAGAAAAAACCAGCACCAACACCCGCGCGTGCTAAAAAAACGACAGATGCTACGGACAATTGAGGTGAAGCATAATGGCATTTCGGAAAAATAAAATTGCTGTTATTGGAGCTGGTCACACTGGTGCAACATTAAGCTTATTCCTGGCACAGAAGGAATTAGGTGATGTAGTGTTGTTAGATATTCCAGAGGCCGAAAATCCAACAAAAGGAAAGGCACTGGATTTATTACAAACAGGACCGATTGAAAAATTTAATGTATCGATACATGGAACAAGTAAATACGAGGATATTGCAGGCGCATCTATCGTTATTATTACGGCAGGTATCCCTCGTAAACCAGGGATGAGTCGTGATGATTTAGTTACAACAAATGCGAAAATCATTCAGCATGTTTCGAAACAAATAAAACAGTATGCCCCTAACAGTATTGTAGTAGTTTTAAGCAATCCTGTTGATGCGATGACTTATGTTTGCTATAAGGAAACAGGCTTCCCGAAAAATCGTATCATCGGTCAATCAGGCGTGTTAGATACCGCACGTTTTAATGCATTTGTAGCACAAGAGTTACAAATTGCCCCTGAAGATGTATCAGGATTTGTATTAGGTGGACATGGTGATGAAATGGTGCCATTAATTCGCTATTCCTATGCAGGGGGCATCCCGTTAGAAAAGCTTATTCCCCAAGATAGACTACAGCAAATCGTCGAACGTACCCGCAAAGGTGGCGGCGAAATTGTTGGTTTATTAGGAAATGGCAGTGCATATTATGCACCAGCTGCAGCCTGTGCTCAGATGGTCGAAATTATCATGAAGGATCAGCGGAAAATTATTCCTTCGATCGCCCTGTTAGAAGGGGAGTACGGCTACAATGATTTATTTTTAGGTGTACCGACAATATTAGGCGGCAATGGCATTGAATCGGTCATTGAATTACACCTGACACATGAAGAAAAAACGGCGCTCAATCAATCGGCAGAAGCCGTCAAGCAAGTATTACAAATTTGCCAAAACATTTAACGAGTATTCATATAGACGCTCCCCAACGTTATATGAATTATTTTAAAGTATGTTTGATTGGAAACCGAACATGAACGTGAAATCCCCAATTTAAAATAGAGGCTCCCTTCATATAGAAGGGAGCTACTTTTATTTGAAATAAATATAGAGACTATTACCGATGTTTGCGTAATCGCCGGAAGAACTACTGGAACCGCCGGTAAACCTATGAAAAACGCCGATTAACCTACCGAAATCGCCGGTAAGGTATGGGGAGATGCAATCTCGCGGGAGTCTCCGTGGATTATTACTTGGCTAGTCATTAGTTACCAAACTGGCAGTCTATATGGATTTTTAATTGTCAGAATTTTTTGAGTGACTGGCACTCTTTTTAATATAGAAGGCTATGACCGCTACAATGCACAAGGTTAAAAAAGCCACTGTCCGTGATATTTCAGTCGTAATGTATGAAAGTAGTAATCCAATTAAGCCTCCGATAATAAAATACCAAAAATACTTCATTTGAAACCCTTCTTTCTTTTTTGTAATTTTCTATAAAATTATTTTATATTTTCTTTTTTTATTGTACAATTATTACACTAAATTTTTAGGAGGGAGTAAGTAAATGAAAAATTTTTACTATTTCTAACATTTATGTTGGCCTTTACTGCAGTTGCTCCTAGTTCAGGTTATGCTGCAAACAATGAAGCGGGAAAAAGAGATTTATTACCTCGAGTTAATAATGAGCCAGTAATTGAACCCTATAGTTTAGAAGATAAGAGTGAAATTTTAGAACAATGTTTGAGATATGAATTTTTAAATCAGTCAAGTAGAGTCTCCGTATTTTCTTTACCTGGGGACTTTACAAACTTGTGCAAAATTGTTGAGACACAATATAGAGATAATGTGACTTATAATAATTGGGAACAAAGAGTATTGACTTTTCTAATAAATGGTGGAGTAGCAGTTATTGTTGGTAGATTTACAGCTACACGACTTAGAACATTTGTTAGTAGTGGGATTGCATCACTATTTATCACTGTTCCAAGAAGCCAAAATTTATATACAACTATTCAAGTGAGAGAATGTGAGGATTCAACAGGCATAAATAGATATTTAATAATCACGTATTTCAGTGATAGTGCGAGAACACAACAATTATATACACACTACACCAGAGCTTAATGTTGCTTTTCTCATGCGATATACAATTAATGACTTATTTTATTGGTAGATTCAAAAATTGTCGATATGCTGAAGCTCCCTTCTAATCAAGGGAGCTTTAAACTTTCTAAAAAAGTAATAGTATTTTTCCTTACGAAAGGTCAACTTAAATAGACAATTAACTATATCCCACAAATATATTTCCCTCAGAAGTGCTCAAAGAAGTTTTCTGAAAGAAGAATTCTTTATATAATTCAAAAACCAAAAGTCCAAAATATACAAAATATTCGAAAATATGCTAAACTAATAAGGTGAAAAAAGGGGGATGATTGGATATGACTGTACAGCAATTTACAGACTATGTGAAAAAAATGCAGCACTATCAAGAAGCGCTAGGTGTGATGTATTGGGATATGCGCACCGGTGCACCTAAAAAGGGATTAGCGCAGCGTTCAGAAGTAGTAGGCACATTGTCGGCCTCCTTATTTGATATGCAAACGAGTGAACAATTAGGGGAACTGCTAACTACATTAGAAGCACAAAAAACAGATCTTGATTATGTAACACGACGTTTAGTGGAGGAAGTACGTAAAAACTACGATCAAAATAAAAAAATTCCAGCTGAAGAATATAAAGAATACGTTATTTTACAAGCGAAAGCAGAAACCGTTTGGGAAGAAGCAAAAGCAACGAATAATTTTGCGCAATTTTTACCTTATTTAGAGGAAATCATTCAATGGCAAAAGAAATTTATTCAATATTGGGGCATTAAAAACGGCTCTACATACAATACGTTACTCGATGTATATGAACCAGATATGACTACTGATGTGTTAGATCAAGTATTTGGTGAATTACGTGAAACGATTGTGTCACTTGTGCAAAAAATAGCAGCTTCTCCGAATAAACCAGATACAAGTATGCTATTTAAACAATTTACGAGAGAAGCACAGCGAGCATTATCATTAGAAATGCTTACGCAGCTTGGCTATGATTTTGAAGCGGGTCGCTTAGATGAAAGTGTCCATCCATTTATGATTGGCATCAATCATGGGGATGCGCGTATTACGACGAAATACGATGAGCGTGATTTCCGTTCGGCTATCTTTGGCACGATTCATGAATGTGGGCATGCAATGTATGAGCAAAATATCGATGCCAAACTTGCTGGTACACCGTTAGCGATGGGTACATCGACAGGCATCCATGAATCGCAATCACTATTCTATGAAAATCTTGTCGGACGAAATGAAAAGTTTTGGGAGCAAAACTATGAACGCTTGCAAAACCATTCGCCAGCACAGTTTGGAGATATCCCTTTAAGTGATTTCCTTCGTGCCATTAATATGGTGGAGCCATCGTTAATTCGAATTGAAGCGGATGAGCTAACATACCCACTGCATATTATGATTCGTTACGAAATTGAACGGGATTTGTTCAATGGAGACTTACAAGCAAAAGACCTTCCAGAAGTGTGGAATGCTAAGTACGAAGAATATTTAGGCATCCGACCTGACAACGATGCGAAGGGTGTTTTACAAGACGTACACTGGGCAGGGGGCATGTTTGGTTACTTCCCATCCTACGCATTAGGAATGATTTATGCAGCGCAATGGAAGCATGCAATGGATAAAGATATTCCTAACTTTGATGACTTACTGGCAAAAGGGGAACTTCTGCCAATACGTGAGTGGCTAACAGAGAAAGTACATCAATACGGTGCACTGAAAAAGCCGTTTGAGCTACTGCAAGAGGCGACAGGGGAAGGCTTAAATGCCAAGTATCTTGCAAACTACTTACAAGAAAAATATACAAAGCTATATCAGTTATAAAAAACAAGCGATTTCTCTCCAATGAGAAATCGCTTGTTGCTTTAGCAAAGCTTAAAGCTTTTTGAGTCCGCAGGTGCATTCGATATAATAGAAAAAATAGAATTATTTAAGCGAATATAATTAACACTATTAATTACAAGTCGAGATTTAAAGTCATTTACATGTTTCATCAGTATTCTTTATAAAATGTGCAACATTATTACGAGTTATTTTTAAGCGGAACTATTGTTTATATTTGTTCAGCTATTATTTGTGATTAAAAGTATATTTAGAAATATTTACGAAATGAAAGTGTAGTTAATTAGGATGTAAAAACAGGTTACGAACCTACCTTCGACCCATATTTAAAAAGCTATATTTAATAATGTGATGGTACGACCTATATAAACGGTTACATAAGAATTGATTTAAAGAAGTTGTTGAACTAACGGGGCAGTTAAGTAGAATCGGGTTGATATGTTTTTATTCAACAAACGGGCCATTTAATTGAATAATACTAAATTAAAAATTGGATTTAATGTTAATCTTGATGTGAGTTTGTGAAACAATGTACTTAAGCTAACGGGGCAGTTTAATGAAATAAGGAATAAACGATTCGGATAAAGAATTTAATGCTGTAAGAAGGTATTGAAAAAATGAACATATTAGGGGGATTCTATTGAAAAGAGTTATAATTGGTGGAATTATTATGTTAAGTGGATTATTAATTACACTAAGTATTATTATAATAGGTACTATATATGCAATTAATACCAATTCAAAATTATGGATTGCTATTTTTGGGAGAAAGGAATTTGGGAATGAAGTCGTTAATTCTTTATTTGTAGGATTCCCATTTGTTATAGGAGTAATATTTTCTTTATTAGGGTTTATTATCTTAGGGTATGAATATTTTAAAACTTTTAAAGTTAAAGAATAACTTGAAAATGGATTCTTCAACTAACGAGGAGCTTTAGTTCAATAGCGATCTTCCACAATCGGGCGCGATTCTGTAATAAGCGATGCATTTGTTTTCATATAAAAGTGAACGTTTGGTTAAAAAAATAAAATGTTATATTTTATTAAATGAAAAATGAATGTATTACTTTAATTGGGGGCAAGTAGATGAACAAACATTTAATGTCTTTTTCTATTATTTTCTTAGGAATATGTATTTTATTAGGTTCATAAAAGAATAGGCGTTCATTTTTCATTTAAGGGCCATACAATTGATGGAGCTAGGGGGTAGGTTAGTTGCATAAGAAATAAAAATAATTCTTGTTGGCAAAGTATGATCTATGGTAATGTATGAATAATTATAAAATTGTATTTATAATTATTCATTTAAAAAATAAGGGGAATGATAACACGTACCTGGCACGGAATAGTACCATTAGAAAAAAAGCAGATTTTGAAGACCATTTAAACAAAACAAGGGTTGAAGATGCTATTTCACTAGATGGAAATTTAGGTTCATATGTAAAAATAGTAGAGCAAGATAGACATGCCCATTTCTTTCTATGTACAGTTTGGTCATCATGAGACATTCATCTTTATACAGGTAGTGAACCAACTATTGCTGTTACTTACCCTGAAGATGAAAAATATGGTATTGTTTCGACCCAATTGTAATACACCAAGAAGTAAATACTTTTGAAAATCCATTTATTTAATGTCAACTAAAAAAATTATGAATAATTACACTTAAACGATTGGGTGCGTTAGCAATAAGTGTTCTTTGATGAAAATCAAGAAAAAGGAGTTGTATTGTTAGATGGAACAGATTACCCTTCACCAATCCCAAAATTCCGATGTTGAGACAATTGCTAATTTACGGGCAATTGTACTACGTGATGATTTAACTAGACTAAGAAGATTTAATGAAGAAAAGGTACGCCAACGCTTTCGTGATGCATTTGACCCAGTTCATACATGGATCATTAAAGTAGGTTCATCCTTTGTTGGTTGCGTAGCTTTTAAACCGATATTAGATGGGTATCTGTTGGAACATTTTTATATTCATCCCCATTACCAAGGTAAAGGTATTGGTAGTCAGGTATTAGATTATCTTCTAAAACAAGATTATGTAATAGGAAAACGAGTGACATTAAATGTCCTGCAAGGAAGCTCTGCTCAAAGTTTATATGAACGGTTTGGTTTTAAAGTGGATAGTGAGAATCTTATAGACATTTACATGTCTGTGGTAGCGGAGTTGAAAACATGCTAGTGTTCATAAATTTAATGAAAGTAAATTAATATAACTAAACCTACTTAAAACACTGGTGTTACTGCATCCAGTGTATTTTTTTTGTTCAATTTTAATTATATTTAGTTTTAGTGTCTATATGGTTTTCAGATGAAAGTGTCCATCCATTTATGATTGGCATCAATCACGGAGATGCACGTATTACAACGAAATATGATGAGCAAGATTTCCGTTCGGCAATCTTTGGCACGATCCATGAATGTGGGCATGCAATGTATGAGCAAAATATTGATGCCAAACTTGCTGGTACACCGTTAGCGATGGGTACATCGACAGGCATTCATGAATCGCAATCACTATTCTATGAAAATCTTGTCGGACGAAATGAAAAGTTTTGGGAGCAAAACTATGAACGCTTGCAAAACCATTCGCCAGCACAGTTTGGAGATATCCCTTTAAGTGATTTCCTTCGTGCCATTAATATGGTGGAGCCATCGTTAATTCGAATTGAAGCGGATGAGCTAACATACCCACTGCATATTATGATTCGTTACGAAATTGAACGTGATTTGTTCAATGGGGACTTGCAAGCAAAAGACCTTCCAGAAGTGTGGAATGCTAAGTACGAAGAATACTTAGGTATCCGACCAGAAAGTGATGCGAAGGGCGTTTTACAAGACGTGCACTGGGCAGGGGGGATGTTTGGTTACTTCCCATCTTACGCATTAGGAATGATTTATGCAGCGCAATGGAAGCACGCAATGGATAAAGATATTCCTAACTTTGATGACTTACTGGCAAAAGGGGAACTTCTGCCAATACGTGAGTGGCTAACAGAGAAAGTACATCAATACGGTGCACTGAAAAAGCCGTTTGAGCTACTGCAAGAGGCGACAGGGGAAGGCTTAAATGCTAAGTATCTTGCAAACTACTTACAAGACAAATATACAAAGCTATATCAGTTATAAAAAACAAGCGATTTCTCTCCAATGAGAAATCGCTTGTTGCATTACCCAAGCTTAAAGCCTTTTGAGCCAGTTGGTGAATTCGAAATAATTTCGAAGATTGAAATTGTGTAAGCAAATATGATTAACGCTACTAAAATGACAAGTGATTAGGTTCGACTGGGAAAATTGTTGAGGATATTAAAAAAGACACCGAAGTGTCTTGTGTTTTTCATATTAAGCATACCGATAAATTGAAATTTAATTACTTAACATTATGTTTAACTTGGGAGCAAGGTATTTTATCGGTGAGTGTATAGAAACCATGTAATGCTTGCTGTAAATAATGCTGACGAAATGAAAGCTGTAAGAACACTATATGTTTGCCAAATAAGTATTGTTGACCAATCGAAAGCACAGCACAGTATACCCAGTGCAATCGTAGTTATTAAGAAAATAACTGTTACGATTATTCTCTTTTTTGTCATTGGCTGCCGCTCATTCTTTTTCCTTCTGCGTAATCCTAAGAGAAATAACAGAACAGCCAATAGGCAAAGAATAATAGTGATAGACGACAAAATGATATCCAAAAGCTGTGTGCCGCTTATTTCATATGACTGAGTTAGATTGCCGTCTAATATATCTTTAACTTTTAGTACCAGATTTATATTGGTATTTGCGCCGTTGCTCAGCAAGCAGACGGCTGTTCGTTCATTTGGCAGTATCACTACTTCGGTTCTGAAATTTGGATTGCCCCCAGTATGTTCTATAATCGTTTGGTCGGCATTTACCGACCAGCCTGCCGCATAATACATATCGTTGACAGCCGAAACAGACATATCACCCCTATGTGATTTTTCGATAACCATGTGAAATATTTCGGGTATGTCCTGCACTATACCCATCTGTATGCCCATCCAACGCGCCATATCTTTTGTATTAGAAATAATGTAGCCTGCGGGTTTATTCCCAGCATAATCCGGAGCTTTAAATGGAGTTGTCATAAAAAAGGAAGAACGGTAGCCCTGTGCTAACTGTCCAGTGGCTTGAGCATCTTCTTTATAAACATACGTCTGGTGAAGATCTAACGGCTGAAATACCTGTTCTCTCATAAAGTCTTCATAGCTTTGTCGCGACACTATCTCAATAACCAAACCCAATACATCATAATTAACGGTTCCATAGTTATACTGTGCACCGGGAGGGAACGCCAATTCAGCATCTACGAGCATTTCCACAGTCTTTTGTAACATATCAGGTGTATTGCCTTGTGGAATATTTTGAGTATGCTTAATATTTGTTAGACCACTGGTATGGTGAAGAAAGTTATTTAGTGTAAGGCTTTGCATATCAACAGCTTTCCCTTGATACTTTAACGTAAACCAAGGTAAATATTTTTGGACAGGGTCAGTCATTGAGAGTAGCCCTTGCTCTTCCAACAGCATAATACCGATACCGGTAAAAGCTTTACTGACCGAGGCTAATTCATAGAGTGTATTTTCACTTGCAGGCAGCCCCTTTTCACGATCTGCATACCCTGAAGAAAAGTAGAACACTTCATCATCAGCAAGTATTGAGATTGACATTCCCGGCACACCTGATATACGAGAGGCATCATCTAGCAACGCCTGTATTGCCGCAGATTTCGAATCTGACAACGCATAACTTTGTGTTGCGAATCCTGAGAATAATATAAATATCGTTAATACAAAAACAATAATCTTTTTCATAAACCCTCCTTTTTGAAAAGTAATAAGGGAATAAAATAAATAAGCTATTTATACAACTATTAAAATAAATTTTAATTTATCTTTCTATTCACCTATATAATATCAAGTAATTGTGAAGTGTTACACATAACGAACAGATGCGTTAGTTCAATAAGAAAAACGATCTTCAACAATCGGGCGCGATTTTATAATAAGGATCAGCGCTCAATTTCATTAAAGGGCCGTATGGATAAAGTTTCAAGTGCTACTAAGAATTTCGTTTTTTAAAAATGATTCCCCTAATAAATAAGATACTTTTAGTATAAGGATTTATTTAACAAAAGACCATGGACACATTAACTATCCAAATATTGTGTGGTTATTAATGAACACTTTGAGGATTATGTTCAATGAGGGGTGTCTACAGAGAAATTAGCTCTTTATGAATCTTTCACTTCGATCTAATGAATGCATTATTAATTTGTAAATCGAGCATAATTTTTTTAAGTTAGCAGGGAGAAGCATCCTATAATCATCAAGGTCGTACGAGAAAGTTTTATAAGGCAAGAAACAATTTAGTTTTGAAATAAGGGAAAATTGAGACTTTACAAAGAATTCTAACTCATGTATATTTATTCTCTATTAACGACATAAAACGACAATGTTGTGATATGTCTAAATCTATGAAAGGCGTGTGATTTAATGGAAAACGAACAGAGGGTAAAGAAGAGGAGTTGGCTCAAAGTACCGCATACATATACAATTATTTTTGCGATTATTTTTTTAGCAGGTATTTTAAGTTATATTATTCCAGCAGGTGAGTTTGATCGTGTCGAAGATGAGGAAGGACGAATGCTCGTTGTAGATGGAAGCTATCATCATATTGAGAGTGATCCAGTTTCATTTTTCGAAATGTTTACAGCGATTCCAATGGGGCTTGAAAAAGGAGCTCAAATTATTTTCTACATTTTCTTAGTTAGTGGTGTATTTGGAATTATTCATTCAACAGGTGCCATTGAAGCTGGTGTCTATAAAGGGGTAAAAGCTTTAGAAGGTAGAGAAAAATTACTTATTCCTTTATCGATGATTTTATTCTCTATTGGTGGTTTTACAATGGGAATGGCAGAGGAAACAATTATTTTCGTACCAATTGGTGTGGCCATTGCACGCGCGATGGGCTTTGATGCTGTAACAGGAACAGCCATGATCACACTTGGTGCTGCCAGTGGATTTTTTGGAGGAATGCTTAATCCCTTTACAGTAGGTGTTGCGCAATCATTAGCAGATGTACCATTATTCTCTGGGATCGGCTTCCGTGCAGTAGTCTATGTTTTTGTATTAGGTTTTGCTATTTTCTATGTATCTCGCTATGCTTTTAAGGTGAAAAAGAACCCACGGGCAAGCGTTATTTATGATATTGAGCAAAAAGCTAAATCCAATGTATCAGTAATTGACATTCCTACATTAACTGCAAAGCATAAATTTGTATTTATTGTCATGGCTTGTGGAATTGGCTTTAATATTTATGGTGTTTTTAATTGGGGTTGGTTCTTAACACAGCTAACTGCGTCCTTTTTAATAATGGGGTTAGTTGCAGGATTAATTGGTGGTTTAAAACCTGCCACTATCTTTGATTCTTTTATTGAGGGAGCTAAGGCTGTAACGTTTGGTGCTTTAATTGTAGGCTTTGCCCGTGCCATTACCGTTGTTTTAGAACAGGGGAAAATTATTGATACGATTGTGTATGCAGCATCTGAAACAATTGGCCATTTACCACATGCAATAAGCGCAATCGGCATGTTAATTATCCAAGCACTTTTAAATTTATTTATTTCATCAGGCAGTGGACAGGCAGCAGCAACAATGCCTATTATGATTCCAATTACTGATTTATTAGGATTAGAACGACAAGTGGCTGTTTTAGCCTTTCAATATGGGGATTCCCTAACAAACTCTATCATCCCTACTTCATCTGCATTAATGGCGTATTTAGCTGTTGCAGGTATCCCATATGAAAAGTGGATTAAATTTATTTGGAAGATGATACTTGGTTGGATAGTTATTGCTTGTCTTGCGTTAATTGTTGCGGTTGCCATAGGTATCACTTAAAACATGAAGTGATTTGACACACAAAAGTAAGACAAATAATTTAAGCAACTTCTAAGATCTGAGTCCAGTATTGTATTGGACTCAGGTCTTTTAATTTTGCTTTCAAAAGTTAGGATGACTCGCTCTTCAGCTTTTAAACGCTTAACGGCTTACTGCAACATATAAAGGGCGTTTTACAAGACGTGCGCTGGACAGAGGGCGTTTGGCTACTTCCCATCCTACGCATTAGGGATAATTTATGCGGCGCAATGGAAACATGCAATGGATAAAGATCTTCCAAACTTTGATGACTTACTGGCAAAAGGTGAACTTCTGCCAATTCGCGAGTGGCTAACAACCAAAACGGTGCACTGACAAAGCCGTTTGAGTTACTACAAGAGACGATAGGGGAAGGCTTAAATGCCAAGTAACATGCAAACTACTTACAAGAAAAATATACAAAGTTATATCACCTATAAAAAACAAGCGATTTCTCTACAATGAGAAATCGCTTGTCGCTTTAAAATAACCGTTTACCAAAGCTTGAAGCCTTTTGAGCCAGCTGGTGAGTTAGAGATAATATCAAAGATTGGAATTGTGTAAGCAAATATGATTAATGCTACTAAAATTACAAGCCATACTTTAAAGTTTTCAAGAATTGGTGGTGTTGGACCACTGCTTTCATGAATCGGACCAATAGGGAATTCCTCTTCACCTTTTGGCGCAAACCAAACTAATTTTATTACGATGTACGTAATGACTAAAATCGCTATGAATAAAATAGTACCGCCAACAGCTTGTGCAATTTGATATGGAATCCAATCATACGCTTGTTGAGCACCGCCATACTCTGAGTAGTCAGAGCGACGAGGAGCACCGATTAATCCTGCAATATGCATTGCACCGGACATAATAGTCATGCCCACGCCCCATAAAACACCCGAAACAATACCAAGTGAATTTAACGACTTCGTTAGTGTACGACCAGTTAAATGAGGAATTAACCAGAACGCTGCACCGAAGTATGTTAACACTACTGCACTAGCAAATGTTAAATGGAAGTGTCCAGTAACCCAAATTGTATTATGGATGAGCTGGTTCATTTGATAGGATGCATTGACAATACCGCCTGCACCACCAGGGATGAATGATAGCATACCAATGAACGGAACTAAGAAGCGTGCATCTTTCCACGGTAATTTTTTAAACCAACCAAAAATACCTTTACCACCAAGTTCGCGGCCACGTAATTCAAACGTTGCGAATAGGGAGAATGCTGTCATTAAGGAAGGGACAACAACTGCCATTGTTAAAACAACTTGAATGAATTTCCATGTTGTATCAATACCTGGCTCTGTTAATTGGTGATGTAAACCAACCGGTACAGAGAAGATTAAAAACAGCATAAATGATAAGCGAGCTAATGAGTCAGAGAAAACTTTCCCGCCAATGACTTTTGGAATAACAACATACCATACCATATAGGCAGGCAATAACCAGAAATAAACGAGCGCGTGACCAAAATACCAGAATAATGTTCGAGAAAGTAACACATCTACACGTTCAATGAGACCAAGAGACCAAGGTAACAGTTGGAATAAAACAGAAACCGCTACACCTAAAGAGGCCACGAACCATAGTAAATTATTGACTACAACCATAAAAGATAATAGGGGAGACGTTTGGCCTTTATGTTCTTTACGCCACTGAACGTAGCGTAAAATTTGTCCTGCAGCGCCAATCCAAGAGCCGACTACTACTAGAGTCAAACCGAAATAGAAAATCCAATGTGCTTGCAGTGGTGCGTAAAAAGTATAGAGAACAGTAGCTTTATTTAATAGCACCATGACTGCAGCTGCAGTTGTACCGATAGTCATTAACCAAAAACCGATCCAACCGAGTAATCGTTGTTTATCTGAAAGTGTACCAGATGTTCGGCTAACCCCAGCAATTTGGAAACCGAATATAAAGAACGTTGTTAAAATAAGACCGAGTAATACGCCATGAACAGTTAATACTTGATAATAACCAATACCTGCTGGCAATGTGAATTGTCCTGAACGTACAAAAACTTGTAATAATCCAGCTAGACCACCTAATAATAATGCGATAAATGCCACATATATATGGGCAAGTGCTAGTTTCGCATCACGACGATCCACCTTTGTCAAATTATTATTTAGACTCATTTGGATCCACCACCTTTAGCATAGAATGCATAAGCGTATGTCCTGTACCGCAGTATTCATTACATACTATTAAAAATTCCCCAGCTTGATTGATTTCAGCTACATATTCAGATATATAACCAGGTTCAAGCATCATGTTAATATTTGTACCTGCGATTTCAAACCCATGTATAACGTCTTCACTTGTCGCGATAAATTTGACCTTTGAACCAAGTGGTACTTCAATTTCAGGTGGATTGTAAAAGAAAGCAGATGCTAAAATGACAACTTCGTAATCCCAATCCTTGCCTTCTACTTTGTGTACACCTGGATTCGTAAACGGTGCAATTTCTTTTACTTTTTCATAATCGATGGTTTTCTTATTACTATTTGGATGAGAGCCTTGGTGAAACGCACCAATACCAAGAATAATAAGAAATGCAACTAAAGTAGCTACTCCAAATACAAGCCAGTACTTCTCGTATTTATGTATATGCATATCTCTGTCGTCCTTCCTCTGTCGTATTACTTACATCTTGTCGACGGAATAGTTCTTTTTGCTAATAAAATTAAAAGCGCTCAATGAATAAATTGAAGCAGTAAATCCAAATTAAAATTATGATAAAGCCGATACCAAACACTCCATAAAGTGAACCTTTTAGATTATCTTCTGACTTTTTTTTGTTGGCCATTTTTTACTCCCTCCTACGCTTTCATAGTGGCTTTCTTAAAGTCATGATATTGTAAATCAATTCTTTTTGATGTGAAAAAAATCACACAACCGAGTGGATTGTGTGAAAAAAATGTGAAATATTAGTTGAAATATGAAAGGAGCTGACTCAAATATGAGCCAACTCCTTTTTATGCAGATAACGATTTCGTATTCATAAATACTAGCTATAATTGCATAGAATATATAGTTTGAAAGAATCAAGCTTATGTTCTTATTACTTCTTCCTCAATCGTTAGTAATACTGTTAATGCACCAACGTCTGGAATAGTAACGGGTAGTACAAATGCTTTTTCAAAGCCGTATAATTTTGTGTTTCCTACCATTACAGTTGGCGGTGTAATATCTATATCTAGGCTTTCTTGTCCTACTGCCGTACATAGATTACCTGCAATCATGTTTCCGAATTCGCCAGTAAAAGACTCTAGCATTTCGCCTTCAAGTGGCATGCCGAACATAGAGCTACCGATACCACTAAATATGTCAGGGGAAGAATCTATGATTACTCGTCCCTTTACATCTCCAATAAGGCCAATTAACACACCCATTTGCTGTTGTTGAAAGGGCTCAGAAATAATACTTGGCGTTTTCACTTGAATATCCATAGGGAGAATCGTTTTTAATGCATGGATTGTCCCGTTTAAAATAGTTTGAAAGTACTTCGAATTACTCATCATTACCGCATCCTTTTTCCGACTTTTCTACATCTTACCATGTTAAAAGGGTAAGATGAAAGTATGTCTTGACGAAATAGGACGAAATTTATATTATATTAATGAGAATGATTTTCAAAATCAGTTAATTCATGCTACAGCATTCATTGCTTTAGCTTACTATTTATAAGAAAAGGAGCGGTCAGCAATGACATTCGTATTGATCGGAGCAACAGTTGCTATTTATATTGGAGTGGGGAAATACGTCATGAAACAGGCGACTGCACATTTAAAATAATAGCGCTTTCGTTAGTGTTCTTGTTTTCAACATTTTTTACTATAAATGAATATATACCTAAAGAGTATGACCTGCGTCATACTCTTTAATTAACGTAAAAATTTCAGGAGTGGAGTTATTTATGGATTCATTATGTAATTGTAAAGAACTTGTGCAAATAAAAGTGGAAGCAGATTTTGGTTCTGATCCGTTATGGTGTAAGGTTTGTGGCTTTAATTTGGATATGGATACAATGGAGATTTCTCATTCTTTAAAGTTAGAGTTAAGATCATGGATAAATGATTATGGCGTTTGGATAAATTGGGACTCTGATAGCTTAATTGTTGGAGGTGAAAATTTAGAAAAGCAACATAATGAATTGGGGCTAAAACTAACAGAAAAAGTGATGAGTGAATTAAAAAATAAAAAAATTGTATTTCAACCTTCTTCAATGTATTTGGATAGTAATTAAATAGAAAGGAATACTCTAAATGAAAAGGTAATTGTTCATTTAATGGTTTTTACTCTTTTATTTGCTACTATTGGGACAACTGTAAGTTATGCTAATGATGAAGAAGTTTTTGATGAAGATGATTACATAGTTGATGACCATGAGGGTGTTGAAGGTTTTGATTGGGCGATATTTCTGGATGATTCGGATGATAATGAAGGTTCTGACAATGATTCGGTAGAATCTCAAATTCAAGCAAGGGCTCTTCCTTTTGTACCTATTGTTATTGGGGTCGTAATAAGATTAGTTGCCAAATGGGTAGGAAAACAGGCTGTAAAGAAAGTATCTAAGCATGCAGCTGAAAGAGCTGCTGAAAGAGCTATTACTGAGAGACATTTTGCATCCGCAATGGCATATGGAACAAAATATGTAGATAAAAATAATGGAGCAAAAATTCTTTATCATTCTCCAACTCAAACTACTTTAGTACTTGATAAAGCTGGAGATGTGGTAGTGACTTCTTATAAGCAACAAGTTCCTAAAGAAGTTTGGATAAAGAAAAATTGGTGAACAACAATTGATTACTATAATCTATAGAATTCTATTTTCTAAAATCCGAGAGTATGACCTGCGTCATACTCTTTTATTTATGGAATTTTACAATTTGCGGCTTCAATTTGGATATGAATAAAATGAGCAATCAATAGTTTAATAGATAAGAATAAAATTCAGAAAAATAAAATTACTTCATAGCATGTAGAGCATTTGTTGCCGTTGTTTGTTAGAATTGAAAAGAAAATTCCTCTTCAACAAGAAGCCATGCAATCAGTTGTATCTACTAAAGTAAAAAACAAAATAAAAATGGATGGGCATAAAGCTACATCCAATAGAAATTTAGGTGATGAAAATGACAAAAATATTATTAACTGGATTTGTACCATTTTTAGAATATAAAATTAATCCTACTATGCAAATTGTTGAATATTTAAACGGGAGTATGATGGACGACTATGAAATTGTGGGACGTACACTATCCGTAGATTTTCAGCAATCCGCACAGCAGTTGAAACAATATATTGCAGATATAAAGCCTGAAATTATTATTTCATTAGGATTAGCTGGAGGGCGTTTTAAAATAACACCAGAGCGAATTGCCATTAACGTTAAAGATGGAGAGCCAGATAACAATGGCTATACACCTGTAGATGAAAGCATATATGATGGTGGTGAGGATGCCTATATGACAAATTTACCTATCCGAAGTATGGTTGATCGATTATGTAAAGAAGGATATCCTGCAGAAATTTCAAATACCGCGGGTACCTATTTATGCAATAACATCATGTATGAAGGGCTAGTTTATGCAACGCAACATGAAGGTATTCGTGCTGGATTTATTCATATTCCTGCATCTTTTGAATTAGCTATACAGCATGGCAAAATACCAGGTTGGAATATGCAAGATTTAATAACTTGCATTAAGCTTTGTATCGAGGAAACAATTCATGCAACAACAAGTAATTGAGTTTCCTCATACAATGTGGATTAGTCGACACACAATCCGTTTTGCTTTTAATGAAGTAATATCACAAGATAATTTTCATATTGTGCAAAAGTTTAGTGGTTTTCTTAAAAAAGTACTACATTCAAATCTTATTGAAAGTGTTGCTAGCTATCATACTGTTACAGCATATGTTAAAGACAAAATTGATTTAGTTTTTTTACAAGAACAATGGCTTTTAATGCAAATTACCTCTCAAGTTGATGAAGTGACAAATCGCCAGCTACAAATTCCAGTTTGTTATGATGAGGAATTCGCTTTGGATATGTACCGTGTGATGGATTATACAGGTTTATCATTTGAGGACATAAAAAAAATACACCTGTCTAAAACATATAGTGTCTATTTAATCGGCTTTTTACCTGGGTTTCCTTACTTAGGTGATCTAGATAGTAAATTATTTGTACCTCGATTAAAAAAGCCACGTAATTTCGTATCTGCAAGTTCTGTAGGCATTGGAGGGTTTCAGACAGGAATTTATCCTCTCGATTCACCAGGTGGCTGGAATATTATCGGTAAGACGCCATTTAATTTATTTGATATTCATGGGAAAGACATTTTTATCTTCTCTCTTGGTGATCAAGTACAATTTTATGAAATTACCAAACTGGAGTTTTTAGAAATAAAATGTAAAGGAGTGTAGCAAATGAAGCCACTTCTTATTGTTAAAAAACAAGGTGTTTATGGGAGCCTGCAAGATCAAGGGAGATACGGCTATCGTGCGTATGGTATTCCTCTATCTGGGCCAATGGACAAAATTTCATTTAGAGTTGCCCATAATATTTTAAATAATGAGAAAGACCAAACGTCATTTGAAATGTTTATAGGTGGTTTTGAATTTCAAGCTTTAAATGAGGGAACTTATGTATTGACTGGCGCAACTTGTAATTGTTTATTAAATGGTAGCCCTATCGAAATGTGGAAAACCTTTCAATTAATAAAGGGAGATATCTTATCAATAAAAAGTGTCAACCATGGCTCTATTGTATATCTAACGGCAAAAGGTGGATTTCAAACAGATTCAATACTTGGCAGTAAGTCATGCTTACCAATCGTTGGTAATGCGATAAATGTGGGAAGTATCTTATATGGACAGAGCGGAGAGACATTACGTTTTACAAGAGGACTATATGAACCTTTTCGACCTATATATAATACGGCTATGACCGTAAGGATTTTTAAAGGTCCTCATTTTGACTTATTTACAGAAGAGAGTAAACTACAATTTTTAAAGAGCTCCTATCAGTTTGCTGGTGGAAATCGTATGGGCTATTATTTCAAAGGTAACGTCCTACATCTAAAAAACAAAAAAGACATTCTTTCAGAAGCGACCCAATATGGGACAATTCAAGTGCCACAAAGTGGTGAGCCTATTGTTTTAATGGCAGATGCCCAAACGGTTGGCGGCTATCCAATCATTGCAACAATACACGAAGATGATTTACATAAAGTTGCTCAAATGCGTATGTTTAACACAATAAGATTTGCATTAGTGGAGGAATAGATATGCCAATTGATATTAATTGCGATATGGGTGAAAGTATGGATGCTTTTACATTAGAAAAAAATGAAGAAATTTTAGACTATGTGACGTCAATCAATATTGCCTGTGGTTATCATGCAGGGAATCATACAATTATGCATAAGACTGTACGAAATGCCATCCGAAAAAACGTTCTTATTGGAGCTCATCCGGGATATCCTGATCTTCAAGGATTTGGCCGACGGGATATGGATTTTAGTGCAGATGAAATATATAATATGATCGTTTATCAAGTAGGAGCTTTGCAAGCATTTGTTTCAGTGGAAAAAGGAATACTTCATCATGTGAAGCCACATGGGGCGCTCTATAATCAAAGTGCTAATAATATAGAAAAAGCAACAGCTATTGTCAATGCAGTATATGATATTAATCCAACTTATGTTTTATATTGTTTGGCTGGTAGCGAAATGGTGAAAATTGCAAAGAAGAAGGGTTTACCAGTATACGAGGAAGTTTTTTCAGATCGTAATTACAATGAAGACGGTACGTTAGTTAGTCGAGATGACGCAAATGCGTTAATTCAAACGGAGGAAGAAATGTTCGTTCATGTCAAAAGTATATTGACTTCGAATGAAGTGATGTCGGTGCAACAAAAGAGAATCAAAATTTCTGCACAAACATTATGTATACATGGTGATGGCCCACATGCACTAGCCTATGCAAAAAAAATTTATGAATTAAGAAAACAAATAGGATAAGTGAATAGGATGATGGATGCTCTAAAGTATGCTTTACATTAAGTTAGAGCATCCATATTCAACTACTTTATTGCTCATTTAATTGCAAAAGATACATGCATGCTAAAAATTTACGTTAATTAAAGAGTAGTCGATAATTCAACGGCTTCAATAATAATTGGGGTGCCAGCAGCAATAGAAGCTGTAACGGTGTTAAATGTTAATTCTGTTGAGGAAACAGTATAGGCATCACCTTCCTGTAGCACACCATTTATATATAAATTATAGTATCCGTTAATTACGATTGGGAAAGCAGTTGCAGCACTACCGCTGTCCGTTAAAAAAGATGTTGCAGCGATAGTAGTACCATCTGTAATTGCTAATGGTGTGGCTAAAATGTTGAAAAATCTTGTTGATGTGCAATAAACATTGACATTAAGGTTAATAATGGAAAGCGCCACTTACGTTCACCTCCTTTCAAAGATTTAATGTACTTCGTTAAAAAATCCAATCGATTCAATAATAATGGGTGTCCCTCTATAAATTATTGAGTTATCAGCTTGTATGAATAGAGAAGTCGGTGTTACTGAATAAATTCCACCCTCCTGCATTACAGCATTAATAAAAAGATTTACATAGCCATTCGGATGGACGGTGGAAAATTCCGTTACGTTAACTCCATTGTCATCTGAAAATAGGTTAGCAACTAGAGTGGCCCCGTTCGTCAACTGAATATCGGATGTCGCTAAATAGAAATATCTGTGGACTTTGGGGATAATCGTATTATTAGAAATAATAGTGGGAGAAGGTACAGTAATAGGGGCGTTACGAGCTATTATACGGGGCCATATAAACCTATCTTCAACATTACATAACTGCTCAATCTTTTGAAAATTTTTATTTTTCACCATACTCATTCACTCCATTTATTTGTTTGTGCCCCTTACTCCTATCTTCTTGAATTTTGTGCTTTCAAATATTAATTGAAGTGTACAATTATGTTGGTATTATTATTCAGCTTTTCATAGTTCGCTATCCTTCTAAAATATGAAAAAAAACACAAGAAACTTAGTTATGCATCCATTGTGAAGGTAAATGTAGTAGATTTTTTTAGAACAATCGTGCAATGTCATTTTGGATAAACATTACTTTGTTGACGAATATTACGTCTGAAACCTTGATATATATGCTTTTCAAAGTAAATTAGTGTTATACTTTGCATATCTAATAAGGTAGAATACTAATTGTGAATAATTAAAAGGGTAAAGGGGTTTACGTTTTATGAAAGAATTTGAACAACAACTGGAAGGGCTTTTAAAGCAAGCTTCGTTACAATACATAATATATCAGCATAACGGTGATACAGAGCGGATGGATAAGACGTCACTATTTGCACGTAAATTACAACAAAAAGAGTATGTCATTGGCTTTGCTGGCCATTTCTCTGCTGGTAAATCAAGTATGATTAACGCTTTATCTGGTGAGAATTTACTTGCTTCCAGTCCGATTCCGACGAGTGCTAATATCGTAAAGGTCCATAAATCCGAAGAGGATTTTGCCATTGTCTATATGCACAATGAAAAGCCAGTTAAGTTTGAAGCAGGGTATGATTTTAAAACCGTAAAAGAGCTTAGTAAAAATGGGGATCTTGTATCGCAAATTGAAATTGGTCATAGTGCGTCTACATTACCAATTGGTGTAACGGTGATGGATACACCAGGTGTAGACTCAACAGATGATGCGCACCGCATGTCTACCGAATCAGCACTCCATATTGCAGATATTGTATTCTATACAATGGACTATAATCATGTTCAATCGGAATTGAACTTTCAATTCACTAAACAATTAATGAAATACAATCCAAATGTCTATTTAATCGTTAATATGATTGATAAGCATAAGGAAAATGAATTAAGCTTTGACGAATTTAAAGCAACTGTCCACAATTCGTTCTCTGCATGGGGCGTAGAGCCAAAGGGTGTGTTTTTCACTTCTTTAAGAGAGCCAGAGCATCCAAATAATGATTTTGAAGCTGTTAAAAAAATCGTCATGGATAGTATGAACGATTGGCAAGATCAGCTTGTTCATACAGCGACAAATACGCTGCGTTTATTGCAAAGCGAGCATGACAATTATTTAATGGAAGAAAAGCAAGATCGTTTAGAAATCGATGAGGACATATTGAGTGCAGATGATTGGGCACACCATCAGGATATATTAGAGCAATATAATAAATTAAGTCGTCAAGTAGAATTATTCTCAGTGGAAGCTTGGAATGAAACTTTCGAAGAAGAACGTAAAGAATTACTTGCGAATGCGGCAATAATGCCAGCAGATGTACGTGATAAATTACGTCTTTACTTAGAAAGTAAGCAGGAAGGGTTTAAAGTAGGCGGTTTATTTTCAGCAAAGAAAAAAACCGAAGAGGAACGCAATCGTCGTAAAGAGGATGCGTATAGTGCCTATCAAACAGTTGTCCATGCACAAATTACAGGTCACTTAAAAGCACTAATGAAAAAAGCATTAAAAGATGTCGGTGCTTTAAGTGAAGAACGCGCACAAGCAGTGGATGCCTATGTGTTTGATTTACCATTTTCATTGATTGAACAACAAGTGCAAGTCGGGGCAATATTAACTGGAGATGCAGTTCTTAATTTTGCCAACCGTGTTGCCGAGGCAACAAAGCGTTATTTTATTCAAGAAACAGATGTCTGGAAAGAAGCACAAGCAACAACGTTACAAGCTGTTGCAACTGAAACCGCTGCTCCATCTAAGTTGAAAATGGCTGGGATGCAAGCGAAAGTAGATGCCATTCAAGCAGTGCTAGAAATCGAAGGCTATCAGCAATATAGTGCAGGTGTAATGCATCAAGCAAGCAATGAAATTCGGAAAGAAGCGAATTATCAGCTCGAAGTTTGGGATAAAGCGTTTGAGCAAGACTTGGCTGATATTCGAATATTCGACGACTCTATGTTAAAGCCAAAGGAAGAGATCGTGCAGCAAGAGGAAGCGCAGCAGGCGGTAAGTGCTGCGAGCTTGCCAATTGATGGTGTTATTAAGCGTGCATTGCATACAGCAAATGCAGTAAAAGAAGTACAAGGCTTTGCTGAAGTAGCAAGTTATTTAGAAAACAAAGTAGAGCGATTACAGAAAAAAGATTTTACGATTGCATTATTCGGTGCGTTTAGTGCTGGGAAATCTTCATTCTCTAATGCACTAATGGGTGCAAAAGTACTGCCTGTATCACCTAACCCAACAACAGCAGCAATAAATAAAATTCGACCAGTGACACCAGAGCATCCTCATGAAACAGCAGATGTCCAGTTAAAAAATGCTGCACAAATGCTTGAGGATATCCAGGGTTCTTATGCGGCAATTGGTTTAACCGTTAGTTCATTAGAAGAAGCATTTAACCGAGCTGATGAAGGGCTTGCGGTACAGCTTACAGATGAGCGATTAAATGTGCATAAATCGTTTATCCGTGCATTCAAAGAAGGCTATCCAACATTTAAATCAGAACTTGGTCAAGTGCTACGTGTGGAGCGAGAAGAATTTGAAAAATTTGTAGCACAAGAAAATAAATCTTGCTTTGTAGATAATATCGACTTCTATTATGATAGTCCGCTAACACGTATGGGTGTCACGCTCGTTGATACGCCAGGAGCAGATTCAATCAATGCACGTCACACGGGGGTTGCTTTTGAATATATTCGTAATGCAGATGCCATTTTATTTATTACGTACTATAATCATGCATTTGCGAAAGCTGACCGTGAGTTCTTAATCCAATTAGGCCGTGTCAAAGATGCATTTGAACTGGATAAAATGTTCTTTATCGTCAATGCAATTGATTTGGCAACAACAGAAGAAGAGCAAGAAGATGTCAAAGGCTATGTTCGTTCGGAATTACAACGCTTTGGCATTCGCTTCCCTCGTCTATACGGGGTATCAAGCTTAATGGCTTTAAAAGAAAAAGTAGAGGGCGGGTCATTTGCATCTGGTATGCCTCCGTTTGAGGATGCTTTCCATACATTCTTAAATGACGAACTAAGTGCATTAGCAGTGCAAGCTCTTGCTGAGGAAGTTGATAAAACAGAGCAACGTTTAGGGGATTTAATTGCTCAAACAGAGGAAAACTTAAAACGTAAAGATGAACGTTTGGCGGAGCTAACAACGCTTGAACAGCACGTTAAATCTAAGTTTAATGCGTTAAATACTAGCATGATGGAAAGTGAGACAAAGCAGGAACTAGATGAGTTATTGTATTACGTCTTACAGCGTGTCTATTATCGCTACCCTGAATTCTTTAAGGAAGGCTATAATCCTTCAACATTTGCCGCCATGCCTGCACAACAAGCGTTAGAACATGCGTTGAAAGAAGTGTTACAAAGCTTACGTTTTGACTTTACACAGGAAATGCGCGTTACAAACTTCCGCTTATCACAATTTATTAGTAAGAAAATGCAACTGCGCTTTAAAGATGAAGTACGTGAGTTGAAAGAAATGAACCGTAGTTTCTCGTTTTTAGCATTTGAATCATCAGAACCAGATTTACTAGCATTTGAAGGTCCGTTTGCTGAAATTTCAAAATATGCAAGTGTGAAATCGCATTTCCGCAATCAAAAAGCATTCTTTGAGAAAAATGAAAAAATGAAGCTAAGTGAAGCGTTAGAAGCATTAACAAAACCGGATGCACAAAACTATTTAGATGGACAAAAAGTATCGCTAATGACTTGGGCAATTACCTTTATCAGTGAGGAAGCAGAAAGATTACGTCTGCATATATACCATCAGGCATTAGAGCAAATCGCTACTGAACGACTTGCATTACAAGAAGAAAGTCGACTAGCATCGTGGAAATCAATTTACGCACAACTACAATACGCATGAGGTGATTCACATGGGAAAAGTATTCAAAACAGTTGAGGAAATTCAAGTTGATAATGTTCGTTTTGTGGATGCTCGCTATGATTTACAGAACAAAGATTCAGGGAAACAAGCATTTGAAGCAGGTCATGCACCTGGTGCCGTGTACCTAGATTTAGAGCAGGATTTATCGGATATGACAAGTGAAAATGGCCGTCATCCGATGCCATGTAAGGAAAAGCTAACGTCAGTATTTCAAGAATTAGGCCTCCGCTATGAGGATCAAATTGTCGTTTACGATCAGGGGGCATCACCGTTCGCACCCCGCGCTTGGTGGATGCTAACGTATGCAGGCTTCCCGAATGTCGTAATTGTCAACGGAGGTGTGGCAGCGCTTGAAAACAAAGTGACGTTCACAAAGGATATTGTCAAATATGCCCCAACGACAATCGACTTTAATTGGCAAGAGCATCTTTATGCTCCACGCGAAGCAGTGAAGGCCATTGTAGATGGAGCGCAGTCAGCAACGCTATTAGATGCTCGTGCCGCTGCTCGCTACCGTGGTGAGGTTGAACCACTTGATAAAGTAGCTGGCCATATTCCAACTGCTAAAAACTTTGATTGGGAGCAATTAAAGGTAGAAAATACACTACAAGCCAATGATGCGCTGCGTGCAAAAGTGGCACATGATGAACATATTGTTGTGTATTGTGGTAGTGGAGTCACAGCATCACCGCTCTATGCAGTGCTAGCAGATGAAGGCTACGAAAATATTCAGCTCTATACAGGTAGCTTCAGTGACTGGATTACAGCTTATGATGTAGAAACAGGAACAAATGAATAATTGAAAATAACAAACGCTCACTTTAGTGGGCGTTTTTTTCTTTCTTCAAGATAGAATGGCTAGTCCGTGTAACAAATGGTAACATACGCCAAAAAATGACTCGCTATTCATTTTGTGCTACACTTTTTTTACAAAGGGTAAGGGGGAGAAAATATGTTTAAACTCGAGAAAAGCATTGATATTGAACAGAATGATGATGTGCGATATGCGCATGGGAAGGTAGCTGTTCAAGGTATTGGCATGAGTGTGTATAGCTTTTATGTGGATGGCTTACTAATTGATACGGGTTCGAACTCACTTACAGAGGAGTTTCAATCATTTTTTCGAGAGCTGCCGATTGAACAAGTTGCCTTGACTCATTCGCATGAGGATCATTCAGGAAATGCTGCATGGATTCAGCAACATATGGGTGTTCCTATTTATGTTCATCATGAGTCAGTTGCGGATTGTGCAGAAGATGGAAACTATCAGTTGTATCGTCAAGCGCTATGGGGACAGCGACCAGCGTTTATTGCACAGCCGTTCAGTGAGACGCTTGAAACAAAATCGGCTACATGGGATATTATTGCTACGCCAGGACATACAACGGATCATTTGTCTTTTTATAATCGTGCAACAGGTGCCATGTTTACAGGTGATTTATATATTCAAACGAAAACTAAGGTTGTACTTGATGAGGAAAATGTTGTACATACTTTGGCATCGTTAAAAAAACTACTACATTATGATTTTGAAAAGGTCTATTGCTGCCATGCAGGTTATCTAGCAGATGGTCGGGCAAAAATTATCGAAAAAATTGCCTATTTAGAAGAGCTGGAGGAAGAAGTTCGGAAGCTCTATGAACGTGGCTACTCAGTCGATGATATAACAAAAGCAATCTTTCGAAGAGATTACCCGATTACTAAAGTATCGGGAGAACAATGGTCGTCCAAACATATTATTACGGCTTTTACGAATCAATTTATGCAAGAGTCTTTACGCTAAAGTATGTTGATTCCGTAGCGAGCGGACGCTTTCCAAGTGCATACAGTAAGCCGCAATTCTAGCTAAAGCATGGTTTGTTGTGTCTTATATTTTGTGCGTTCCAGCAGGAGTTGCCGCTCTCCACTCCAATCAACTGAATAAAACATAATGAGTTGAGCAGCCTTTTGTCAACACGCAAAGAGTCCTTATGCTAAGGTCTCTTTTTTTATGTTTTTTAGGTGAAGTATGGGAAACTATCACTTTTTGCTTGAGAGGAAACGTTTGTACGTAAAATATTTTCGGTAAAATAATAAAAATGTTTGTGAAAAAATGTGAAGAAAATGTGGCAAAGATAGTTGTAGCAATGGATGCGCTTACATACGTTTGTGAAATTCTTCTCATTTACTGTAGAAAAATACTATGTGAAAAGTTGAACAGGCTTAGTGCCGATATAAGTACATTCTGGTAAAGGAAAAAGAGGTTGTTTGTTATTTCGATATAATAGATTGTGAAATGCATAACAAAACAAAATTTTGTAATTATCGACGAATAACGTTGATTTATCAAAGAAAATTTCGCTTTTTGAGTTATTTTCATTGACTGTAATTTCACAAAGTATTATGATTCTGACATACAATAAAAACAAAAAAAGGGGCGGGTAGAATGGATATTATGAAAAAGGCGTTAGATATGCATGCGCATTATAGTGGGAAATTAGAGGTGGTTTCAAAGGTTCCTGTACAAGACTCATATGATCTTAGCCTTGCGTATTCACCAGGTGTAGCGGCACCATGTATAGAAATAGAGAAAAATCCATCTCTTGTGTACGACTATACAATGAAGGGCAATATGGTTGCAATTGTTTCTGATGGTACTGCAGTGTTAGGTTTAGGGGATATTGGACCGAAGGCAGCACTACCTGTTATGGAAGGAAAGGCGATTTTATTAAAGCGTTTTGCCAATGTTGATGCTTTTCCAATTTGTTTAGATACAAAAAGTACAGATGAAATCGTCAGCATTGTGAAGGCGCTTGCGCCAACATTTGGTGCTGTTAATTTAGAAGATATTTCAGCACCGCGTTGCTTTGAAATTGAAGATCGCCTACGTCAAGAATGCGATATTCCAGTATTTCATGATGATCAACATGGTACAGCAATTGTTGTAGGAGCGGGCATGATTAATGCGAATCGAATCGTTAAAAAAGATGTTGCGACGATGAAAGTAGTCATTAATGGTGCGGGTGCAGCAGGTATCGCCATTTTACGTATTCTCGTGCAAATGGGATATAAAAATATTTATATGTGCGATACAAAAGGGATTATTTATGAAGGTCGCGCGGAAGGTATGAACCCGATTAAAGAGGCAGTTGCACATTTAACTAATCCAGAAAAAATTCATGGTACGTTGGAAGACGCACTTGTAGGTGCAGATGTCTTTATCGGCGTGTCTGTTGCAAATTTATTAACAGAAGCACATATTACATCTATGAATGATAATCCGGTTGTCTTTGCATTAGCAAACCCGAATCCAGAGATTACGTATGAAAACGCTAAAGCTTGGGGCGTTCGTATTATGGGTACTGGACGTTCAGACTATCCAAATCAAATCAATAATGTGCTAGCTTTCCCAGGAATTTTCCGTGGAGCTTTAGATGTCCGTGCAACAGATATTAATGAGGATATGAAGTTAGCGGCAGTAGAAGCCATTGCTTCCCTTGTTAGTGATGCAGAATTAACGGAGGAATATATTGTGCCGAAATCATTAGATGAGCGTGTTGTAGAAATTGTTTCACGTGCTGTCAGTGGGGCTGCTGTTGCTTCTGGTGTATCTGAGTTATTCCAGCAACAAACGGTACTTTCTGTTTAATTGTTAGAAAGTTGTTTTAGACGAAAAAATCTCCCGCTCTCAATTGAGAGGGGAGATTTTTTTACATCATGCCGATACCAATCAGACCGATAAAGAGCACAACAATAAGTACAAAGACAATGATTCCTCCTATGATAGAAGGAATAAAGATTGTAAAGAATGCTTTCCAATTCGAGATTTGATGTGCTTCCGCTACAACAGCCACTGTCGTCACAAAGGACCAAACACCAACAACAGCTGTCAAGAGCATTGTCGGCCAAAAGATCCAAGGGGCAGACCCTATAAAGTTAGTATCCATTAAAGATTCTGGAGAAGTGAATAACCAAATCAAATAGAAAGGAACGACAACGATAAATGGAACAGCAGTTAAGCTCAATGCTTTAAACATGTCGGAATACGTAGCAGTACCTTTAAATAATTTACCAACCAACCAGAAAATAAGGGTAGAAAAGGCTGTACCGATAATTGCAGCGATTGGCGCTAAAATCACACAAAATAGCACGATAATCCAAGGGGATACGTCTAGTAAAAAATTACTATCTATAAGGCCTGAAAGCAAAGAACCAATATAACCGATGGACATGACAAGAATTGCATAACCGATAGATTTAGCATCAATCATGTAGCGTGCTGTTTGCTTTGGATGCATCCAAGTAGACAGAAACGGATTAACTTTAGGCCTTTCTTGTTGCGTTGTTTCATTATAGTTTTCCATTAAACTACCTCCTGAGATGATAAGATTGTTTCTACTCAATATACGAGTGAAGTTGTGAAAGGTTTCAAAAATTGTCTTAAATGGGACCAAATTTTTTCGACCAACGTATTCGAGCTTAAATGAAAGTAGTACGTATAGCTACAGGGAATTATCGGTAATTTATAACAGTGAGATGTTTTGCAAAAAGAATATAAACAAAAAACCTTCTAAGCAAATGAATTACTTAGAAGGGGATTAGCTATTAGTGCTATTAGTCTGCTAACATAATTTTTTCAAGCTCTAATGGCTCGATGTATTGTTCGCCTTTGTATGCACGCATATTACCACCAGAAATTTCATCAATTAATAATATTTCATTTGTTTGTGCATCACGGCCGAATTCTAATTTAATATCGTAAAGCGTTAAGCCTTTTTTTGCTAGCTCTGCACCGACAAATTTAGAAATTTCAATTGTTCGTTGTTTTAAAATTGCATATTCTTCATGTGTTAACAGGTTTAACATTGCTAAAGCATCTTCAGAAATTGGAGGATCTAGACGATCGTCATCTTTGATTGTTACCTCAACGAAAGAATCTAAAGGTTGTCCTTCTTGTACATAAGCACCATAGCGACGTAGGAAAGAGCCAACAGCTTTGAAGCGGCAAATGACTTCTAAACCCTTGCCGAAAACTGTTGCGGGCTTTACAGTCATTGTAGCATCGTCGAAGTTTGCATCTACGTAGTGAGTAGGGACACCTTGTTCGTTTAGTTTTGAGTAGAAATAAGAAGTTAAGCGAAGACCAGCTAGGCCAGCACCATCAATTGTTAAACCTACAGTATTTGCACCAGGGTCAAATACGCCATTTTCTCCAGTTACATCATCTTTAAATTTTAATAAGTAATGACCATCTTCTAACTTAAAAACATTTTTCGTTTTACCTGTATACAATAATTCCACAAAAAACCCTCCAATATTTCATAGTACTCTATAATTATAACACGAATGTTTATAATGTTTAATATAAAAATCGTTCGTTATAATCTTATTTATGATTATTTTTTTACCTGTTTTATACAAAAAAATAAGATGATAACGAATATTCGCTATCATCTTATGTGAAATTAAGAAAATAAAAGATTTTAATAAAGGATTCTAGTTACTAGATGGTAGAATAACCGAATAAATTGTATCAAGGGTTATTTAATAGATACCTTCAGAAAGCATTCCATCAGCAACTTTTATAAAGCCGGCGATGTTAGCCCCAACGACTAGGTTTCCTGGATAGCCATATTTGTCAGCAGCAGCTTTACTATCTGCATAAATATTTTTCATAATTTGGTGTAACTTCGCATCTACTTCTTCAAATGACCAGAATACACGGCTAGAATCTTGTGCCATTTCTAGTGCTGATACCGCCACGCCACCAGCATTAGCTGCTTTAGCAGGTCCAAATAATACACCAGCGTTTAAAAATTCGTTAATTGCTTCAAGGTCAGAAGGCATATTGGCACCTTCACCGATTGCTTTTACACCATTTGAAATTAATGTACGAGCCGCGTCGCCGTTGATTTCGTTTTGTGTTGCACATGGTAGCGCAATATCACATGGAATAGACCAAATTCCTGTACAACCTTCTGTAAATGTAGCATTTGGACGGTAGTCGACGTAAGTTGATATACGGTCACTTTTTACTTCTTTAATTTCTTTAATGACATCAAGATCTAATCCTTCTGCATCATAGATATAGCCTGAAGAATCAGAGCAAGCAACAACTTTTGCACCGTATGCCTGAGCTTTTTCAATTGCATAAGTTGATACATTCCCAGAACCAGAAACAACAACAGTTTTACCGTCAAATGAATCATTTACGTCTTTTAACATTTCTTCAACAAAGTATACAGTACCGTAACCAGTTGCTTCTTTACGAGCTAAAGAACCACCGTAACCAGGCGTTTTACCTGTTAATACTCCAGATTCGTTTGCTTTTGTAATGCGCTTGTATTGACCCCATAAATAACCTACTTCACGAGCACCTACACCGATATCACCAGCAGGAACATCGACATCTGGACCAATATGACGGTATAATTCAGTCATGAATGCTTGGCAGAAACGCATGATTTCTGAATCGGATTTACCTTTTGGATTAAAGTTAGATCCACCTTTACCACCACCGATTGGTTGACCAGTTAATGCGTTTTTAAAGATTTGCTCAAAGCCCAAAAACTTAATAATAGATTCGTTTACTGAAGGGTGGAAGCGAAGCCCGCCTTTATAAGGCCCCATGACGTTGCTGTACTGTACACGATAACCACGGTTTACTTGCACTTGGTTGTTATCATCTTGCCATGCTACACGGAATGAAATGATGCGATCTGGCTCAACGATACGAGAAAGAATATTTGCCTTAATATATTCAGGGTGTTGTGCAAATACAGGCACTAATGAAATGAAAATTTCTTCAGCTGCTTGTAAAAACTCCGCTTGATGACTGTTTTGGTTTTTCAGTTGCTCGAATACGCCGTCAACGTATTCTTTTGCTAATTGATCGTTCTTTACAGTTGTTGTTGTCATATTGAAAACCTCCAATTTATTGATAGGTGTATCGTATATCTATTTTTCACACTATTCAATAAAATACTTTTTCCAAGTGGAATAAGTTTGTGAAAAAATGAGCAATCGAGGTCTGGAAAATGTTATATCGAAATAATATATAGGTGCTGGATTCATCTAATTATGAGAAAGGAATGATGCTTTATTGTGAAGGTATTAATTGACGCTGATGCCTGTCCAGTCGTGGATTTAGCGCTATCTATATCATCTGAGTTTGAGATTGAAACTATCTTGTTTTGCGATACATCACACCGTATTGAACGTGATAATGTAATAACAATTATTGTGCCGAAGGGACCCGATTCGGTTGATTTCACGCTAGTGAATGCGCTTTCAAAACACGATATTGTGATTACGCAGGATTACGGTTTAGCAGCCATGGTTTTGGCACGAGGAGGGTATCCAATCGATCAAAATGGTAGGGAAATGTCTAGTGAAAATATCGAACGTTTGCTCGATATGCGCCATGTTGGTCAGAAGATTAGACGTGCAGGCGGACGAACCAAGGGACCTAAAAAAAGAACGAAAGAAAACAATATGTTGTTCGAATTGAAATTTCGACAAATTTGTGAACGAGCAATTTTAGCACAAAAAATGGAGGGATCTGCAGATGGAAAATAAACTGAAAAACGAATTATTTCACCTATATCCGGAACTAGAAAAGATTAAAAATAGGGATACTGTTTTTTGGGAAAATACAAAGTGGGTGAAAAAAGCGAGTACTCCTCTCTTTTCTATAGAGGAGGTTGAGGATGCGGAAGAAACGCTAAAACGCTTTTCTTCCTATTTAATTATCGCATTTCCTGAACTAGTAGAAAGCAAAGGACTGATTGAGTCCTCTATTCAACAGATTGATGAAATGAAGCTAGCACTTGAAAAAGAGTTCCAAATATCGATTCCCGGTCAAATATTTTTGAAATGTGATCATGCGCTACCTATTTCGGGTTCAATCAAGGCGCGAGGTGGTATCTATGAAGTACTAAAACATGCCGAGCGATTGGCAATTGCGAATGGTAAGTTGAAAGTAGATGATGACTATGCAGTGTTTGCCACAGAAGAACTACGAACGTTCTTCCAGCAATACACAATTGCGGTAGGCTCAACAGGAAATCTAGGTCTTAGTATCGGCATAATGGGCAAAAAACTAGGGTTCAATGTCGTTGTACATATGTCGAGTGACGCAAAGGAATGGAAAAAGGCATTATTAAGAGAAAAAGGGGCAACGGTCATTGAATATGAGGCGGATTATAGTGTAGCTGTAGAGCACGGAAGACAGGAAGCTTCGCAAAATCCAATGTGCCATTTTATTGATGATGAGAATTCAAAAGATTTATTTGCGGGCTATGCAGTAGCGGCGAAGCGCTTAAAAGTCCAATTAATAAAGGCAAATATTCAAGTGGATGATGCCCATCCATTGTTCGTGTATTTACCATGTGGTGTTGGTGGGGGACCTGGTGGAGTTGCTTATGGTTTACGAGAATTGTTTGGGGAGCATGTTCATATTTTCTTTGCTGAACCAACCGCTTCACCGTGTATGACAATTGGGCTCATGACGGGCTTACATGATGAAATTAGTGTAGAAGATATCAGCTTGGATAATAAAACAGAAGCAGATGGTTTAGCTGTGGGACGTGCTTCAAAATTCGTTGGCAAAGTGATGGAAACATATATTAGCGGCTGTTATACAGTGAAAGATGAAGAATTGTTTACTTCACTCGGTTTAGCCATGGACAGCGAACGGTTATTTTTAGAACCATCTGCACATGCGGGAATGTTCGGACCGATTCAGTTGTTGAACAATGGGCGAGATTATTTAGAGAAGCATCAGTTATTAGATACAATGGAGCAAGCTACACATCTTGTCTGGGCAACAGGGGGCAGTATGGTGCCACAGGAGATGCGTGAGGAATATTTTAAAAAACTTGTTTGATAGTTTCATATAGTAAAAATAGACTGCTGATTGATTTTATCGTCAGGCAGTCTATTTTTGTTAAAACATGTGTTAATTATGCTGTGCCGCTAAAAACACTTTATGTGCTGCGTTAACACCTGCACCTGGCTCAAAGTCGTAAGAAAAGTCTTGTAGTGCCGCCTCCATTAAAGAAACCGCTTGTAAAACATCACTAGGGAAGCAGTAGCCCATATGGCCAAATCTGAAAATTTCTCCTTGTAAATGACCTAATCCACCCGCAAAATCTAGGTGATATCTTTGTTTAAGATGTGTCAGAAACTCACCTAATGCAATACCTTTAGGAGCCATAATTGCAGTAATTGTAGGCGACGCGTATTCGTCGGCTGTCAAAAGCTCAATATTAAGTGCTTTCATTGCACTGCGGACCATATTTTTCATCAGTTCATGACGGGCAACAGTTTGAGAAAACCCACCTTCTTGTTCAATAAGTTTACACACCTCATGTAGACCATAAATTAGTGTAATGGCAGGGGTATTTGGTGTCATACCTTTCTGTGCCCAATCGCGATAGCTTAATAAATTCAGGTAATAAGATGGTGCATGATTTTCTTCAATGACTTTCCATGCCTTGTCGCTTACACAAACGAGAGAAAGTCCAGGTGGAAGCATCATAGCCTTTTGTGAGCCTGTTACGAGAATATCAATGCCCCATGCATCCATTTCAGCAGGAGCACCACCAATACAGCTTACGCCATCAACAATTACTAACGCATCACTTTCTTCACGAACAACCTGTGCTAATTCTTCAATTGGATTTAAAATACCTGTTGAAGTTTCATTATACGTAACAAAAACGGCTTTAATATTTTGCAAAGGTTGTAAAAAGTTACGTAACTCTTCTGCTGTGCATGCTTGTCCCCATTGTTTTGCAAGCTTATGTACGTTAAAGCCATATTTTTCACAAATCGAAACGAAGTAATCCCCAAAAGCGCCTACCGTAATGACTACAACATCCTCACCTGCACAAACTGTATTGACAGCGGCAGCTTCTAATGCTGCTGTACCACCAGATGGAAGCAATAAGATGTCCTGCTTAGTGCCGAAAATAGGTTTAACGAGCTCAGTTGTTTCACGATATAGCTCCACAAATTCATTGCTTCGATGGCTGAAGATATCTCGGTTCATCGCAAGCTGAACTTTTTTTGGAATAGGTGTCGGTCCTGGATGTCTTAAAATATTTTCATACATAATTAAAAATCCCCTTTGCTTTGAAAGTTAGAAAGTCTAAATTTTCTAACTATAATATAGCATATCCAACATAATTTCTAACTTCTTTTTTGAAAAATATTGGAAAGATGAGGAAAAAGCGCTTGGTAAAATAAATTGTATAAGATAAGAATAGAAGAGCTTACTTAAGTAAAAAAAATCCTCTTTCAGTCTTTTAAACGAAAGAGGATATATAGGACTATAAACGCTGAAATTTATACTATGAATGGGCGTTTCATTCGCATTAAGCCGTAAATGGCAAAGAATAAGCCGCCAGTAATAATTGATAAAATCATATAAAGAACAGCTTTGCTAGTATCTCCAGTCCAACGATATAAGAGACGATAGGAGTAATAAATCCAATAGCAAAACATAACGAGTGACGCGATAACACCGACAGCAGGAATAAACGAAACGATAAATAATCCTGCATAAATTAAGGTCGTTTTTTTCGCTGCAGCACGAATTGTCACATCATCTTCACCGTTAGCAGTTAGTAAGAATAGGCTGTAAATGTTTATAATAGGAATCCAAGCGATATAAGCTATATCGCTAAAGCCATTTGTTTTCGACGTCATAAAATAAATTAGAGCATTAACAATATACCCAATAATTAATATTACAAAAAATATTAAAAAGAACACAACCATGAAGCCACCGAAGACTGCATCATAATCACTATAATACGGATCATAATAATTCATCAAAAAACCTCCCTTTCAACAGATTTAATAATTAACTTAGGATGGAAAATCCATAACAATTCCCAAGAAATTTTTAGCAATATTCCGAGATGAATAAACTAAATATTTCAGAGAACATTAAATCACTTTATGAATTCATCCAGTTTTTCATGCTATGTAAAAAAAATACGTTTAATTTAGAAAATATTGGTATAATTATAGGGTGGATGATTTGTGCTTTGACTTACCAATCTAGTTGTGGGACGGTATGAAATAAATAACAAAACTTGAACCTAAAAACATATTATAAGGAGGAAAGAATTTGTGTTATTAATTTTCTTGCTAATAGTCATAATAATGGCAATATCAATTATTTATTTTAAGCAAAAAAACTATCGAGCAAGTATTTACTATGAGCTAACGAATGACAACATGTTTAAAGTAATATTCGATAAAGGAAGGTATGGAGAGTATTTAACATCACGTATAATTGAAAAGTATGCTTTAAAAAGTCATAAGCAATTATTTAATGTGTATATTCAAAAAAAGAATTCAAATGACTGGACGGAAGTGGATTTAGTTTTTATAGATCGGACTGGTTTAT
The DNA here is from genome assembly GCF_044753985.1 of Lysinibacillus sp. NPDC093210. Classification (NCBI taxonomy): domain Bacteria; kingdom Bacillati; phylum Bacillota; class Bacilli; order Caryophanales; family Bacillaceae; genus Lysinibacillus; species Lysinibacillus sp. NPDC093210. The sequence continues at coordinate 312,820 of NZ_JBIVOE010000001.1, read as the reverse complement.
ATGTAATAGAATCTAAAAACTATAGTGGATGGATTTTTGGCAATGAAAATCAAAGCCAATGGACACAAACAATGCCTAATAATAAAAAATTTAAATTTTATAACCCAATTCGTCAAAATGCAACCCACATAAGAGCCATTCAAAATTTTCTAGGACTACCAGATGAGGCTTTACATTCTGTCATTGTTTTCAGTGAGCGTTGTCAGTTGAAAAAGGTGGAAGTAACGTCTGAAAATGTACATGTGTTAAAGCGAGAAAATGTAAGACGTTTTATAGAAACCCGCAATCAATCAGGTACTTCATTTTTCTCGAAAAGTGATATAGAAGCCATCTATAAGAAACTACTACCTCAAATGCAAGTATCAGAGGTGGTAAAAGCGCAACATCTTCAAACCATTCAACAAAAATATAAAAATTAGGACTGATTTTTGAATATAATAAGGCATAAGCTTTTCTACGGAAAAATTACATACAAAAATTTTTGATGAATCTAATTCCCCCAAGATTTATCTACTAGACAAAAGGAGGTCCGTTTGCATGTGTAGTCCAATTTAAAAATCACCCATTTGAATGAATTTCATTTCGTGAAAAATGGGGGAGGAAAGTTTACATGAATAGTCCAATTTAAAAATCACCCATTTCGATAAATTTAATTTCTTGAAAATGGGGGATTGTTTATGAAATTGGGTAGAAACTTTTCATTATTACTAATCGGTCAATCACTGGCAAATATAGGTGATGTTTTATATATAGTGAGCATTATTCATTTAATTTATGTTGTAACAGAATCGGCAATCGCAGCCTCATTTGTACCATTTACAATTGCTTCGTCAATGTTTGTTTCTAGTATTTTGACTCCGCTTTTGTTTGAAAAGGTGAATTTAAAATGGTTAATGGCAGGCTCACAAATAGGAAAGACATGTTTATTATTTTTATTAGCGCTGCTGTTATATGTAACAACAGCAACTAACTTTTACTTGTTGTTTATTGTTATAAGTATGATTGCATTTCTTGATGGCTGTGCGAATCCAATAAGACAGACATTGGTTCCACATTATGTGAAAGACGAACAATTATTAAAGGCAAATGGCATTGATGAAGCAGTAACTCAATTTATTCAAACAGTTATGTGGTTCGTAGGTAGCCTATTTTTACTTTTTCTAAGTTCCCAGCAAGTAGTTTGGGTAGTGGGCTGTTTATTTACAGTGGCCAGTATTGTCTTATGTTTGTTAGAAAATGTTGATCATCAATCACTTGCACAACTAGGAAAAATAGAACAAGTTATAAAAGGCTGGAAATTACTTTGGCATACGCCACTGTTAAGAAGGATTGTTTGGATAGATTTTCTCGAATCGATTGCTGGTACAGTTTGGATTGCTGCGATTATATTGGTATTTGTCACTGATGCTTTACAAGTTGACGAGCAATGGTGGGGCTTTTTGAATGGCACATTTTTTGTAGGTTTAATAGCAGGAAGCGTTTATTGTGTCAAATATACCTCTTTTATTGAACGGCATTTAGCGAAAGTGATGTTTAGTGGTTCATTTTGTATGTTTATTGCAACCATTTTGTTTAGTGTTAATAGTGTTCCAATTATCGCATTATTACTAACGTTTTGCGTTGGATTTTTTGGCCAAATAAAGAGCATCCCACAACATACGGTTATTCAAACGAGTGTTCCAAAAGGAGAACTGTCCTCTGTTTATACTTCTTTAAGTGCGATTTCAACGGGGGCATTTGGCATTTCATCTCTAATGATGGGAGTAATTGCCGATGTTATAGGGGTAAGACTAGTCTTTATGATTTCGGGACTTTTACTTGCTGTCGTAAGTGTCCTTATAGTGAAAAATAGCCATTTGTTTAGACGTAAAATTATTAAATGAACATAAGCGAAAGAGGCTTACATTCCTACTATTGGATGTAAGCCTCTTTTTTTGGATGCTTTATTTAAATTTAAAGGTTTCATAGTTGATGTCGATATCGCTACAGTTGGATTTGAAATGCTTGATAAAGTGCTTCACCATTTTTACAGGGCCACATAGAAAGATGCTCGTACGCGCGGGCACTGAATAATGATCGAAAGTAAGTCTGTCCATGGTGGTCGTATCGATAAAATTCACTTTAAAATGCTCATTGTTTTCTGCGTAATTTTGTAAAAAATCTTTATAGATAGCATCGTTTTCTCCGCGGAACGTATAATATAATTCAATTTCGCGATCAGTAGGTTGCGATTGTAAATACGATAAAAAAGGCGTAATGCCTACACCACCAGCTATCCAAATTTGTTGTTGATGACCTTTGGCAAAGTTTAGATGACCGTAGGGACCTTCTATGGATACTTGTGTTTGCATTTGAATTTGCGTATTTACCCTTTTAGTAAAGTCGCCAAGAGCCTTAATCGTTACAAAAATTTTATGTCCATCCCCGCCTGTTATGGAGAAGGGGTGCGGTGCTTGTTCTAAACCAGCTTGGAATATTTTTAGAAAGATATATTGGCCATCACGATAGGGGAATTTTCGATCTAATGTTAATTCTAATTCAACTGCGCAAGCGCCCATCTTTCGGATACCTGTAATGTTACCTGTATGTTTAAATTGCATATCTTGATACATTGTAAGCATATATAAAGCAGACATTGTCCCAATAATGGCTGTTATCACTGTAAAAATACCGAGGGGTGTCACTTGAAATAAATCATATTTGCTCGAAAAGTAGGCATGGTAAAGACCAAGAGCATACGGTAAAAGCAATAAACGGTGAATAAAGCGCCAATGCTCATATTTCAGAAATTTTGCTAATAGTGCTATGACGATTAGCCCGATAAAGCCATATTGTGCAAGTTCACCAAATTTCTTTGCTAATTCACTGAGCGGAATTTGTAACCCTTTATCCTCATGTGGTACTAAATCTTGCAATTGACTGTGTAAAATCACTAGCCCTAATGATAGAATCGCCAAATACTTGTGATATTTATAGACATGTTCTAAGCCATGAAACCACCGTTCGAGAATTTTACTTCTTGTAGCAAGTAAAAATACAAGGAAGAATCCTGTAATTGCCATGCCTCCAACAATATGGCTGAGCGTATTTAACTCATGTAAAGTTTCAATCGGCGTGGCATAGTACCATAGTAACGCACTCCCAAGCATTGTGATGAAAATAAATAGCAGTCCTTTATATGTTTTCATAGCTACCTCCCGTAGTCATTTTTCTCGTTAGACCGACTAGATATACAAAAGCTAATTGAATTATTTCAAAAATTTTAGGTTCACTTTGGAAAATTTTTAAATTAGTCAACGTAAAGTAAAAAAATAAAACATATGTTTGGAATGTATGTTCTTTTTTTGAGGAGAATATGTTACATTAGGAAAGTAAAATTTCACTACATAGAGAGGGAGTAATTATGCAAGGGAATACACACATCATTGGAGGCATCACGGCTAGCCTTGCCTTTGCTCAAATTTCAAATGATAATCCGTTCGTATTAGTTGGAGCGGGTATTATTGGTGCATTAATTCCGGATATTTGCCATGGCGGAAGCAAAATTGGGCGGACATTTCCCATCATTTCAAAATTTGTAAACAAGCTATTTGGACATCGCTCCTTTACACATAGTTTACTGTTTTTGTTTCTTGTAGCGATGCTGTTACACGCAATAATCCCATATGAATCGATTATTGCCGGACTTTTAGTAGGAATGATGAGTCATATCGTTCTTGATATGGGGACGAAACAAGGGGTGAAGCTCTTTTTCCCGATTAACATAGCAGTGCGTTTTCCTTTAACAACGAAAACTGGCGGAAAAGTAGAAAAGGTTGTCTTTACATTATTATCGGTACTTTCTCTATATTTCGGCTATGAGCTAATTAGTCGATTCGTCAGCGTTATATGAACAAAAAAGCCCTTGAGTGAGACAGTTCTCAACACAAGGGCTTTTGAATTTTTATGAATTGTAGTGAATTGTGTGGGTGTCAGGCACCTATTTTTGAATCTCTTCTACAGTTTGCTCTACTTCAGCGCGCGTCATTTTTTCACGACCTTCTTGCATCGCTTTTAATGTTTTATGGGCTAAAGCAAGTGGGAGGCGACAGAACAATAAAATCGTGCGCTTATTGATTGCCTTCATATAAAGATCTGCTTTTGCTAGGTTTTCCTCGGCATAGGCAAACAAGTCTTCTCGTGTCCAACCGTCCGGCACAAAGCTTACACCACGCTCGTCTAAATCCTCATGCTGATTACGTAAAATATTGACGGCTTGTAGTCCACGACCGTAGCCAATAGCTAAATCGCGATCTGTTTGAACGTCTGCACCCCATGCCCATAACTCTGACAGCATTGTCCCAACGAGTCCTGCAACATAGTATGTATAGTCATCCAAATCTTCACGTGTATGCACTTGCCAATTTGCTTTTGCCCATTTTGCCATGCCATATGCCATTTCACTTGTAGATGCTTGGACAATTTCTCGAGAGCCATCTGGGCAAAATGTTAGCCAATCCGCTAAACGAAGGGAAACTTCAGGTAATTGTTCAGCGTATGGTGCTAGTAAAGTATTATAGGCTACTGCATCGAACTCTTCCTTTAATAATTCACTTGTTGCGGAAAGTAAATCGAATTTCACATCATTCGAAAGTTCTTCATGGTCTTCGATTTCGTCAATGGCACGCATCGCTAAATATGCAGCAGCGACTGACATTTTTAAATCATTTTTTAAAAAAGTAATAGGTATATAAAATGTGCGACTCGTTTCTTTTAAAACTTGCATCGCTTCTTTATAAAGTGTTTTTTGATCTTTCACGTGTTTTTCCTCCGTTCAAATAGTCAAGCCTCAATGTATATCGTATCGCAAAATTGAGGAAAGTGAAAACAGATTGTTCAAATTTCGGTCATATTCTTTGAAAACGCTTCAAAACTATGATAAAGTTTAATAATAAACTATTTAAGCATATACAGTTTAACAAAAAACTGCATTAGTTTTAAAGTGCTAGGCGACTGTTTGTACTTAAGTTACATAACAACGCTCAATACGCTTAGGCGAAATAGAAGAGAGAGGAAGTTTTTTTAATGGGACGTTTAGACAACAAAATCGCAATTATTACAGGTGGCGCATCAGGAATGGGTGCCTCAATGGCAGAACTATTCACTAAAGAGGGCGCAATCGTAATTGCTGCTGATATTAACGAAGAAAATTTAGCTAAAATTTCTGAATTAGAAAACGTAGAAGGCATGAAATTAGATGTTTCTTCTGATGAAAACTGGGCTGAATTTACAAAAGCAGTTGTTGAAAAATACGGACGTATCGATATTTTAATCAATAATGCTGGTATTTCTTCACAAAAATCTCCTCAAGATATTACAGACCAAGATTGGGCTATCATGCACAAAATTAACTCATTCGGTCCTTTCTTAGGAATTAAACACGTTTCTAAATACATGAAAGAAGCTGGAAAAGGCTCAATCGTTAATACATCATCATACACTGCTATTATCGGTTCAGGTTTAAACTCTTATACAGCATCAAAAGGTTCTTTACGCGCAATCGCACGTGCTGCTGCAGCTGAATTAGGTAAATCTAACATTCGTGTAAACACAGTTTTCCCTGGAGTAATTGAAACACCAATGACTGCTAACATCGGTCAATTCAAAGAAGCAATGGATATGTTAGTTCGTGCTACTCCAATGGGCCGTCTTGGACAACCAGAAGAAGTTGCAAATGCTATTTTATTCTTAGCATCTGATGAAGCTTCTTATATCACAGGTGGCGAGCTTGTAATTGATGGCGGATACTCTGCACAATAATTGTAAGCATTTTAGAATGTTATAATATCAAAAAAGAGTCGACTGTTTTAACAGCGGCTCTTTTTTTACATAAAATGTTAATATTTGTTGGATTTATCTATTAATTATGCTATTTTTCATGTTTTTTTTCATGAAAGTTTGCCAAGTTATTGCACAATCATTTCAACAGCGGTAAAGTTTAGGGAGGGCGAATATTCAATTGCGCCTCGGCTAAATTATTGCTGACGTTTCGCTTTCACGCAAAACCAGTGTGTCAGGATTTTGAATTGTGCATACACAATAATAAACTCCTTTCGAAATCGTTGACAATCGCCGGAGGCATGAACTTTAATCAGTTAGCGTTTAGACACTCACTGAATAAAAGAGTAAACTAGTATTCATCTAACCATCTATTTAGGTAGGAAAAATTTTTCTGCTGAATAAAGTTAAAGGAGAATGGTATGCCAAAGGCTATAGGTATTGATGCAGGCGGCACATTGACGAAGGTTGCCTACTTAGACGAGCACAACGAACTTGTTTTAACAACTTTTCCGTCAAATGATTTGCAATCTGTAATGGAATGGATTAAAAATAATCCAGATATTGAGGATATTGGTGTTACGGGGGGACGTACAGAACAATTACTTGATGTCATAAAAACAATGAAATCGATTCATTATATAGTAGAATTTGAAGCTACATTGAAGGGTGTTCGTTTTTTACTAAATAAAGAAGGATATTACTTTGAGCGTAGTATGATTACCAATATTGGAACTGGAACTTCCATTCATTATATGGAAGATAATACACATATTCGTGTTGGTGGTACAGGCGTAGGCGGTGGAACATTAATTGGATTGTCAGCGCTTACAACAGGAATTACAGATTACAATGAAATCCGTGAGCTGGCTACAAGAGGTAATCGTGAAGGTGTAGATTTACTAGTAAAAGATATTTATCAAGGAATGGATACGCCAATTGACGGTCATTTAACTGCAAGTAATTTTGGTAAGGTCGGTATTACTGAGGAAGTGAAACATCCTCCAGAGGATATTATTGCGACTGTGCAAGGACTTGTCGGTGAGGTTATTACTACACTAAGTATTCAATATGCCGAGGAAAAAAATGCGCAGCATATCGTTTATATCGGCTCAACTCTTAGTCATAATGACCACCTTACACATGTTATTGCCAATTATACACGGACGAAAAAGCATACACCTATATTTATCAATGACCACGGTTTTTCAGGTGCAGTTGGTGCTTTACTGAATATAACTGAATATACAATTGTCTAAATGACAAATAAAAATGTACATTACTAATAATTATTGGTGATGTACATTTTTTCTATGTAAAACGGAGTGGGAGTAGCCTTTTTTAAAAATCGCCACTATTTTTTGATTGTAAATCTTGCCATTGTATCTTCTCCCATTGAAGTTTTCCCCAAAGCATAATTCCTTCACTCCTGAGCAAATTACAAGTAGGAGGTGAATATGCAATGGGCAATAGAAATAACAAAAACAGCAAAAAAACAATGAATGCAAGGACACACAATCCTTTTGGAACTTACAAAAGTAAAGACCTTGATGACAGTAATAGTAATAACAATAACCCAAATGATAATCTAAATGAAGAATTCAGTGCGGAATTTGATGCCAAAGCGAAGAATAAAAACAATAAAACCAATCATGATAAAAATCAACAATCTAATAAAAAGAGCTAAATTGGAGGGAGTTAGCAATGGCAAAGAAAAGTAAAACAAGCTTCAAAAAGAAAAAGAAGGAAGATACACATAAAAGAAATGATCGGGAAGAATATTCAGCAGAATTTAATAAAGTAATTCATAATAACCCTCAACAACCAAGTACAAAAAGACACTAAAATATTGGATGCTCCAAAGATAACATCTGGAGCATTTATTTTTTGTAGTTACAGCAAAGCTATACCGAAAAATACATAAAAAGAACAGTGCCATTTTCTTCAATTAAGCTGAGAAACATAATGATTTTTTATATGTTGCACATTCTATAAAAAGAAAGGAGCTCAAAACATGCGAAAATTACTTGTAGCACTTGGAATTTTTATGTTACCTCAAGCCTTGCCACTAGAGATTTTGGATGCACATGCGGAGGTAACACCTGCCTATGCTAAATGGGGGAAACTCGCTATTGAAAAGACACAATCATCATACCCCAATTCAAAAATTATTGACTACTTACATGAGGGTAGTGAAGTGAATGAAGAGGCAACCATTGAAAAATTTAAGCTTTGGTTAAAAGAAGGAGACAAAGAATTCGGTGTTTATGTAAGAATTAAGTATACGACTGAAACACAAAAAGTGTTGGATGTTGAGCTTCAGGAAACAGCTAAATAGAGGATGCCCAATTCGGCATCCTCTTCATCTTTATGCTTCTACTTTTTGAATAAATTCACGCATTAATCCAGGTAAATCAGGCCAAGCGTGACCACTAACAAGGTTGCCATCTGTGTGCAAATTTGCGTCGATATACGTACCACCCGCTACTTGGACTTCTGGTTTGCAGGCAATATAGGCAGTAAGTTCACGTCCTTTAAGTACGTCTGGTATTGTTGCAAAAATTTGTGCCGCGTGGCATACAGCAGCAATAGGTTTATTCGCCTCAAAGAAATGGCTCACAATCGCTGGGACATGCTCATTTAATCGAATGTACTCAGGCGCGCGACCACCAGGGATGATCAAGCCATCAAATTGCGTTGGATCGATATCGGCAAAGGCCGCCGTTGCTTCTAAGCCATAAGCTGGACGCTCTATATAAGTGTCTACACCTTCAACAAAATCATGACAAACGGTTTGTAGTTTTTTTACTGACGGTGCAGCAATAGACACTTTGTAACCAGCCTCTAAACAGCGGTAATATGGATAATAAATCTCCAACGCCTCGACAGCATCACCTGCGATGATTAGTATGTTTTTCCCCATGTTCCCATCTCCCTTTTTTGTAAGTCTAGTAGCTGTATTCGACATTTATTGTAAATTCCCTGCTAACGCTGATAAAAGCATTGACGCCGATAAGCTCTTAAAAACGTCACTAAAAACGTTACTAAACACGAAAGAATCGCTGATAAAATCTAATAAATCGCCGATTGTAGCAAAAACAACATACTTTACAACATAAAAAATGAGGCGTATAGTATTTATTTAGCTAGGTAAATAATTAAGGAGAGTGATTATATGAATCCCGTTTTCCATGCTTTATTTCAAAAAAGTCGCTATTTAACAAATTGTTTGAATGAAGTATTGAAACAGCATCAGCTGTATAGCTCGCAATGGACAATTTTATATTGCTTACATACACATGGTTCAATGACATTGACACAAATTTGGAAGTATTTGAATGTCGAAGCGCCAAGTATAACGAGAGCTATTTCCAGGCTAGAAACTTTAGGCTGGGTGGAACGAATTGATGGAGAAGATAAGCGCGAAAAAATTGTGACATTATCAGCGATGGCGGAGGAACGACTACCAAAGATTACTGAAACGATATTAGCGTTTGAGGAGGAAATGGTAGGCTCACTTACTGTTGAAGAACAGTCACTATTTATAAATCTATTGCAAAAAATGAAAGGTTGATTGATGTGCAGCAAGAGGGCAACACACAAATATGGACGAAGCGGTTCATTAGTTTATTTATAACAAATATATCAGTATTTTTTGTTTTTTATGGTTTGGTAACGACTTTGCCATTGTATGCGATTGGCGAGCTACACCAAACAGATAAGGAAGCGGGATTACTATTATCAGGTTTCTTATTATCAGCTATCATTGTACGTCCGTTTTCAGGTAAATTATTGGATGTGTTTGGTAAGAAAAAGCTTTTAGTCATTGCGATTGTAGGTTATTTCTTCTGTACAATATTATATTTATTTATTCATCCATTTGGTCTTTTACTAGCTTTACGATTTGTACAAGGTATTTTCTTTAGTATTATTACGACAGCAGCAGGTTCTTTAGCAGCAGATATTGTACCGGTCAGTCGCAAAGGCACAGGGCTAGGCTATTTTACCATGTCCACGAATTTAGCAGTTGTTATCGGGCCATTTATCGGTTTGCTCCTTATTCAATATAGCAGTTTCAATGTATTATTTATTGTCATGAGTATTTGCGTTTTAGCAGGTGGTATTCTAGCTGTAACGATTAATACAGATGATTTACCGAAACCGGAACATCAAGGGAAACTAACTTTTAAATTTAATGATTTATTTGAACGAAAAGCGTTACCAGTAGCGGCTATTGCGAGTTTGGTTGCGTTTGCCTACGCTAGTGTATTATCATTTTTGTCAGTGTACGCACAGCAAAAGGATCTAATGGCAGTGGCTAGTTTCTTTTATGCAGTGTTTGCAGCGGCCATGCTAATTACACGACCTTATACTGGTAAGCTTTATGATACAAAGGGGCCGCAATTTGTAATTATCCCTGGTATTATTTCATTTGCAATTGGATTAATCCTCCTTGCGAATGTTTCAGGACCAGCGTTATTCTTATTTTCGGCAGTTTTTGTTGGATTTGGCTACGGAGCGGTAACAACCAGCTTACAAGCATTAGCTGTCCAATCAACAGCACATACTCGTAGTGGCTACGCAACAGCAACATATTTTACAATGTTTGACCTTGGTATTGCCCTTGGATCATATATTTTAGGAATGATTGCAGTGCAAGTTGGGTATGCATCTGTCTATTTAACAGGTGCAGGTGTACTGGGCATCGTCTTTATCATTTATTTACTGCGTTTAGCAAAACTAAAAACGAAAAAGGTAGCACATATTCAGTAGGAATAACCGTTGATAATCAACGGTAAACCTTTGAAATCTCCGATAAACCAATAAAAATCGCCCATTACAATTGTAAAGGGCGATTTTATTTTGGCTTTACCGTTGATTCTATAAAAAAACAGTTAGGACATGCCTAACTGTTTTCATTTAAATTATAAACGACCATAACCTACAAAATATTTCTTCCAGTAGGTGCTGTTAATGTTAGCGATGCTAACGCCGCCGTCACTTGCATTAATCATTTGGTTATTTCCGATATAAATACCTGCATGAGAAATACCTGCTTTATAAGTGTTAGCGAAAAATACTAAATCACCTACTTGTGGCGAACTTACCTTTTTCGCTGCATAATAAAAGCCTGCTGCTGATTTACGGCTCGTTGAAATACCGGCATTATTATATACATAAGTGATATAGCCTGAGCAATCAAAACCTGTGCTCGGTTTACTGCCTCCAAATGTATATTTTACGCCTAATTGCTGTTTCGCAATTTGGATAAGGTTTGCCGGTGTTTTAGCAGGGGTGCTAGGAGCCTTATTAGCTGTGCTATTTAGTGTTAATTGTTGTCCAACTCGAATATTTGATGAAGTGAGGTTATTCCAACTCATCAAAGTTTGATAAGAAATGCCGTTTTGAGTGGCAATCTTCCAAAGGGAATCCCCAGATTTAACTGTATATGTTGCAGCTGATGCTGTGTCAATTGTTGAAAAAAGTACAGAAGAGCCTAACGCTAATACTGCTAATTTCATCCCCCACTTATTTCGTTTATTCTTTTTCATATTATGTATCCTCCTAAAAACATTAAAACGTATTACTTGGTACAATAATGATATTAACACGCTTATATTACAGTTCTATGTCAACAAAATAACATTAAGGATACAATTAATATAATATTAAAGTGATTTTCAATGAGAGTAAGACTTAAGTATCAAAAAACTAGCCTTGCGCATCGCAGGGCTAGTTCTTTTTTTTATTTTGTATTTAATTGGAGCGCAGGACCGAAGAATTCGTAATGAATTTGACTGTCAACGATATTGCATTCATGTAAAGCATTAATAGAAGCTTCCATAAATGGTGTTGGTCCGCAAATATACACTTGTGTATCTTTCGTTAAAAGAGGGCGGAGTACGTTAGCGTTAATGTACTCATTTTTTTCAGAGTATAACACTTTATGATGTGCATTACTGTCTTTTTTGAATACACTGAACAGCTTGCTTAAACCAGTTGGGCCGTTTAATGCGTTCATTTTATTTTGAATGTCTTCATGGAAAGCAAGGACATTTTCATTACGTGCACATTGAATGAATGTAACGTTTTCTTTATTTTGAATTGTTTGTAACATCGCATTTAAAGGTGTTACGCCAATCCCACCACTAATGAATAGTACAGGTGCATTTGTTGGTTCATATGTGAAGACACCTGCTGGCGCACTAACGTCAATTGTTGTGCCCAGTGCAGCATCGTGTAAAAAGTTTGATACTTTTCCTTTAGGATTGTGCTGGCTTTCACGTTTCACAGAAATACGGAATTCTTGTTCATTACTTGGCTGTGATAATGTATATTGACGATTTAATAAATACTCTTCACCTGGAGCAGTTACTCGAATTGAAACATATTGTCCTGGTTTGTAAGCTGGCACTTTTGAGCCGTCTGTTGGCTGTAAGTAGAATGATGTAACATCATCACTTTCTTTTACAGTGCGAGCAATTTTGAATTGTTTAAATGCACGCCAGCCATTATTTTGTTCAGCTGCTTGATATAAATCTTCTTCTACTGAAATAAAGATATCTGCAATGACACCATAAGCTTTACCCCATGCATCGATGATTTCGTCAGTTGCTGCATCACCTAACACTTCTTTAATTGCTGCAAGCAGGTATTGACCTACAATCGGATAATGCTCAGGTAAAACCCCAAGACTTACGTGTTTATGTGCAATTTGTACGACTACAGGAACGATTGGTTCTAAGTTGTCGATATGCTGGGCTGCTGCATAAACTGTATTTGCTAAAGCGCCTTGTTGGCGACCTTGAGTTTGGTTTGTGTGATTAAAAATATTTAATAATGATGGATTATCCTTAAATAAGTTGCTATAGAATTTTTTTGTAATGGCTACGCCGTGCACCTCTAATACAGGTACTGTTGATTTAATTACGTTAATTGTGTGTTGATCTAACATGTTGAACACGTCCTTTCGAGATTTACTATATTCCTAAAGTATATTTAAAGCAATATATAAAATACATCTTTAACAAAATAGACACAAACATGTATCTATAATACTTCTTTTATTGAATATTTGTGAGAAGCTATTGTTATATTGTTTTGATATAAATAAAAAGAGCTGAAAATTTTGGATTTTATTGTACTTTACGCACTGTAAAAGAGAATACTCATAGCGACAGTCATCTAATATGTTATTTTAAAATAATAATTAATAGATAGGGAAGTTATAGATTTTCTTAATACAGTAGGAAACCTGAAGTTAAATGAATTGAAGGTGAAACCAATTTACTGTTCAGTCGTAAATATACGAAGAGCTAAATTACATGAAATCCTTTGATAGTAATATAATGGGGAGGTTTTTCGATGAAACATTTCACGACACTAACGGAGTGCCCAAAATGTGGTAGTGTAGATTTAGGGAAGGGCAAACATAATGGTTATGCAGTGATGCATCCTTCGAATAAGATGAGCTTTGGTTCAGAGGTTGAATATATTCTTTGTACGGATTGTGGATTTATAATCGAAAGCTACGTAAAAAAGCCAGAGAAATTTAAGGGGACGCTTTAGGTTCTAATAAACGATCGATGGATTATTGCACTTTTTATTAAATCTATAATAGAAGTTGTTTGGCGTACAAAAAAGGCAACGATTAAGAACGCGCCAGAAATATATACGTCTTTTTTCGATGTAGTGAGCTATTAAAGGAATAAATAACGATTTTGTCGAATAACGAATAGAGAATATATGGAATTTTAAGGGGGAAGCTTTGTGACGAAGATTGCAATTATTTCAGATATTCATGGGAATAAAACCGCATTGGAAGCAGTATTAGAAGATATTCGAATAAGAGAGATTGAAAGAATTTTTTGTCTAGGAGATTTAATTGGTAAAGGACCTCAAGGATCTGCATGTATTGAACTTATTCAAAAAAATTGCGAGCGAGTCATTCGAGGCAATTGGGATGTGTTCATTCAAGCACCTACGGATAATGAGTTTATCCAGTGGTACAAAGATCGATTAACAGAGAAAGATTTTGAGTATTTAAATTCGTTACCATTTCATATTGATCTTGAATTAAATGGACAACTAATAAGGTTTTTCCACGCCTCTCCAAGAAGTGAATTTGAACGTATTTTGGATAGTCATCCAATTGAAAAACGTTTATCGATGTTTGAGAATAATGAAATAACAAATTCAATCCATTACGATAAACTGCCGGATATCGTATTCTACGGCGATATTCATACAACTTTTTTACATACATATAGAAAGGGGATTTTGTGTAACGTAGGCAGCGTCGGAAATTCACTTGACTTAACGTCAGCATCCTATGCGATTTTAGATGGTACATTTGCAAACAATGCCATTCAATTTATTAGAGTAGATTATGATAGAGAAGCTGAGCTGAAAATTGCAGAAGAGATGGGTTTACCGCAGTTAGATAAATATTATGATGAAATTATGTTAGGGAAATATCGGGGTGCATAGAGACGATTTCATTTAATGACCTTGTGGAACAAAAAATAAGAACCCATTTTGAGTAATTATTATTCAATAATTAAGCTCGATTATTAAATTACTTAAGTACAAATCGATCCACCTTTTTGTATAAAATATAAGAATCATTTTTGGCATAAGTAGTGAATTATTGAGAACACTGAATCATGAGGTGTTTTCTTTTGAAAAAAATGATCCTGATAATTTTCGCTTCTTCTGTATTCTTCATTTTCATTCAAGCTAAAGCTATGATAAATGAACATGATAAAATTGCAAAGTCTAATATAGTAGATGTTTCCTTATTTGCCAAAGAGATGAATGATAATTATACAGATTTCAAAATTGATTTTCGTGGTAGCGTGCTTTCAAGACCTTATTGGATCAACACAACAAATCCTACTTTTTCACCTCAAATTAAGTATGAGGACATCAATAATGATGGAAAGAAAGAGTTAATCATAATTTTGACCAAAGATACTGGTACAGGAATTCTAGAACAAGAAGCACACGTTTTCCATATTCAAAATCAAAAAATAAATATGCAGTTTGTAGAAGTTCCAGTTGAAGTGCTTGTGGAGGACCCAATGGCAATTGTATTTAAAAACGTTAAATCCAAGTTAAAACCAAACACAGCTCAAATTAAAATAGGCGAAAGAGAATATACTATTAATATTAAACCTTTACACATTCAAGCTAATGATTTATTTGCGAATGTCTACTTTGGCAATAAAATCACCTTTGACGTTAAAGACAATCTCCTAATAGCAAAAATCGGAGCTCAAATTGCACCAGCAGGCGGATATATAGGGGATATTTATATTACGTACATGTACAAAGATAAAATGTATCAAGAAAAGTCCATTGATTTTATACCTTATAATCCATAGTTAAACTAACGGAGGGCGTTATTCCAAAAAGGGATAAACGCTTTTTTATTTTGGTTTTTGCATAAACACTGCACTAAACTGTCAGATAGTATATATTAATGTTGGACCATATTACTTCTAATGAATAGTTATTAGGCGATGGCTATGGCTAAGATACTAGAAAAAAGTGTATAGTAGATAAAAAGGATTGTTAAAAAATATAAAATTGAGGTTACTTTATGAATAATTATTTATCGCTAAAAGACCATGTTTATAATTATATCGTAGATCAAATTAATAATGGAAATCTGATTGCTGGAAAAAAGGTGAATGAAAGTGCTATTAGCGAAAGCCTAAATGTCAGTAGGACACCGGTTAGAGAGGCGTTAATACAACTTTCTTCCGAAGGGCTATTAGAAAATGTGCCAAGAAAAGGCTTTGTAATTAAAAATCTTACGACGGAAGAAGCCAAAGAAACGTATTTTATTATTGGGGCATTGGATGGCTTAGCTGCTGCTTTAGCTGCACCTTTTTTGACTGAGAAGCATATGAATGAAATGGAATTTTATATTCAAAGTATTGATTTGGCCATTAATACTGGCAATTTCTCTATGTATCATAAAATGCAGGAAGCTTTTCATGGCGTATATTTATCAGTTTGTCCAAACAAGAGTCTTGTCAACCTGCTATTACAATTAGAAAAGAAGTTTTTGAAAAACTTTCATCATGCTGATGAGCCAGAAATCACAAAAAAACGATTGTCTCAAACAAACAATGAACATCGAAAAATGGTAGAACTATTTAAAAAAGGTGAGATAGCTGAATTAGAGAGATACATGAAAGAAGTACATTGGAATATTGATAAAGCAGAGCTTATACCACTTTAGGTGCTAATTTGCTCGCTTAAACACGAAAAGTAATTCTGTTTTTAAATAAACAGAATTATTTTTTTGTTGAAAAAATTTAAATATAATATACAATATACAATATACAGAAGGTTAAAACGATTTATTTTACCCTTGAAATATTTGATAGATGAAGAGATGAGGGTGGAAATATCAAAATTAGCTTTTGAGGAGGAAACACACAGTGAACAGTAAAAATTTTGATTTAGCCAAACAATTGCGTCACGAATTACATCAACACCCAGAACTTTCTAATGAAGAAGTATGGACAAAACAGCACTTAATTGAGTTTTTGAAAACGTATACAAAGTTAGTGATTGTTGATAAAGGAAATTGGTTTTATGCCATTTATCATGCAGAATCAGCTAAGCAAAATATTGCTTTCCGTGCTGATTATGATGCATTGCCGATGGATGAAGTGATTGATCTTCCATGGGCTTCTCAATTTCCAGGAAAAGCACACAAATGCGGTCATGATGGGCATGCGGCGACATTAGCGGCATTTGCACTTGAAGTCGATCAACTAGGTGCAGACAAAAATATCTATTTCCTCTTCCAACCAGCGGAAGAAACAGGGGATGGGGCTATTCAATGTGTTGATTTCATTAAGGAACACAATATCGATGAAATTTTCGCCTACCATAACATGAGTGGACTTCCTTACAAAACTGTAGGAATTATTGATGGTACTGCTTTATGTGCTTCAAAAGGAATGACCATTCATATGAAAGGTTCACCTACACATGCTAGTCAGCCAGAAAAGGGCATCAATCCAGCGTTTGCCATTGCAAATATTGTGAATGCAATTCCTAAATTTATATCCCCTGATTTAAATAAAGGACTTGTTCTTTGTACAGTTGTACAAATCGATGTAGGTGAGCACGCTTTTGGAATTGCAGCATCGACAGGTGATCTTCGTTTAACTATACGTGCCCTTTATGAAGATGAGCTGAATAGACTACAAGAAAATCTTGAAAATTTTGCAAAAAATCAAGCACAACAATATGGGTTGCAAGTAAGTTTTGCTTATAATGATGAATTCCCAGAAACGTTCAATCACAAAGAAAGTGCAGACAAAATACGTTCCGTTGCGAAATCTGAAGGAATGACATTACTTGAACTAGATGAAGCTTTTCGCGGATCCGAAGATTTTGGCCATTTTACAAAGCTAACAAAGGGAGCTTACTGCTTCATTGGTAATGGAGAAGACTACCCGCATGTTCATACACACGAGTATGATTTCCGTGACGAATTGATTGAATCAGGTGTGAATCTATTTAAAGCATTAATTAAATAAACGAGTAAGAGGGATTTGGAGGATTTTTCATGTCAGCAAAGGAAAAACAAAAAGGTATTAATTTCCCACATGTTTACATAATGTTTATGCTAGTAATGCTACTAGTTGTGTTACTATCGTGGATTGTTCCGAGTGGGGAGTATGAACGGATAGTAAATCCAGATACGGGTATTACCGAACTAAATACTGACAATTTTTCGTATGTGGAGCAAGCAAAGCCCATAGGGTTCATGGATTTTTTCACAGCTTTACATAACGGGGTTGTACAATCAGCAGATATCATTGTGATGTTGCTGTTTGCAAGTGGAGCACTATTTATTCTTGAAAAGTCTGGTGCAATTGCAGCAGGTATCCATAAATTATTAAGCGTTGCAGCAGGAAAAGAAAAACTAATTATCATCTCATTGCTCGTATTGTTCTCCGTATTAGGAACAATTGGATTCGGAGAAGGGGGTATTCCATTCATTCCGCTTGCAATGGCAGTCGTTATGGGATTGGGGTATGACCGCATCACAGCTTTCGCTATTCCAACAGTTGGTTTAGCCATTGGTTTTACAGCTGGTGTTGTTAATTTCTATACGACAGGTGTAAGTCAAACGATTGTTGGCTTACCTATCTATTCTGGACTAGTATTCCGTATCGTTGCTTTAATTGTCTTTATTATTATTTCAATGATTTACATTCTGCGCTATGCGAATAAAACAAAAGCAGATCCAAGTAAAAGTATTGTTGCTGCTGAATATTTAGAAGAAATTGAGAATACAAAAACAGCTGAGTATGAAGAAGAAGAATTTACAATGTCAAGAAAGTTGGCATTATTAGGTTTAGTTGTCGTTTTAGTTGGTAGTGCATTCGGTGCTATTAAACTAGGATGGGGGATGCCTGAACTTTCTGCTGTCTATGCTATTTACGCAGTCTTATTAGTCATCATTTTAAAACTTAAACCTAGTGAGGCCGCTGAAACGTTTGGTGTTGGTGCAGCTAGACTTTTACCTACAGGGCTTGCAATCGGTTTTGCTCGTTCAGTCATGATTTTAATGACGCAAGCACAAATAATTGATACAGCCGTACATTCATTATCAAATATATTAAACAATACGGGAACGATTATTACTTTATTGGTACTATTTATCGTTGTTATTTTCTTTAACTTCTTCGTTGTTTCAGGAAGTGGCAAGGCGATTATTTTAATGCCAATTATGGGGCCGTTAGGGAAAATATTAGGGATTAATCAACAAGTAATGGTTGTAGTGTATCAATTTGGTGACGGCTTTACGAATTATTTATGGCCGACTTCTGGGGGGCTAATGGCAGCGCTTGGCATGTCGAATGTAAGCTATTCTGCTTGGGTAAAATTCTCAATGAAACTATTCCTAATACTACATTTTGCGGCATTTGTTTTAATATTAATCGCACATTATATCGGGTTAGGACCATTTTAATCTATTAGTTCATTCAACACTTTGAAGTTCTACACTTACTATTAAACATAAAGGGGATTACGACACGATGAATATTTTAGAACATTCTAAGAAATATGAAGAACAAATTATAAAAGATCGTCGTTATTTACATCAATATCCGGAAATTGGCTTTGAACTGCCAAATACACAAAAGTATATCCAACAACGCCTTGATGAAATGGGCATTGCCCATAAGCAATGTGGAGTGGTGCCACCTGAAATTAAAGAAAAATATGAAATAGCAGGGTTTGGTTCACAAGATCAATGTACAGGTGTAGTTGCAACAATTGGACAGGGGACACCTTGTATTCTTCTACGTGCTGATATGGATGCATTGCCAATTCAAGAAGAAGTTGATTGTGAATTTACATCCAAAAATCCTGGTGTGATGCATGCTTGTGGTCACGATTCACATGTAGCAATGCTGTTAGGCGCTGCGCAAATTTTGAAGGACCATGAAGCGGAGTTACAAGGAACGGTTAAACTATTGTTCCAACCTGGGGAAGAGTGGGGGTATGGCTCTAAGCTAATGATTGATGATGGTTTGCTACAAAATCCAAAAGTGGATGCGGCATTTGGAATTCACATTATGCCAGATCAACAAGCAGGCACATTATCTGTCCATAAAGGAACATTAACACAAGCAATGGATACGTATATCGTCAATATTCAAGGGAATGGTGGACATAGCTCACAGCCCCATAAAACGATAGATTCCAATATGATTATGAATCAACTGTATACAAGTTTAAACCTATTAATGACACGGGAAGCAGATCCAAATCATAGTGTAACATTTTCAGTAGGTGCGATGGCTGGTGGTACGGCGACAAATATTATTCCAGACAAAGCGGTATTACAAGGAAATATGAGAAGCTATGATCAACAAACGCGTGACCATTTATGTAAACGCATCCCAGAGATGATAGATCATACTGTAAAAGCATGGCGGGGAGAATATCAGACAATTGAATTCCATACGCCAACAACATATAACAATCCAGCATTTATTGATGCGATAACGCCATTTTTAGAAAATATAGTGGGGGCAGAAAATGTAGTAGATAATGGATACCTTGGAGGTTCAGAAGACTTTTCTTACATTTCGCAAGAAGTACCTTCTGCATTTGTTGTGCTAGGAACAGGAAAAGAAGGCGAAGCACCTGTGCATAACCCTCGTATGCGTCAAAATGAGGATGTTTTTAAATATGGTGCTGCATTACATGCAAATGTGGCAATGGAATGGTTAAAACAACAGCATTAAATAGAAATTTACTCTAAAAATAGTTCAGCCAGAGTTTTCTGGGTGGGCTGTTTTTGAATTCTAGTATAATATTCTAATAATTCAATTAAGATATTGACAACAATGCGCCATTTTGATATTCTTTAACACGTTAGTAGTTTAGCAAGAGAAAGCGAAACTATTATTTCTAATAATTAATATAAAATGTTAGGGGATATTAGATAATGAAGCGCATTTTCACAATACTATGCATGCTTACAGCGGTACTAGCTTTAGCAGCTTGCGGTACTTCTGGAGAAAAATCGAGTTCAACAGATGGCTCGAAGGATTCAGATCAATCAACAGAAAAAGTAATAATCGGAATTGATGATAAGTTTGCACCATTAGGATTCCGTGATGATAAAAACGAAATCGTTGGCTTTGATATTGACTTAGCACGTGCTGCTGCTGAACATATGGGAGTGGAAGCTGAATTCCAACCAATCGATTGGAAAACGAAAGAGGCTGAGTTAATTAGTGGCCGCATTGATTTAATTTGGAATGGTTATACAATTACAGACGAGCGTAAAGAAAAGGTATTATTCACAAAGCCTTATTTAGAAAATGCACAAGCAGTAATGACAATTAAAAAATCTTCTATTAACGCTCTAAGCGATTTAGCAGGTAAAGAAGTTGGACTTCAAGCACAGTCTTCTGCTGCAGAGGCGCTGAATGCAAACCCAATTCACAAAGAAGTGAAAAACGTCACAGAGTTTGCGGATAATGTGTTAGCCTTAACAGATTTAAAAACAGGCCGTTTAGATGCAGTCATTATTGATGCAGTGGTAGCAGAATACTACATGACGCAAGAACCTGACACATTCAAACTATTAGATGAATCATTAGCACCTGAGCAATATGGAATTGGTGTCAAACCAGGAAACGAAGCATTATTAGAAAAGCTACAAGCCGCTTTAGATAAAATGAATGAAGATGGTACAGCAGCAGAAATTTCTACAAAATGGTTTGGTGAAGATAAGGTATTGAAATAGATAACTATCGCATGTACTTACGAGCTAAATTCCGACTTAAGCCTACTGGTCGTAATCAAGCTATTCGTACAAGATAATTGAATGTTATTAGTCGGTAAGAGTTTCCTCGTGAAACTCTTATACTTTTTGGAGGGAAATAGTTATGGCGGATTACTGGCAAACAATGATTTTGCCGATGCTTGATGGCGCAAAAATGACGGTGCTGCTGTTCATTATAGCCATTCTTGTATCGATTCCACTTGGATTCTTACTTACATTAGCTGTAAAAAGTCGTATCAAACCATTGTCTTGGTTTGCTCAAACGTATATATACATCATGCGCGGTACACCGCTGTTACTACAATTGCTATTAATTTGCTTCGGCTTACCAATGGTACCTGTGATTGGAGAATATATGGTCCTTGATCGCTTTGTTGCTGCCTGTCTTGGCTTTATTTTAAATTACGCTGCCTACTTTGCAGAAATATTCCGAGGTGGCTTATTGGCAATCGATAAAGGGCAATACGAAGCGGCACAAGTATTAGGCTTGTCAAAATGGCAAACAACGACACGCATTATTTTGCCACAAATGTTTCGTGTAGCGTTACCTGCATTATCGAATGAATCGGTTACATTAATTAAAGATACGGCACTTCTTTACGCGGTAGCTGTACCAGAATTGTTGCATTTTGCACAAACAGCTGTAAACCGTGACTTTACGATTGTGCCATTCTTTATTGCTGGCGCTATTTATTTAGTGATGACGCTTGTCTTAACGGTATTCTTTAAGTGGCTAGAAAAACGTTTTAAATTTGAATAGAGGTGACACAGATGGCACTGCTTGAAGTATCGAATTTGAAGAAATCCTTTGGTGAGTTAGAAGTGCTAAAGACCATCACGTTTAATATAGAAAAGAACGATGTCGTGGCTGTTATTGGTCCGTCTGGGTCTGGTAAAAGCACCATGCTACGAAGCTTAATTCATTTAGAAGAAATTAATGGGGGAAGCATTTGTGTCGATGGCGATTATTTAGTACAAGACGGAACATATGCCAAACAACAGGATATAAAAAAAATGACTGCGAAAATGGGCATGGTATTTCAGCACTTTAACTTGTTCCCACATTTAACAGTACAGCAAAACCTTGAAATAGCACCAGGCTTACTAAAAACGGAGTCATCAGATGCTATTGCACGTCGCTGTCAAGATTTACTGCAAAAAATCGGGCTTGCTGACAAAGCGAATGCGTACCCAGCGAATTTATCTGGTGGGCAAAAACAACGTGTTGCTATAGCGCGAGCGCTCATGATGAATCCACAAATTCTATTATTTGATGAGCCAACTTCCGCACTCGATCCAGAACTGACAGGTGAAGTATTAAAGGTAATGAAAGATTTAGCAGAAGATCATATGACGATGATCGTTGTGACGCACGAAATGGGCTTTGCACGTGAAGTTGCAAACAAGGTTGTCTTTATGGATGGTGGCGACATTATCGAGGCAAACCATCCTGAAGCTTTCTTCACTAATCCACAGCATGAACGGACAAAAGCATTTTTACAAAGGAATTTGAAATAATATATGAGCTGTCTCAATTGAGATGGCTCTTTTTTATTTATGCCTACTGCCGTTGATTTCCGCGGGCGGACGCTTTCCGCGGGCACAC
The DNA here is from genome assembly GCF_044753985.1 of Lysinibacillus sp. NPDC093210. Classification (NCBI taxonomy): domain Bacteria; kingdom Bacillati; phylum Bacillota; class Bacilli; order Caryophanales; family Bacillaceae; genus Lysinibacillus; species Lysinibacillus sp. NPDC093210. The sequence continues at coordinate 290,054 of NZ_JBIVOE010000001.1, read as the reverse complement.
ACGTAAGACGCAACCCTCGCTACGCGCGGATTGTTGCGTCTTACGTTCTGTGCGTTCCCGCAGGAGTCTCCACCCTTCGCTCCAATCAACTTTGATAAACGTTAAACTTCAAAAGAATACAAAAATAGAAGGCATCGAGTTACTTCACGATGTCTTTTCTTATAGAGATAAATACTGGCGTTGATTTGCGCGGGCACACCGTAAGCTGCAACCCTCGCTATGCGCGGATTGTTGCGTCTTACGCTTTGTGCGTTCCCGCAGGAGTCGCCACCCTTCGCTCCAATCAACTAACCTTTAAGCTTCAAAAGAATACAAAAAAGAAGGTATCGAGTTACTTCACGATGTCTTTTTTTTATAGAAATAAATACTGCCGTTGATTTCCGCGGGTACACATTAACGCTAGGTTGACCCTTCTAGAATCGCCAATAATATTTAAGGTAACGCCACGAAAACCTTAAGAAACGCCTCTAAACTAATAGCAATCGCCATTACGTAAAATTTGCAAGAAAAACTACATAAAAGTTATTGACACTTTTTAAAGTGAGAATTTAGAATAATCTTAAAAAAATCTTCTCTTGAAAAACTTCAATTGTCTTGTAGAGAACTAAAAGGATTTATAGACATAAATCTATTTTAATTTTCCAACATGACCATCACTTAACTACGAAAAACCCTACAGAATAACTCTCTTTACAATGAGAGAGCCCATCCATGTTGGAATTATTTTTAACAACTACATAGCAAGGAGGTGAACGCTATCAATAAAGAATTTGGTGTGTTTTTGTCTCTAATTATTTTCTTTCTTTGTTTTTTTACCTTCGGACAGTTAGCAATAAAAAGTGACAACCACTATATAAAAGTAGCTGTATTGGATAGTGGTATTAATAAAGAGTTGGATTTCTTTCAAGGCGTTGCATTTGAAGAAGTCAATCTAATTCATCCTGGGGAAAAGATTGTTGATGATTTTAATCATGGTACGCCAGTCGCGGGAATTATTATAGGGGAAGGTGAAGCTCCAATTGGTAGAAATTTAAAAATATATGATATTAAATTGTTAGATGAAAAGGGCAATGGTTCAATTGAGGATTTAATAGAAGCTATTAACTGGTGTATAGATAAACAGGTCGATTTTCTCAATATTAGTTTTGGTTTTCAAACGCAAAATGCTGAACTAGAATCTGTTATTGAAAAAGCAATAGAGCAAGGGATTACTATTGTCGCCGCCGCTGGCAATACATATGGCTTAGCAACCGACTACCCAGCAAAATTGGATGGTGTACTGTCCATTGGTTCAATGAATGAACAAAATAAACGATCCTCTTTTTCAGCTATTGGAAAAATTGATTATGTTTTTAACGGGGAGGATGTACAAAGTATTAATCATCATGGTCAAGCATCTGACTTTACGGGCACCTCTTTTGCTGCTGCCTATGCAACACATCTATTTATTCAGTTGAAAGAAACATATAAGGAGGTTGAGTTACAAGAAAATTTTAATGCTATCTTACAACAATATACTGTGACAAAAGATTTTTGGAATGACGCTGAATATGGCAAAGGTACAATATATATACAATAATAAAGGGGAAATGAAACGATGAAATGGAAAAAACACTTCATATCTATTATTATTGCAGGGTTGCTATTTGCAAATATTGGGCCTAATTTGATTGCTGCACAGGATTATGATGTCGTGTCTGATGAGCCTATCGTGTTGATTTCCGTAGATGATCTACATGACGTTAATCCAGAAGAATACCAACAAGAATTATACGATGAATTAAATAAAAATCTTGTTTATTCAGACGATAGCACGATAAATATTCGGAATATTGAAATATATAATAACGAATTACTTGTCCAAACAACTTTTGAGTCCGAGGATTTGAAAGCGGATTTAGACATCAAGTTTAATAGTGAAAGCGAAGAAATAGTAATCGATAGTGTTATCGAAGAAAAAGGCACTGTAGAGCAAAACCATTATCGTGTGACGATGCAACAACTAGAAGATGACCATTACAGTACAATATTTACGGATTTAGAAACGTATGAAATGTATGAAAGCAATCCTGAAAGGTTAGAGGCATCGATTATCCATGCCATTGTATACAGAATCGGTAGTGCGATTATTCAATATACAATAAAAAAAATTGGTACTAAAAAAATCCTGGAAATTGGCAAACGCTCCTATTACAGCAAGTCAAAAGATGCAGCGAAAAAAGCTGTAGCCAACTTTACAGATATCACGTTGGATGTAGGTGGTGGTAAAAAGGTTTATTTTACGAAAGCTAAAATGAGACACATTCTAGAAAGACATCATCCGAATTATTGGACTGGAAATGAGAAAAAGACATTTTTTGATCCAGATTTATCTGTTAATGATATTAAAGATATTGTTACAACAGTAATTAATAATAATAAATTGGGAATATCTAGAAGTTTGAATAGTAATCATAGTATAAAGGTATATGGAAAAGTCAATGGAATTAATTACAGAGTGTATGTTGAAAAAGATGGGATTATTAGTTCAGCTTATCCAGTTGGAAAATAAGAGAAGGCGTGGTGCTTATCATGAGTAAACTGAGGATTGAAACTTTTATTGTTCAAGAAGATTTAAATGCTTTTCCAGAATGTAAAATTGAAAGCTATTCTATTCATAATCCATTAGCTGTTGATGTAGCAAAGGGTATTCTAGAAGAAAATGAAGGTGATTACTTATATGGGTTTATAAGCTTAATATATAATGATTCGGTTATTTTTGGCAAAGAGCAATTAACGGATAATTTATTAGATACTTGGAGTGATTTAGTTTACATTTTAGATCATAGATATGAAGGTAGTGCTGAAAGTATCATTTTTTTGGATAATGCAACTTATGAAGATGCCATTATTGAAGTAATTGGTCAGTATTATCAAATTTACCTTGATAGTTCTCATAGCTTCCAATTGCCTATAGAGCCATTTGAAAATGAGGTAAAAAAAGGTTTTATTGAATTTATGGACTTTTGTAAAAATGGCAACTTTTTATTCTCGGAGGAAAGTTTATATAAAAGTCATTTAAAAACATATAACGAATTACTTTATGATAAAGGTAAATGAAACTAGTGGATATGGGACTGCTTATTTCCAATGAGCAGTTCCCCTAATTTAAGGGATTTAACATGAGACTCATTTTCAAAGAAAGTATGGTGCTTTCCATGAATAACCTTAAAATCGCAACATTTATAGGGAGAGAAGATATAAATGCCCAAGTTTATAAAATCGAAAGTTTTCCTATTACAAATCCATTAGCCGTGGAAAAGGCACAGAAGATTTTAGAAGAAAACGAAGGTGATTACCTATGTGGCTTTGTAAGCTTAATTTATAATGATGTGGTGATTTTTGGCGAAGAGCAAATAACGGAAAGTTTATTAGATACATGGAGTAGTTTAAGTAATATTTTAGAAAGTAGATATGATGGGAGCAAAGAGGAGATAAATTTTTTGGATAATTATCCCTATTACTATACTACAATTCAAGAAATTGATCAATTTTATGAAATTCAACTTGATCGAAACCAGCGCTTTTTCGTGCCTATCGAGCCATTTCGAAATGAAGTGAAGAGAGAATTTTTCGCATTCATGGAGTTTTGTAAAAATCTTCAGTTTTCTGAGGAGAGTTCTTATCGTGGACTTTTAGAAACATACGAAGAATTAATTCAAAATGAAGAGGAAAAAACTTAGATGGCAAAATATATACAGGAGACTGCTTGAATTTATCAAGCGGTCCCCACATTGTATTTTTCTTAGAATACCATAAATGTGAGGTGTAGTATGAAAAATCTTAAGATTGAAACATTTATTGGTCGACAATATTATAGCAATTTTCCAGAAGTAATAACTGAAGCTATTCCTATTACCAATCCATTAGCGGTAGAAAAGGCACAGAACATTTTAGAAGAAAATGAAGGTGATTACTTATGTGGCTTTGTCAGCTTGATTTATAATGATGTAGTGATTTTTGGAGAAGAGCAAATAACGGAAAGTTTATTAGATACGTGGTTGGATTTAATTTATATTTTTAATACACATTATGATGGAAGCAGTCACAGGATTGTTTTTTTAGATAATCATCCCTATATCGAAACTACAATTCAAGAAATTGATCAGTCCTATGAAATACATCTGGATCGTAACCAATGCTTTCTAGTGCCTATCAAGCCATTTCGAAATGAAGTGAAGCGAAAATTCTTCGAATTTATGGAGTTTTGTCAAAATGAAAAACTACAGTTTTCTGAAGATAGTTCTTATCGTGTAGTATTAGAAACATACAAAGAATTAATTCAAAATGAAAATTGCTTGTTTTAAATTGAGCAGTCCCCACAATGTATTTTTTCTTGGATTACTCATAAGTGTGAGGTTTCGTATGAATAAAATAAAAATCGAAACATTTATAGGTGAAGAAGATATAACTGCCCCAGTATATAAAATTGAAAGTTTTCCAATTACCAATCCATTAGCTGTGGAAAAGGCACAAAAGATTTTAGAAGAAAACGAAGGTGATTACTTATGTGGCTTTGTAAGCTTGATTTATAATAATGTGGTGATTTTTGGAGAAGAGCAAATAACGGAAAGTTTATTAGAAACGTGGAGTGATTTAATTTATATTTTTAATAAATACTATGACGGAAGAAATCATGGAATTGTTTTTTTAGATAATGCTTTCTATAATGATACGGTAATTCAAGAAGTTGGTGAGTTTTATGAAATACAACTAGATTGTCACCAACGCTTTCTAGTTCCTATCGAACTTTTCAAAAATGAAGTGAAAAAGGAATTTTTTAAGTTTGTGGAATTCTGTAAAAATGAGAAATTACAGTTTTCTGAGGAGAGTTCTTATCGTGGACTTTTAGAGACGTATGATGAATTACTTCAACTTGAAGATAGAAAAATTTAGACAGCAAAATTATAACAGGAGACTGCTTGATAAATTCAAGCAGTCCCCACATTATATTTTTCTTGGAATACCATAAAAGTGAAGTGTCGTATGAATAAACTAAAAATCGAAACATTTATAGGGGAAGAAGATATCAATGCTTTTCTAGATTATACAATTGAAAGTTACTCTTTTATAAATCCATTAACTATCAACATGGCAAAGTTACAATAATAAAGCGGAAATGAAACGATGAAATGGAAAAAACACTTCATATCTATTATTATTGCAGGGTTGCTATTTGCAAATATTGCGCCCAATTTGATTGCTGCACAGGATTATGATGTAGTGTCTGATGAGCCTATTGTGATGATTTCTATAGATGATATACATGACGTTAATCCAGAAGAATACCAACAAGAACTATACGATGAATTAAATAAAAATCTTGTTTATTCAGACGATAGTACGATAAATATTCGGAATATTGAAATATACGATAACGAATTACTTGTCCAAACAACTTTTACGTCCGAGGCTTTGAATGCAGATTTAGACATCAAGTTTAATAGTGAAAGCGAAGAAATAGTAATCGATAGTGTTATCGAAGAAAACGGCACTGTAGAGCAAAACCATTATCGTGTGACGATGCAACAACTGGAAGATGGCCATTACAGTACGATATTTACGGATTTAAAAACGCATGAAACCTATGAAAACAATCCTGTAAGGTTAGAGGCATCGATAATACATGCCATTGTATACAGAATCGGTAGTGCGATTATTCATTATACAGTAACAAAAATCGGGACTAAGAAAATCCTGCAAATTGGCAAACGCTCATTTTACAGCAAGTCAAAAGATGCAGCGAAAAAAGCTGTAGCAAACTTTACAGATATCACGTTGGATGTAGGCGGTGGTAAAAAGGTTTTCTTTACGAAAGCTAAAATGAGACATATTTTAGAAAGACATCATCCGAATTATTGGACTGGAAAGGAAAATAAGTCGTTTTTTGATCCAGATTTATCGGTTAATGATATTAAAAATATTGTTATTACAGTAATTAACAAAAATAAATTAACGATATCTAAACAGTTAAATAAACAGCAAAAGATAAGTGTTCGAGCCAAAGTAAATGGAATTGAATATGAAGTTAATTTCAATGGGCATGGGCATGTTAGTACAGCATACCCTGTAGGAAAATAAAAGAAAGTGAAGTGTTTAGGATGGAAAATATAAAACTCGAAACATTTATAGGCGAAGAAAATCTAAATGCTTTTCCAGATTTAGTGATTGAAAGTTATCCTATTTCTAATCCTTTAGCAATTGAAAAGGCACAGAAGATTTTAGAAGAAAATGAGGGTGATTATTTATGTGGCTTTGTTTCTTTGATTTATAATGGTGTGATGATTTTTGGAGAAGAACAAATAACGGAAAGTTTATTAGATACGTGGTGGGATTTAATTTATATTTTTAATAGTCATTATGACGGAAGCAGACACAGGATTGTTTTTCTAGATAATCATCCCTATATTGATACTACAATTCAAGAAATTGATCAGTTTTATGAAATACAACTGAATCGAAACCAGCGCTTTTTCGTGCCAATTGAGCCATTTCGAAATGAAGTGAAGCGAGAATTTTTCGCATTCATGGAGTTTTGTAAAAATGAAAAACTACAGTTTTCCGAAGATAGTTCTTATCGGGGGCTTTTAGAGACATATGTAAAATTACTTCGACTTGAAGATATATAAATTTAGACGGCAAAATTATAGAGAGGAGACTGCTTGATAAATTCAAGCAGTCCACACATTGTATTTCTATTGGAATACTCATAAATGTGAGGTGTCGTATGAACAATCTTAAGATTGAAACATTTATTGGTCGACAATATTATAGCTCTTTTCCAGAAGTAATAACTGAGGCAGTTTCTATTACGAATCCTTTAGCTTTTGAAAAGGCTCAAAGGATTTTGGAAGAAAATGAAGGGAATTACTTATGTGGGTTTGTAAGCTTAATATATAATGATGTAGTTATTTTTGGCGAAGAGCAATTAACGGAAAATTTATTGGATACGTGGAGTGATTTAGTTTATATTTTGGACCACAGATATGATGGTAGTATTCATAATATCATCTTTTTGGACAATGCAACTTATGACGCTGAAATTGAAATAATTGATCAACATTATCAAATTCACCTTGATAGTTCTCATAGCTTCCAATTGCCTATAGAGCCATTTGAAAATGAGGTAAAAAAAGGTTTTATTGAATTTATGGACTTTTGTAAAAATGG
>NZ_JBIVOE010000001.1:32265-282748 GCF_044753985.1 Lysinibacillus sp. NPDC093210 | reverse complement strand
TGGCAACTTTTTATTCTCGGAGGAAAGTTTATATAAAAGTCATTTAAAAACATATAACGAATTACTTTATGATAAAGGTAAATGAAACTTGGGGGAAAAGGAACTACTTATTTCCAAAGAGCAGTTCCCATAATATAAGGTTTTTAACATGAGACTCATTTTCAAAAAAGTGTGGTGCTTTGTATGAATAAACTAAAAATAGAAACATTTATAGGAGAAGAAGATATAAATGCTTTTCCAGATTTAGTAATTGAAAGTTTTCATATTTCTAATCCATTAGCAGTTGAAAAGGCGCAGACTATTTTAGAAGAAAATGAGGGTGACTACTTATGTGGCTTTGTTTCTTTGATTTATAATGATGTGGTGATTTTTGGGGAAGAGCAATTAACTGAAGATTTATTAGATACGTGGTGTGATTTAATCTATATTTTTGATACTCACTATGATGGTAGAAGTCATCAGATTAGCTTTTTAGATAATTATCCCTATACGGATACTACAATTCAAGAAAATGGTCAGTTCTATGAAATTCAATTGGATAAATACCAGCGCTTTCTAGTTCCTATAGAGTTATTTAAAAGAGAAGTAAAGAAGGAATTTTTTAAATTTGTGGAGTTTTGTAAAAATGAAAAACTACTGTTCGCCGAAGATAGTTTATATCGAGCACTATTAGAAACATATGATGAATTACTTTATTGAGCTGTCCTTACAATATATCTATATTGGCATTACTCATAACAGAAGACTCATCATGGAAGTGGGGTGCTTTTATGAATGCGCTAAAAATAAATACAATCATTGGTCGACAATATTATAGCAATTTTCCAGAAGTAATAACTGAAGCTATTCCTATTACGAATCCATTAGCAGTAGAAAAGGCACAGAACATTTTAGAAGAAAACGAGGGCGATTACTTATGTGGCTTTGTCAGGATAATTTATAATAATGTGGTTATTTTTGGAGAAGAGCAATTAACGGAATGTTTGTTAGATACGTGGAGTACTTTTAGTTATCTTTTAGAGAGTAGATATGATGGAAGCAATCATCATATAATTTTTTTGGATAATTATCCTTATATCGATACGACAATTCAAGAAAATGGTCGGTATTATGAAATTCAACTTGATCGTTACCAGTGCTTTCTTGTGCCGATTGAACCATTTAAAAAAGAGCTGAAAAAGGAATTTTTTAGATTTGTGGAGTTTTGTAACAATGAAAAACTATGGTTCTCGGAAGAAAGTTCATATAGAGGGCTTTTAGAAACGTACAATGAGTTAAAATTAAGCGAACAGGGGACTGATTAAGCAGTCCCACTATTATTTTAATTTTTTTCCTTAAGAATTGCCTTACGTGCCAGTGCGTCTGCTGCTTTATTTTGTCCATCTGGGATCCATTTGATGAAAAATAAATCAAAATTGCTTGCCAGTTTTAATGCTTGCTCAAGAAAAGGTTTAAACTCTTCGTTTTTTACATATTCTTTTTCTATAGATGCCACGACAACCTTTGAATCGGAGCGGACGGAGATAATACTTGTACCAAGCTTTTGTGCTTCCTCTAGACCGCGTACTAACGCGGTGAATTCTGCAATATGATTATTTGTCTGTCCGATATATTCACTAATTTGTACGTGATGACCTTCTCCTTTAATAAAAATGCCAATGCCGCTAGGACCTGGATTACCTGCACTTGCCGCATCTATATAGACCTCTAACATGAAAATCCCTACTTTGCGTTTAGACTTCCATTTTATTTTACAGCAATCGTGCTGTTTGACAACCTTCAAATTAGACCAAACAATTTTTGTTAAATAAGGATGAACAAAATAGTTGCTTGAACACAACGTTCGCTTCATAATAGAAAGACATGAAATTTGGACGTGAAAGGGGCGAACGTTCTTAATGGATAAAGTGACGGTTATGAAAGACATTGATGAACTACATGATATGTACTGTGCTGATTGCTTAGTCATTAAGCAACTACGTAAAGAACGTGGGAAACCAGAAGCCCATCGTTTTTGTATTGAGGAATGTACAGTAGGGGAGCGACTGCAATTTCTTGGTGAAGAGCTAATGAAAGTTTATAGCAAATAAGAGCCAATAGATGTGGAATCTCACAAAAATACTTAAAAAGAAATATTTATGCACGTAATTAATCATATTTCCTTTCTTGCATGCATAAATAACAATATGTTCGGAAATAATAATATTGGTTGGTTACCATAGAAAAAGCTACCTTGTGTTCTGCTATGCAGATAACATACGTAGCTTTTTTCTATTTATAAGCATATGGTGTTTTAGAAACAGGAGCAAAGGTGGCGAATGTAAAATCGCCGATAGAAGTCTATGAATCGCCGGTAAACAAGCAGAAATCGCCGATAGAACTAAGTAAATCGCCGATAAAGCTCGGAAACGCAGCAAGCGGTAGCATTAAAAAAAGAAAAAGTGTTAGATTGACTGCAATCAATCTAACACTTTTTCTCTTTTTATTATTTAGTTGAAGCGTATTGACTTAAATCTTGATAGTATTTTGTTAAAGAGGAAGGAGAAATATCGAAAGTCGCTGCAATTTCTTTGACTGTTAAAGATAGCGATTCAAATAGCTCCTTTTCTTGACCGTAGCGAATGGCACCCGCTGCGATTGCCGCTTCTTTACGTGCAGATGGTTGTCCTTCGATTAAGTAGTCCTCTAATAATTCAAGCATTGGTGCTGTTTCACGCTCATTTTGCTCAAGGAATTCCTTCACTTGCGCAATAACACCGTTTTCGAAGCTTGTAAATTCTTCACCCTTGTAGCCATTAGATACAAGTAGCTCCCAGAATGAAAGATGATCTTCTTTTAAGAATGGTTGAACCTTTTTCTTAGAAGCCTCAAAGTTTTCTTTTAACTTCACAAATACCTTTTCATGGTCTTGTGGGAAGAATATAAGAGTAGACACCGCTAAATAATGCGCTTCTTGCTTTGTGCCATCTGGTAAGATGAACGCAAAGACATGCATTCCCTCAGGAATTGGCTTATCATTTTCGCGACGAATATAAATATCTTCATTAGATAGGACATGACTAGCTTTGAAATATTTTTCCTCTACAACTGTTACTGTACCGATGAATAATGTTGGTTGTGACCAGCCTTCTAGCACTTTTAAAGTAGAAGGTCTAACCGTTTTTTTCTTCGTTTTCTTTAAGTAACCTTTCCAAATAGATGGCTCTTGATGGAAGAAGAAATCGTCTAAAGCAATTGCTTCAATAAGCTCACGTTGAAGTACGCTCTCTAATTTAGGCTGCCATGTGCCAACATGCTCGATATATGCACGAACATCTTTGCGTTCTGGATATTCTAGATAAAATGTTTGTAGTACACGCTCCAGTTCTTCGATTGCTACAGCCTCTACTGTAACTTGCTGTTTACCTTCACAACATTTTTTGTATTTTTTGCCGCTACCGCATGGGCATGGATCATTACGTTTTACCATAATTAGAAACACTTCCTTTGAAAATTGTTAGTCGATTTTTGCTAAATAAATTGCGTACTCTTAATAATAACGGTACTTTTGTACGAAGAAAAATGATTATCTATTTTGAAATATCAAAAAAGTTAATAGGGCGAGCCCTGATTCTAGTATATGTAAATGTTTTCTCGCTTAGAACTAAAAAATGAAAACCACCTACGCTCTAGAAGAGTACGTAGGTGGCAACGTTAAAAAGTTAAAAAAAGGGATAGATTCTATTAAGCTTCAATCTCTTCTGTTAGGCTTTCAAGTTCATCGATTAAATGACCAATGTAAGCAATCGTATCACGAAGTGGTTGATCAGTCGTCACATCTACACCTGCCATTTGTGCAAGCTCTACAGGTGATTTTGTGCCACCCGCTTGAAGGACAGTTAGCCATTCGTCTACTGCTGTATTACCTTCTTTTAAAATACGCTGCGATACTTGTGTAGAAATCGTTAAGCCAGCACTATATGTGTATGGGTATAAGCCCATATAATAATGAGGCTGACGCATCCACGTAAGTTCTGCACCTTCTGTGATGTTGACAGTGTCTCCCCAGAACTCTTCTAAAACTGTACGTTTTAATTGGTTTAACACAGTCGCATTAACAGATTCACCTGCGTCCACTAATTCATATACTTTACGCTGATATGCTGCTTCTAATAAATGTGTAACGAAGTTATGATAATACGTTTTCGATACGATGTTTGAAATGACCCAACGTTTGAAGCGTTTATCGTCATTATGTGTCAGTAAATAGTTTGCTAGAAGCATTTCATTCATTGTAGACGGTGCCTCAATAAAGTATAGAGAAGGGCGACTATTTAAATAAGATTGATGTCCATGCGAATTAACAAAATGGCCTGCGTGACCAAGCTCATGGATAAGCGTAAATACTTCGTTCATGCGTTCATTCCATGACATTAAAATGTATGGATGACTGCCGTACGGGCTTGAACAAAATGCACCGGTAGATTTACCCTTATTTGGTGCGTAGTCAATCCAGCGCTCGTTGAACGCTCTTTCAATCATTTGCTCATAATCTTTACCCATAACAGCTAATGATTTTTCAACATACTCTTTTGCTTCTGCCATTGTTAATTTTGGATCATAGCTCGGATCAAGCGCTATTTTTAAATCAGCAAACGTCATTTCTTCTAATCCATGCGCTTTTTGCACAAGTTTTGCATAACGACGCATATGTGGTGCAAGCTCTTTCGTAATAAGGTCAATTTGACGATTATATAGAGAGCGATCTACATCTTGGTCAAACAATAAATAGTCAATGACAGATTCGAAGCCCCGTAAATCAGAAATTGTTTTTTCTTGCTGAATATGTGTGTTATACACTTTTGCCGTTGTATGCTGATACTCACGAAGTTTGTTAGAAAATGCATTAAAAGCTGCATGGCGAATAGCTGTATCGGTTTCAAGCTCCCAGTCATTTTCGAATAATACGTAGCTTAGCGGATGCTTCTTACCATTTGCTTCAAATTCTCCAAAATGCATATCCACGAGCTTTGTCGTGTTATAGATTTCATATGGTGCTTCAAACGTAGAGCTTAATGCAGCGAGCGTTTTTTCTACTTCTGGATGTAATTGATGAGGCTTTTGCTTTAATAGCTCTGTAATATAGCGCTGATATAGCGGGCTTTTTGTTGCAGCTTCCTCTAAAATGGCTTTATCCAATGCAAGCAATTCACTGTTTACAAATGCGATTGAGCTGCTAATTTTACCAACTGCGGTACCAAATTTCGCTGCACGCATTTGGGCAACTTCATCCGTACGATCAGCCTGGATATTTAAGCTTGCAAATGTTCCAATCGGGACAATGCCTACTTGTAATGACTCATAAGCCGTAAGTACATCAATTACTTTTTGAGCATCAGTAATTGTACCTTTGTATGTGCTTTCGAATTTTACTGCATCCTCTACAAACTGAGCTAAAGCAGGTTCGAAATCAGCATCATTTTCAAGTAAATCTTGTAAATTCCACGTTTCCTCTACTGCGACATCTTTTCGTAATGGTAATACTTCCATGTAAGAACACCCCTTTTAACGTAAGTGATACCATTATAACGAAACTATTTCGAAAAGTGAAATAATTATAGAAAGAAGTTTACAATATTAATAGCTTATTTTTTGTCAAAAAAAACATTAACTATAAATAATTAATTGTTAACTATGTAATTAGATGTTTGAAAATGTGTCAGTAGGGAAAATATGAGGTATAGCCAATACACAATATAACGCATACTAAAGGCTAGTATATGAATTATTGGAGGAGATATTATGACACAAAATTTAAACAAACAATTGAACAAGCTGGTAGCAACATGGTCTGTACTGTATACAAAATTGCATAACTACCATTGGTATGTAACGGGTAGCTCATTTTTTACACTCCATGCAAAATTTGAAGAGTTATATAATGAAACAACATTAAATTTAGATGAAATTGCAGAGCGTATTCTTTCAAAGGATGGCAAACCGGTTGCCACATTAAAAGAACATCTTGAGCTTTCTTATATTGAAGAAGCAACAGGTAAAGAAACGACAGAAGAAATGGTCGCAACAACGATTTCAGATTTTCAAACGCTCATGAAAGCTTTAAATTCCGCAATGGAGTTGGCGGCTGAAGAGGGAGACGATCGTACAGAAGACTTACTAAATGCGATGTATCAGTCACTTGAAAAACATGCTTGGATGTTAAAGGCATATCTTAACGAGTAGTAATGAAACGATTACACTAAGCAATTATGAAGAAAAAGGTAAAGGCAATTCCTCTGATACGAACGTGTCTTGAGTGGGCCATAAAAATTAGGAGGACATAAACAGCATGATTGAACAAAATCCACATATTGAAGTGGCACACTCGAAAGAGGAAATGCTAGCAATATTAACAAATATGCATAGTCAAGGCTATCAAACAAATGATATTCATATTATTGCCAAAGACTCTACACCATTTGAAGACATTAAATGGGAAACCGATGTGAATACACATGAGGCAGGTAATTGGGTAGATCAATTTAAATCATGGTTTACAGGTGAATCGGCGATAAAGGAAGGTATTAAGCGTTTTCATTTAACTGATGGGCAAACAGCCTATTATGCACAGCTTGTAGAGCATGGTTCGATTGTTATATTTGCTGAGAAGGCAGATACGGATGGTCCGTTACAAATAGCTATCGACCAAGAGGAAAATCGATATCGCCATAATCCACTTGAGCCTCGCATGACGGCTCCAGAACCATTTATTGATACGATTGATAACGTCGAGACACCTCAGCAGCGGGAAAATCGCTTAAGGGCTGAAGAAAGCATGGAAGAAACAGAACAATTGAATACAGAGAAAACAGAGTAAGCGAATCCCCCTCCAATTAACGAAGGGGGATTTTTAAATTTACATTCATAATCTGTTCTCGTTTATTGCATTAACAATTATAATAGTATAAAAATGACGGATATGCTGAAAGGACAACCCAACTGATGCCAAAGGGAAGAAAAACGGACTTGAATGAACGAATACAAATCGTTAAATATTGTTTAAAAAACGACAACAATTATCAGCTAACAGCAGACATCTACCAAGTAACATACCAACAAGTTTACCAATGGGTTAAAAAATATGATGCTAGTGATGAAACATCGCTGCAAGATAATCGTGGACGAAATAAAGTTGAACATGAACGAACAATGGAAGAACAATTGAAGATAGATATGCAACAGCTTGAACGTGAGAACGAGCGACTACGTACAGAAAATGCCTTGTTAAAAAAGCTAGAGGAGCTCGAGGGGAGGCGGATAATGTCATAGATAAATATATGGCAATACAAGCATTACATCTTCATAATAAGTTCTCTATTTCTCTCCTCTGCGAATTCGCGGGAATATCACGCTCATCATATTATAAATGGTCAACGCGTGTACCAACGATAAGACAACAGGAAAATGAGGAAATTGTAAAAGAACTACACAACCTAAATGAAGTATGTGCAAAAAACTATGGCTATCGCAAAATGCAGCAGCATATGAACCAGAAATTTAATAAACAATTTAATCATAAACGGATTTTGCGATTGATGAAGCAAGTAAACTTACACTCAGTGAGTAGTGAAAGTCAAATGAAGTCTGCCTTGAAAAGGTCTAAGGAAAATATATTAGATGATGAGTAGACACAGTGGGAAATTTATGATTAAGGTTAATGCCAATAAAACTTGCATCATTTAAAGCTCAAAATGCTAGTATTCTAGCGTTTTGAGTATTTTTATTTTCCAGAGGATGAATGTTTAAAAATACGCTTTCAAAGTTTAGATGTAGCTCATATTTTATAAAAATAAAAAGAATTATCGAAATTTATTGACTTTTAAAAGTAAAATAATTATAAAGCGGTTAGGCTAAATTATCATTTAAGTTTGATGTAAATCTTAATAAAAAAATAGGTACAAAAGGTGAAACAAAAATAAGAATAGTGATAGGATATGATGGTAATATATGGACAGCATTTCCAGTAAAATAAAATTTGAATATGAATTTTTAAGTGAATCAGATGCTATTTCTAATAAAGATAAGGGAAATGTTTCGTTAATCTTGGGAGTAGAGGCTATCTTTAAAATTAAAATAAATGAAGCGTTATATTTTGAAGAAGAACTAGCTTTTTTTGAATTTTATAAGTCTTTGTATGTGTGGAAAGAAAAACTTAAAGAAAATGGGAGGTTGAATTTCCATTATTATTCAGTAGAGTATGATGAATATGAAGAAGGATCGATCATTTCTATGATCCCTTTTTTTAACAAAGCTCGGGAAAATCCATTTGGGCAAAATCTAACGTTTATTTAGATTTAGAGAAAAAGCTTAAAGGAGATATTGAAAGTTATTTTAATATTGAATTAGGGAAGTTTATTAAACATATTCCGTATAGTGTCAATGGTTAGATAAATTCGATTTTGAATAATTTATTAAGTCAATAGAAACATAAAACAGTAACCACCAATCAAATAAAATTGATAGGTAGTTTACTAGTTTAACAATACATTTTATTTATTAGATATTAAAATTAAATCTATTTCAGAAAGAAAACTCGTTAGGTGCTGCCTCTAAATCACTCCATTTATAATAAACAAATTTTAAGTTTTGCCCATTTATTTCAAATGCCTCATCACTTGTGCCAGTGTAGGTAAAGCCATTTTTCTCTAATACCTTTTGTGAGGCTATATTATTTGTTGTTGTTTTCGCCGCAATTTGTGTTAGGCCTTGATTGCTGACGTTCGCTAATAACAACTGTAACGCAATATTTGCAATGCCTTGACCAATATGTTTTTCCCCAACTCTATAACCGATATGACCTAGCTGTTGATCTTTAACGATATCTGTTAAATTGATACGTCCAACGATATGTCCGAGTTCATTTTTAATTAAATAGAAATAGGATAGCTTTTGCGCTTGTTCGTCAAGTAGCAAAATGTTTTTCTTTTTAAAAATAGTAAAATCATAATAATCCTCGCCACGACTAGGTACCATTTTTTCAAAATATGCTCGGTTTTCAAGTTCAAATGCATATAAATTTTCCATATCATGATATGCCAATTCGTTTAATGTAATTTTCATAAAGTCTCCTATGTTGGATTGTTTTTATTCCATTGTACAATAATGTGCACAAAGTGGAATATATTTACTGTTAAAGGTTCTAAGAAAAGAGAATTTTTATTTCACTAATTATTTTTTATTTTATTTATTGTGTCTACTTGACAGGGTGCGTCTTGTTGTTGCATACTAAAAACCTAAAAAAAACTATAATTTGGAGGGGTAATTATGCCACAAGATTTAAACAAGGAATTGAATAAACTAGTAGCAACTTGGTCAGTACTGTATACGAAACTACATAACTATCATTGGTATGTAACAGGTAATGCCTTTTTTACACTCCATGCTAAATTTGAAGAATTATATAATGAAATTACAATTAACTTCGATGATACAGCAGAGCGTATACTGTCAAAAGGTGGAGAGCCAGTTGCTACGTTAAAAGAATATCTCGAGCTATCATATGTGGAAGAAGCAACAGGTAAAGAAACTGCTGATGAAATGGTAGCAACGACTGTTTCAGATTTTGAAAAACTAATGCAAGCTATTAATCATGCTATGCAGCTAGCGGCAGAGGAAGGGGATGACCGTACTGAAGATTTATTAAATGGGATGTACTTATCCCTTGAGAAACATACTTGGATGTTGAAAGCCTTTCTTGATAAAAAATATGCATAATTAACATTGGCACTTGGAGTAAAGTTAATAGCTCCAAGTGTTTTTTATAGCGATTAATAGAATATGACAAAAACGCAACAGAAAACAATATGATATGACAAATATTACAGTTATATAAAGGATGCATAAAAAGGGTTTTTTGTGAAAGTGACAGGGTACATACATAGTAAGCCTTACAAAATTAGGAGGAATTGAACATGATGAATGAACAAAACCCAAAAATTGAAGTTGCACATACGAGAGAAGAGATGTTTCATATTTTAAAATGTATGCGCATGGAAGGTTATAACGCAGATGAAATTCATATTATTTCTAGAGAATCAGATGAAATTAAAGATGTTAAATCAAATGGTGATGTGAAAACACATGAGGCAGGTAATTGGCTTGACCAAATTAAATCATGGTTTACAGGTGAGACAGCTGTCACAGAAGGTTTAAAACGATTTGATCTTACAGAGGGTCAAACAGCTTATTACGCTCAACTGGTTGAAGAAGGAGCCATCGTATTATACGCGGAGCATGATGATGTAAATCCTACAACGTCTACACTTGCCGCAGATTCAAATCGCGCTCCACTTGATCCATTTGATACACATGTAACACCACCTGAATCTATCGTTGATGAGACACCAGCACAACGCGAAGAGCGACTAAAAGCTGAAGAGCAAATGAATGAAGCTGAACAAATGAGAAGATATTTATAAAGGTAAAGTGGCTAGAATTTAACTAGCTTGAAAACAAGCAAAAAGTGAAATGGTATGCACTCCATTTCACTTTTTACTGTTTTTATAACAGTGTGCGTCAAAGCTTAGATAATCAGAAAAAGACCCTGAGAATTTTACAAATGTAAATTTTTCAGGGTCTTTGTATAATTAATGCATCACTTTTTCTTGTTCATGTTTTCGCATAAATCGAAGAATATGAAGTTGCTCTAATTGAGCGACAAGATTACCAATTAAAATGAAGCTTCCACCGATAAGTAATTTTACCGTTAGTCCTTCGCCAATGAACATCATCGCAAACATCGCTGCGAAAATAGGTTCTAATGAGAATATTAGTCCTGTATGTGTAGCAGAAGTATACTGTTGTGCAACAGTTTGGCCAACGAAGCAAAACGCGCTACAGATAATACCAAGACCTAAAATCGCAATCCATGAAGTAGTTGAATTCGGAAGTGTAGGTGCTTCAAAAAGTAGTGTTAAAACAAGCGCATAAATTCCAGCAAAACCGAGCTGATAAATACCATAGGAAATCGATTCTACGCTACGTGTAAAATGACCGTTTAACAGTAAATAAATCGAATAACATAATGCCGCGATTGCAACTAATATATCGCCCATTTGAAATGTAAATGAATGTTGAACAGTTAATACTGTAATACCAATCATCGTGCAAATAATTGCAAAACTTACTGCTTTTGATGGCAACTTTTTCTCGATAAAGCTACTGAAAATGGGCACTAAGACTACTGTAAGGCTTAAAATAAATCCTGCATTTGACACAGAAGTTGTCTCTAATCCAAATAAGCTAAGTGCAAACACAATGAATAACAGCAAACCTTGAATAGCTGCGTATTTCAATGTTTTGAAATTGACCTTTATCATACGCTTATAAAAAATAATGCCTGCTGCCAAAAATGCGATGATACAGCGTAATGCTACCACATTAAATACAGCTAATGTTTCAAGTCCCATTACCATAAACGTATAAGACAATCCCCAAAACATTGTAACTATGACCATTAATAAATTTGCTTTCCCTTGATTACTCATTATGCACCTTCTATCTCTGTGTACTAAAACAGTTTCATACTAAAATTTACTATATATCTTGTATTGTGATTAGTAAAACGAATGTTTATAATGATTAGTATTAAAAAAATTCATGTATATATGAGGGAATGTGAATGAGTTTAGTCAAATATGAGATTTTAAATAAAGTGGCAGAAGTTTCTAGCTTTACGAAAGCTGCAGACGCCCTTGGGTTAACCCAATCGGCAGTTAGTCATGCTGTTTCCAGCTTAGAGAAAGAATGTGGATTTGCCCTTATTCATCGAAGTCGAACAGGAGTGACATTAACGAGCGAGGGACAAACAATGCTTCGGGCTATGCGAAATGTTCTCGATGCGGACGAATTATTACAACAAGAAGCTGCCCATATTCTTGGTGTAACGCGAGGGAAATTGCGAATAGGTGTTATTTCTAGTATTTCTTCCAACTGGATGCCAGAAATTATCCGTATTATGGACAATCAGTTTCCAGGTATACAAGTAGAGTTACGTGAAGGGGACTATTATGAAATCGAACAGTGGCTACAAAGTGGTGAAGTAGACGCTGGCTTCCTTAATGGTCAAAAATCGGAGCAATTTCAATTTATCGAATTGGTCCAAGACCCACTTTTATGTATAGTCTCCAATCAAAGCTCTCTCTATAATCGTTCAGAAATTGATATTGCTGAACTAGAAGACATGCCTTTTATAATGACATCGTATCGGGGAACTAATGATGTAAAAGTAATTTTAGAAGAGTACCATGTTAAACCAAATATTCGATTTGAGCTATCGGAGGAGGTTGGGATTATTTCGATGATTTCACACCATTTAGGCATTACTATTTTACCTCGATTAGTGATTAACCGATTACCATCCTCATTAAGGGCTATCCCACTAAAGCAAGGTGGTTATCGTACGATAGGGCTAGCCATGAAACATCAAGCCTCACCGGTCACTAAAAAGTTTGCGGAAATTTTAAGTGTGTGGCTAAAAGATCAAAATAAGAAATAGGTTATTTAAGCTTTTTACGTTAAAATAGAACATGTAGATTGCTTATCAATTAGTTATTTTTTAAAAATGATAGTTTGAAAAGAAAAGGTGAGTGTGAGTGGGGACATTACAAGGAAAAACCGTACTCATTACAAGTGGGGGAACACTTGAAAAATGGGATCGTGTGCGAGGGCATACGAATTTATCGAAGGGGTCAATGGGCTGTTATTTGGCTGAAGCAGCTCTGGCGGCAGGTGCGAACGTCATCTATATGCATGGCTATTTTGCGCAACTGCCGATTAATCAAGATAAAATGCGTACAGTACGCTTTGAAGGTATTGAAGATTTAGGTGATAAGGTTCGCTATGCTGTACAAAATGAACAAGTAGACATCGTTATTATGGCAGCTGCAGGTTCAGATTGGGTCATTGATAAAGTATACGATCAATCGGGGAATCTAATGGAAGGTGCAGGGAAGATGCCATCTGACGAGCCCCCTGTTATTCACTTTAAAAAAGCACCAAAAGTGTTAGGCAAAATAAAGGGTTGGCAACCAAATGTCACGTTAGTAGGTTTTAAGCTAGAGGCAACAGAAGATGAGGAATTTTTACTGTCCCGTGCACGTCTTCGTATGGGAACTGCCAATGCACAGTTGATGGTTGCCAATAGTTCACAATCTTTATATGGCGGACAAGAGCCACATTGGATTGTACCTGCACAAGGACAACCTATTAAAGTCATTGGTAAACAAGAAACTGCAAAAGTGTTAATGGAATACTTACAAAACGTATAAAGAGCGGCTGTGTGGAATATATAATTCTGCACAGCTTTTTTTATGTTTTGAACATTCATACTAATGCTTTCAAGATCTTAAGATTGGATTTCAAGAAAATTTAGAGCTATAAAAATGTACCTTTTTTCTCTATTGCATAGTATTCAACTAGGTTTTATAATATTTATATTGACAATAGGTTTTCTGAATTATAGAATTATTTCCAAGAAACGTAAACTCTTATCGCGAGAGGTGTGGAGGAATTAGGCATAATGAAGTCTCGGCAACCGAGTTAATAGGTGCCAACTCCAGCAAAGTCTGAGAGATAAGGGGAGGCATCAAATCGTCTTGATGCATGGATCTCTTTTATACACAAAAGTATGAAAAAAAGAAGGGGTGTATCGTATGTCTCAACTGTCTAAGATTGATGATAAGAAATTAGAAGTTATTGCGAAGGCTATTCAAAATTTAGAATTTGGTGAAGTGCAAATTACAATTCAAGATGGAGTTATTGTACAAATTAATCGACTTGAAAAACAAAGATTTCCTCAGAAAAAGTGAAGCTTTAAAAGAAGCAGAGAAATTAACTCGCGACCTAATTTTAGGCTTATTGTCGCCACATGGTGTCCTGAGTTAATGTGCAACATCAATGAACTTGGTTCATGTTCCAATATTGAACGCAAGGGCAGTTTGTTCTAAATATTTTTAACTTACGAACAAGAAAAGTAGGCATCTCAAAAAAATTTGAAATGCCTACTTTTTATTTTATTCGTAAAAGCTCGTTGGGATTTGACCAATATGCCTACGATGATAAAGTAATGGTTCTTTTTTTGCATTATCAATTTCCAAAACATGACCAATGAAAATGGTATGGTCGCCCGCATCAATTTTATTAAATGTTTTGCATTGAAGCGTAGCTAACGTATCATGCAATATTGGCAAACCGTGTACAGAAGTAGACCATTTGACTTGCGCAAATCGGTCAGAGATTTTACTAGAAAATACCGTACATAATTGTGTTTGATCGTTCGCTAAAATATTTACCGCAAATTTGTCCGTATTACTAAAAAGTGGATGAAGCTGCGATTTTTTGTCCAATGACCATAGGATAAGGAGCGGATCTATGGAAACAGATGCAAAAGAATTGACCGTTAAGCCAATCGGTTCATTAATATCGCTGTAAGCTGTGACAACTGTGACACCTGTTGGATAATTACCTAAAGCCTGTTTAAAAGCAGTTACTTTGTCCGTCATACAATCACCTCTTATTATTTTATGGAGAATACGGTTTGTTTGTTCTTGTAGCATTTTTTCTGGTGCTATTATGGATAGCCTACAAAATAATCCAGCAACTGTAAAGCGTATATTATTCAATTATTATAATATAAAAATTTCTGAAAGGAGAAAGAGAATTTTAATTATTTCTAAAATATGGGTTTTTTATATAGATTTTTAAAGAGATACATATTTTATTTATTGACTATATTAATGACATAGGATAAAATTTGCGCAATAATTTATAATTATAATTTTCTAAAAAAATAGAATTGTATTTACTTAATAAAAATGCTTGATTTATTGATTCTTCGCCTATTGAATGAGTTAAGTATTTTCAAATCACATATAGCCAACCAATCATTGTTTTCAAACCATCAACTTCTATCAGCATATATTAATATTCTTGAAGTAATAAAAGTATTTGAGGGTAATGGCCCTTTTATAGAAGGAAATTTATTAGTATATGTATTTAAGGATTTCTTATTAATCCCTATCTTATTGTATTTAATTTTATTTATAAATATTTTAGTTTTGAAGATGCCTTAAAGTCTTGGGTTGAAGGTTGCTAAATGTATTCCATCAAGATCGTTAAGAAATAAATGGTATACCAATTCTATGATATTGCCTGATTAACAAAAAATGTAATACTCCAGGTTGTGCACAAGCAACTGAAGTTGATAATTTAAATTGGGTAGATATTGAAGAAGAAGAAAATTCAATATCTATATTTGAAGCACCAGAAATATTCGATAGTCTAGAAGAAATAGATTGGGATAATGTAGAAGTTTCATTGATAGAAGAAGTAGAATGGCACAATATCCCTATAGAAGTAAATGAAGAAATTTTATCTAATGGAAATAAACCTCGATTTTTGCCACTCGTGGCAAGGCTTGTATTAAGTGGAGGGAAATATGTAATTAGATGGGGTTCTAAGGTGTTTAAAAAAGCATCTAAATCTAAAGTTTCAAATGCTTTGACTAATTT
The DNA here is from genome assembly GCF_044753985.1 of Lysinibacillus sp. NPDC093210. Classification (NCBI taxonomy): domain Bacteria; kingdom Bacillati; phylum Bacillota; class Bacilli; order Caryophanales; family Bacillaceae; genus Lysinibacillus; species Lysinibacillus sp. NPDC093210. The sequence continues at coordinate 267,200 of NZ_JBIVOE010000001.1, read as the reverse complement.
TGAAACTGCAACGTTTAGAGCAGGAAGTCATACTTTTAGATTAACTAAATCAGATATGGAACATATGTTAACTCGACATCACCCGAAATATTGGGATGGGTCAATAAGGGGAAATCAATCGTTTTATAATCCAAATTTAAGTGTAGATGATGTAAAAAGTATTGCTTTAAATATAGCTAAACAAAATAATACGATATTAGCCAAAAAAGGAACAAATGGTATGTTCAGAGTAGAGGGACAAGTAGATGGTGTTAAATACGTACTAGGGATTAAAGATGGGCATATTAGACAACTATATCCAAAAAACTAATGTGAGGTGAATATATGATGGAAGTAGTAACAATTAATGAATTCGTTGTAAAAAGAATTATCGACGATTTGGAAGATGCAGTCAACAATCCTGATAAATATACGATAAGCATAAACGATAATTGGCATGAATTTGTTTCTTTTATCAATAACACTCAAAATAAATATATAGAAGAAGACGGTCTTCTTAGACTTGATGGTGGGTTATCGATTAAATGCTATAATAAAGAAATTTTAGGTGTTCGATATTGGGACTATCTCCCTGAGCTATGGGGATATATTGTCAATGTGATTGAAGATTACTTAGAGGACGGCATTGGGAAAAGTTATTTTCCTGATCAACCAGTTAAAATACAATTAAAGCAATTAAAAAATAAAAAAGTACAATTTTTATTTGATAACGACGATCATGTGTTAGAATTTGAACAAAAAATGCTATTAGGTATCTTTTTAAATCGTGCTGAAGTCTTTTTTACTGTTCTTGTAAAAGAACTTGATTTGACTAAATATAGCTACGAAATTGAAAAAATTCAAAAATTAAAAACCCGGATATGAATCAATTTATATTGAGTGCAACTAATCAAAAAGTGTTAGATTGATTGAATCAATCTAACACTTTTTCTATACCGTTGATGTCCGCTGCGGCGGTGTTTTCCGCTCAGCACAGTAAGCCATAACCCTCGCTATTGTGCAGAGTGCCTCCGCCTTTCATTGTGTGCTGTTATGAACAGGAGTCACCAACTTCGCTACCATCTTAGCCAACAACAACAGGCTTTTCAGTGCCTTCGTTGCCTTTGTTTTGTCCACTATTACCTGGAATAATACGATCTTCAGTTTCTTTATCGAAGAAGTGTACTTTATTCATATCCAATGCCAGTGGCAATACTTGGCCTGGTTTAGCAGTGGCATTGGAATCTACACGTGCAATAAATTGATGACCTTCGATTTGTGAATAGAGCATAATTTCTGCGCCCATTAATTCAGCTACTTCTATAGTTACATCGATTTTAGAGCCTGGTGAAGATTCGATAAATGCTTGTTCATCATGGAAATCTTCAGGACGAATACCCATAATAATTTCTTTATTATTGTAGCCTTGTTCAAGTAGGTCTTTCATTCTTTCTTTTGGTACCGTAATTGAAGCATTACCAATATGCATTTTGCCATCTATAAGATTACCAGTAAAGAAGTTCATTGCTGGTGAGCCGATAAAACCACCTACAAAAACATTTTTAGGTTGCTCATATACCTCTTTTGGCGCACCTACTTGTTGAATAATTCCATCTTTCATTACAACGAGGCGTGTTGCCATCGTCATCGCTTCTGTTTGGTCATGTGTAACATAGATTGTTGTCGTTTGTAATCGTTGATGAAGCTTTGTAATTTCAGCTCGCATTTGTACGCGAAGCTTTGCATCTAAGTTCGATAACGGTTCGTCCATTAAGAATACTTTTGCGTCACGAACAATGGCACGACCTAATGCAACACGTTGACGTTGGCCACCGGAAAGGGCTTTCGGTTTACGATTTAAGTATTCTTCAAGGCCCAAGATGCGAGCAGCTTCATTTACACGACGCGAAATTTCATCTTTTGGTAATTTGCGAAGTTTTAATCCAAATGCCATATTTTCATATACGCTCATATGTGGGTAAAGAGCATAGTTTTGGAAGACCATGGCGATATCGCGATCTTTAGGCGCTACATCATTCATTCGTTTACCATCAATGATTAAATCTCCTTGTGAGATTTCCTCTAGACCTGCAACCATACGTAATGTAGTAGATTTACCACAACCTGAGGGTCCTACGAAAACAATAAATTCCTTATCTTCAATATAAAGATTGAAATCCTTTACTGCTGTGACATTTTTGTCATAAATTTTAAAAATATGTTGTAATTTTAATTCAGCCAATATCGTCATCTCCCTTATGTAAGTGTTTTTTAGAGTATAAGAGAAAAATATGTAAAATGTATACGTATACATTACACAAAACATGTTTGGGCACATTGTACAACTATTGATAATTTTCTGATTTCAAAAGTATCATAGCAAGGGAAACAAAAGCCGCGTTTGCGAAGGACCGAATATCTATTCCAGTGTTTTCTATAAATTTGTCCAATCGATACTGCAGGCTATTGCGATGGATATAGAGCTTTTTTGCTGTTAAAGAAGCATTTAAATTACATTGCAAAAAAACTTGAATAGTATGAAGCATTTCTTGCCCTTCTATACTTTCTACAAAAAGATCGGACAGTATATCTTTTTTTACGAATGATGGTGAATGAATCATTAATAATGGTAAAGCTTCGTAAAATGTAATCGTCTTTTCACGATTTGCATAACGATGAATTGTGTTAAAGCATTGGAATTCATGGTCAAATTTTTCTTTCAATAAATGATTTGCTTGATGTAGTTGACCGATATAACTATAAATTTTAACAAAAAAATCACTAGTTAATGTGTCACTTAGTTGATTAAACGACTCTTGATCGAAAACTACTTGTGGCTTTTCGTCTATTATCATACCTTGTATATCATTGATCATTAAAATGATTGGTTGCTGAAATCCACCAGTAATCGCTTCTTTAAAGCTGTTAAAATCATCGATTGGTTGTTTCAGATAGAAATAAAAAAAACGTAATATTTTTACATCTTGTAAAAACGGTACCTCTTTTGCATCATTAAATAAAAAATCATACCACTTCTGCTGAATATTCGAATTATTTTGTTCGATAGTAAGATTCTCAACGGGAAGGAATAAAGTTTTTAATAGATTGTGTTCTGAATTGGAAAGGGCAGTTTTGACGATTCCAAATTTCCTACCATCTTCTGTTTGGAACCAATATCGATTACTATCTTGAGCATTATATGTAGTCGTAAAAGCTGTTTGAAAAAGATTTTCTAGTTTTTCAAGCATTTGTTTCTCCTTTTTAGACTGATTGTAAACAATTTTCATCCTTACTGTAAAACAATATCGCTAATCATTATTTAATTATTATGACGAGAAGCGCTACATAACAACTGTATTAAGTTATTTAAAGTAGCATTTATAGGGTAATTCTTTTTTATGCATAAAAAAGGTGAAATTTTTCTCCAAAAAATAAAAAAATAAAGAAAATTATTTACATTTTATTTTGAATTGTTATAATATTAATTGTAAGCGTTAACAGGTTGGTGTTTTAAATTAAGGTCATGGTTTGCTTACGAAGTTTTGTAATATTTTTCGTGATGTTAGGTCACATAAGGTTTTATTAAAATTAATTAGGTGGTGTTCAAAGTTGAATTTAGAAAAATATAAAGGTATCATTCCTGCTTTTTATGCTTGTTATGATGATTTAGGAGAAATATCTGAGAACCGAACAAAAGAACTTTGCGACTATTTATTCAACAAAGGCGTTAACGGGCTTTATGTAGGTGGAAGTTCAGGGGAATGTATTTATCACAACCTTGAAGAAAGAAAAGCAACACTAAAATATGTAGCAGAACATGTAAAAGGGAAGCTCACGTTAATTGCTCATGTTGGGGCACCATCGACAAGGGATAGTGTTATTTTAGCAAAATATGCTGAGGAATTAGGCTATGATGCTGTCTCGGCTATTCCACCAATTTACTTTAAATTTTCAGAAAGTTCAGTTTATAAATACTGGACTGAAATTATGGATGCAACGAATATGCCATTTATTATTTACAATATCCCTCAAACAACGGGATTTGATCTTTCAATCAATCTATTTAAGAAGTTATTAGAGAATAAGAAAGTGATAGGTGTAAAAAATTCTTCGATGCCAGTTATGGATATTGAAAGATTTAAGTCAACTGCAGGTGAAGATTTTATTGTATTTAATGGACCTGATGAACAATATGTTTCAGGCAGAGTAATTGGTGCAGATAGTGGGATTGGTGGAACATATGGCGCGATGCCGGAACTGTTTATCAAGGCAGAGGAATTTGTATCAAACGGGGATTTCGCAAATGCGAGAAAAATTCAGCATGATATTAATGATATTATCGTTGCTTTATGTTCATTAAATGGTTCCATGTATTCAACGATTAAAGAAGTTTTAAAATTAAACGGGGTTACTATTGGCAGCGTAAGGGGCCCATTAGAGCCAGTATCTGGTGAGGATTTAAATAAAGTAGCAGGCATTAAAGCGTTAATCGATCAAACAATATTAAAGTACAAAGAGTAGCTAAAAAGCGATTCAAAGTTTTGAATTTCTTAAAGCAAAGCGGAAGTTGTTTCACATTAGGAGGAAGGTCACAAGCTTATTACTTGGCTTGTCTTTCATAAAGGTAATTTTCATTTATAAATTAAATTATTAAGGGGGAGTAGTTTATGTTTAAAAGGCGTTATCTAGCAACCGCAATAGCAATTTTGTTTGTACTCTCAGTGCTAGCTGGTTGTACAAGTAATTCTACAGATAGTTCTAAATCTAGTTCTTCTGATGAGGTAGAATTAAAAGTTTGGTTAACTCCACAGTGGAAAGGTGTTTTGGATTCTTCTGAAGATGGAGCTGATTATGATAGCTTTTTCAAACATGCAGGGGAGCGATTTGCTGCTGAGTATAAGGATCACAAAGTAAAGGTTAATGTAGAAGTTATTGCAGGAGATCAACGTGATGAGCTATTAAACGTAAGCCTTAATGGTGGAACACCTCCTGATGTATTTTTTGAAAGTGTGTTTGCTATGGGTGACTATGCTCATAGAGGTGCTTTAGTACCGTTAAATGATATTGTTGATGACGAATCAAAAAAAGATATTGCGCAAGGTTATTGGGATAGCGTGACATTTGGTGATGATGTTTACTTCTTCCCTTACTCTCATAACCCAGGTACTTTAACTTACAACGCAGATATGTTTAAAGCAGCTGGACTAGATGAGTACATTGGTGGAGAGCATGAAATCAAAACTTGGACTCTAGCTGACTATGAAAAAATTCTAAACAAGTTAAAAACGGATTTACCTAAAGATAAATATTCAAATGCGTATCCAATGGGATTATACGCGCTAAATAATCAAGGTGATACTTGGAATCTTGCTTATTTAAGAATGTTTGGCAATCAGTTCTTTGATAACAATGGAAATGTAATCATTGATGACGCAAATGGTGTGAAGGCTGCTAATTGGTTAAAGAAAATTTATGATGAGGGCTTAACAAACCCAGGTGCGGAATCCGTTTCTTCAAACGATGTGAACGCAATGTTCCAAAATCAACAGCTTGCAATTAGTTTTACAAACGCAATTTTATTCAATAATGCAAAGGCTGATATGGAAAGTGGAAAAGCGCCTAAGTTTGATATAAGACTGGCTAATATTCCTTCTGAGGGTGGGGACCCATTAACCTTCACTTATGTAACAGGTGCAGCCGTTTTTGATACAAAAGACGAAACAAGAATTAAAATTAGTAAGGATTTCGTGAAATTTATTTCAACTGATCCTGAACTTGTAAAGGCATCTAAAAATGGTGTACCAGTTAGAACAACTGTTGCTGATGAGTTTAAATCAGAAAAACCTTACTTCGAGGCGTATTCTGCTAATGATCCATACATGTTTAATTTCACTGGAAATGTACCTGGATACAGCCAATTAAGACAAGTTTTATATCCAGAATTACAAGCTTTATATACTGGTGGTAAAACGGCAGATGAGGCTGTGAAAGATTACCAAACAAAAGGTAATAAAGTTATAGAGGAATCAAAAGTAGACTCTGTAATTTATAATAAATAGCTCTGCGCGTATATAACTTTACAACAATTTAAGCCCCTTTATCTTGGGGGCTTAAATTGTAGAAAGGTAAATGATACCGATGAAAATCAATAAAAAATCTTTTAAAGAAAATATGACAGGATACTTGTTTATTGGACCGCAAATATTACTTTTTTTAGTATTTTTAGTTTACCCTATCATTGAAGGGATTCGCTTAAGTTTATTTAAGATTAACTATCAGAATGAAATATTTGTTGGGTTTGAAAACTATCGAAAATTATTTAGCGATCCTGTTTTCGTGCAATCTACAATCAACACAATTATTTTTGTTGTATTCATTGTAGCATTAACAGTAATTTTCGCTCTGTTTGTTGCCTCTACTGTTTTTGATAAAAATGCAAAATATGTGTCCTTCATACAAGGAGCATATTATATTCCGGTCATGGTTTCGATGGTTGTTATGAGTATGATTTGGAGTTTTTTGCTAAATCCTGCAAACGGACTTATACCATTTATAGCGAGGAAAATGGAAACCTCAGTCAATTTTTTAGGAGATACACATTGGGTACTGCCAGTAATTATTTTCGTGACCTTTGCAACAAATGTAGGGCAGGCAATCATTCTTTATATTGCCTCTATGATTGGTGTACAAAAGGAACTATTTGAAGCAGCAGAAGTAGATGGTGCAAGCCGAATGAAAATAATATTCAAGATTATTATACCAATGGTAAAACCAACAACGATTTACATTATTATTATGAACATTATTGCTGTACTCAAAATATTTGTCGTAATACAGCTATTAACAGGTGGGGGTCCAAACAACGCCTCTACGACACTTATGTATTACTTATATAATAATGCATTCAAGTATAATCAGCTTGGTATTGCTTCTGCAGTAGGTGTAATTATGTTCCTTATTACATTAGTGTTATCTACTCCACAGCTAAGAGCTATGTTTAAGAAGGATTAGAGGTGAATGATTATGTTAAGAAATAAGAACAAGAGGAAAAGAGAAAAAATAGAAATTATAACAAACTGCATTGTTATATTTTTCGCTGTTTTAAGTCTTTTTCCATTATATTGGCTTGTGACAAGTTCTTTAAAGAACAGTGCTGATGTTGTGAAAATGCCACCAGATTGGTTTCCTAAAAGCTTAAACTTTAGTAACTATGTAGATGTGTTTAATAATCAGCCTGCTCTAACATGGACGTATAATAGTTTATTTGTAGCGCTGATGTCTACATTTGCTTTAATTGTTGTTAGTTCGCTTGCAGCTTATGCTTTTTCACAGCTAAAATTTAAAGGGAAAAATGTGATTTTCATTATTTTTATTTCAAGTTTAATGATTCCAAAAGAAGTTATGATTGTTCCACTGTTTAGAATTATTCAAGACTTAAATATGGTAAATACGTTAAGTGGCATGATTTGGCCTAACGTAGCAACAGCATTTGGCGTATTTTTATTAAAAGGTTTTTTTGATACAATTCCTGATTCATTAAGAGAAGCCGCAAAAATCGATGGTGCTAGCGAATTTCGTATATTTTATAAAATCATGCTACCGCTAGTTAAGCCGGGAATTGGTGCATTATTTATTCTTAATTTTGTTCAGGTTTGGAATGATTACTTATGGCAACTCGTTGTAGGCCAAGATGTTAACTCAAAAACACTAATGGTAGGTATTGCAACTTTAATGCAAGATTTAAATCCAAACTTCGCTTATAAGATGGCGGGTGCTACTGTAGCAGCAATTCCTATGCTACTAATATTTATTTTCTTCCAGAAGTATTTTACAAAAGGAATTACGATTGGGGCAGATAAGTAATATGATTATCCATGGAGATGTATGCAAATGAATAAAAAACAGCAAGTTTTTGATGATATTAAAAGACAACTGATTGTTTCATGTCAGGCACTTCCAGAAGAACCTCTTCACAGCTCTTTTATTATGGGGAAGATGGCTTATGCAGCAATGCTTGGAGGGGCTAAGGGAATTAGAGCAAATAGTATTGAAGATATTAGAGAAATAAAGAGTATGGTTGATCTACCCATTATTGGCATTATCAAAAAGTCATCTGACGAATCGGACGTATGTATTACACCGACTAGTAAAGAGGTCGAATTGCTTTACAAGGAGGGGGTAGATATAATCGCTCTTGATGCCACGAAAAGAATTAGACCTGACGGCACTACAATAAGTGAAATATTCCCTGAAATTAGACAGAAGTATAAAGATCAGATTTTTATGGCGGATTGCTCTACTTATGAAGAGGCTAAAGAGGCGTATGAATTGGGGTTTGATTGCTTAGGTACAACATTGAGCGGTTATACAGAATATACAAATGATAAAAAATTACCCGATTTAGAGTTGATTAAAAGACTAATCCAAAGTTTCCCTATTCCTGTCATTGCGGAAGGTGGCATTTGGACTCCAGACGAACTAAAGCGTGTTTTTGATCTTGGCGTTCATACAGCAGTTGTTGGTACTGCTATTACAAGACCGATGGAAATTACTAAAAGATTTGTTAGTGCGATTCAATCAGTATAAAGTAAATTAGATAGTCAGGCTAAAGGGATGATTGAAGTGAAGATATTAGCAGCTGATATTGGCGGCACATCGATAAAAGTTGGCATGTCTGATGAAAATGGGCAAATAGAAGTATTTAAAGAATATGATACAGAAAGTAAAAAAGGTGGAAAGTATTTAGTTGAAAAACTAATTAAGATAATAAGTGAGTATCAGGGCTTTCAGGCAATAGGTATTAGCACAGCAGGACAGGTTAATAGTACAGATGGATCTATAATTTATGCTAATGATAATATTCCAAATTATACTGGTACTCAACTAAAAGCTATCCTTGAACAACAATTTAAAGTTCCTGTTAAAGTAGAAAATGATGTAAACGCAGCTGCATTAGGGGAAAAGTATTTTGGTGCAGCAACGGACTATAAAGATTTTCTTTGTTTAACATATGGTACAGGTATTGGGGGGGCCATAATAATAGACTCTAAAATTTATAAAGGACATAATGGATTGGCAGCAGAATTTGGGCATGTTATTACCCATCCATTCGGTGAAAATTGTAACTGTGGTAAAAATGGATGCTATGAAACATATGCATCTACAACCTCTTTAATAAAAAGAGCACAGGAAATAAACGCTGACTTTATAAATGGTAGAGTCATTTTTGAAAGAATGCATCAAGGGGATCAAAGTTTAGAAAAGGTTCTTCAGGATTGGATTTTAGAAGTAGCATTAGGGTTAGCTTCCTTCATTCACATTTTTAATCCACAAGCGATTATTATAGGTGGTGGTGTAATGGAGCAAGAAAATCTCGTCAACAATATAGCGGAAAAAGTTAAATTGTTAACGATGGAGAGTTTCTCGGATGTAAAAATCATGAAAGCCTCTCTTGGAAATAAAGCTGGCATTCTTGGCGCAGTATCACTTCATTTAAGAGGCGATTAATAGAAGGAGTACTATTATGGGAAATCAAGATATATTTTCACTTATTCATTCGAGATACAACTCATTTACTAACACGGAAAAAAAGGTAGCAGATTATGTTCTCGAAAATATAAAAGATGTCATTTACATGTCAATTACTGATTTAGCTGACGCATGTAACGTAGGTGAGTCAAGCGTGTTTCGATTCTGTAAAACGATGGATCTTAAAGGATACCAAGAGTTTAAAATTATGCTAGCACATAGCATTACGCTTGATAATGAAACCCCGCAACTTTCCAGTGCGATTACGATGCAAGATACAATTGCAGAACTATCGTCCAAGGTTTTATCGTCAAATGTCCATGCGCTGACTGAAACCTATAATCTACTATCGGAAAGCGATATAGCGCATGCTGTCGAGTGCATGATAAACGCTCAAAGAATACACTTTTTTGGCGTCGGTTCTTCCTTAATGACAGCAATGGAAGCAAAAAATAAATTTATGAGAATTACCAATAAAACTGAGTGCTCAGTGGATTCTCATCTTCAAATTATGTCTGCTGCTTTAATGACTGAGCAAGATGTAGCTGTTCTTATATCTTATTCAGGTTCAACGAAAGATACGATTGAAGTAGCAAAAGTAGCAAAAGAAAGAGGCGCAAAAATTATTTCGATAACGAGATTTGCAAAATCTCCTTTGACAAGTTTCGCAGATATTACACTGCTTTGTGGTGCAAATGAAGGGCCACTGCAAGGGGGCAGCTTATCTGCAAAAATTTCACAGCTCTATCTTTTAGATTTACTTTATCTTGAATACTTCAAGAAAACGAACAAAGAATCTGTTCATAACAAAGAACTAACTGCTCAAGCAGTTATTGAAAAGATGTTTTAGAGGATTACTTGAGGTTGCTAAGAGCTCGTAAAATGTGGAATGGCTAAGCTATATGAATTGAGAGGTAAGATAGAATGGATCAATCAATTGTTTTAATCAATGCAAAAATTTATGCAGAAAATCAGATTATTTCCGATGGATTTATTAAAATTGATGGAATGAAAATTCAAGAAACAGGCTGGATGACCAACTATAAAGCAGATGATCAATTCTATGTTATCGACTTACAAGGACAATCAGTAATACCTGGCATGATTGATATTCACACGCACGGGACATCTGGCGCTGATGTTATGGATGCAGAAATAGCATCCCTTTAGGCGGTGAGATGGTCATTGTGAAAGATGGAATGGCTGGATTAGAGATCGGCACATTAGCAGGCAGTGTTTTAATACTAAGTGTTGCGTTAAAAAATATGCTGAAATATTGTGATGACTGTACACTCGAGGATGTTATTAGAATGACATCAACTAATCCTGCAAAACAGTTAAATATAAGAGATCGTAAAGGAAGTATTAAAGCTGGAATGGATGCAGATTAGTGGTGTTAAACAAAGATTAGGATGTGCTGATGACATTTTGCCGAGGGATTTTATCTTATCAAAAAGAAAGCCCGATGGAGGACTAGCATTATTAATCTTCTAATCGTTTTTAGCAATGAACTTTTAAAGCTATAGATAATAAATAATTATATTGTAAATCTCTTTGTTAATATACCCTATCAGACTATTTATAGGGGGAATAGACAAAGGGAGCGGTTAAACAAAGAACGCGATAATTTTCTTGAACTAGTCATTTACATAGTTTTGAAATTTGACGCGTTCTTAAATGATTATTGATAAATTGCTTTTGCGACTTCCAGCGTAGCCTATATATCACTAAGATTGTCGATTCTATCTCATTTCTCTTTTAGTTTTCCTTTTATAACAAAGTAAAAAACTTTTAACAGTTGAATTTTCGGAATATTAAGAATTTCGATATGGTGATCTAGAAATAAATGCAATCCCCAAAGGAGGTGATTGGAGATATTTTGTCATTATCTATAAAAGAAATTTGATGTAATTTCCATATTAAAAGGAGGAGAAATTATGAAAAAATTTTTGGTAGCAGCTATGACATCAATGTTGGTTTTGGGCGTAGGTATTGGAAGTAAAGTAGAAGCTTCTAAAGGCGGAGATTCAGTGGAAAGAATAACATGGGAATATGCAGGAGAACTAGAGGCGCAAAAAGGATTTGAAAAGAATATTGGGACAGCTGGCGTGTTATCTGGCTCATATAAAGATTATTTAATCGTAGGAGGCGGCGCGAATTTCCCTTATGATACAGTATTAAATGGAGGCGCAAAGCAACATTACTCAGATATATATGTTTATAAAAAAGAGAAAGATCAATTAACAATGGTGGAACATACGAATCTTAACCATGAAATTGGCTATGGATCTTCCGTAACGACAGAAAAAGGAATCTATTATATTGGTGGCAGTCCTGACAAAGAATATGCAGACGATATTACTTTATTAACGATTGATAAAAATAAAAAATTGAAAGTAGAAAAAGTAGGAGATCTTCCATTTACTATTAGTGATGGGATAGCTGCTGAGAAAGATGGAAAATTGTATATTGGGCTAGGGAAGCAAAATGCAAAAGAAAGCAATAAATTATACGAGTATGATTTAAAAACATCTAAAACTAGAGAGCTAGCGACAATACCAGGAGAAAGTGTTAGAAATCAAAGCGTAGCTCAAATATTAGATGGAAACCTCTATGTATTTAGTGGGGGAGGATCAATTGCTTATACAGATGGCTACAAATACAACATCGAGAAAAATCAATGGACAAAAGTTTCTTCTGTAAAAGTAAATGGGAAAGAAATTTCTTTACTTGGCGCTAATTCAGTCAAATTAAATAAAAATGAAATGTTGGTAATCGGTGGCTTTAATAAAACAGTGTATGATGATGCTGTTAAAAATTTAGGGTCATTAAAAGATGAAGAATTATTGGCATTTAGAACAAAATACTTTACTGCAGATCCTTATGAGTTTAACTGGAATAAAGAGGTGCTAATCTATAATGCGCAAAAGGATACTTGGCGCTCTGTAGGAAAAGTTCCATTTGATGCACCTTGTGGAGAGGGCTTAGTATTAATGGATAAAAATATTTACTCTATTAATGGAGAAATTAAACCAGGAGTAAGAACGAACGCAATTTATGCTGGAACATTACTTACAAATTAAGGACGTAATGCTATTTTAGCAAGGCTAACTTTCCTATGTCGTGGGAAAGCACGTTATGTAAGCCGCAACCAAACGAACGTTAGTGAGGGTTGCGGCTTACGATGTGCTCGAGTTAAGCGTCCACCCTTAGCGGAGATCAAAGCGTATTTGGAAAAATGTATTATTCACTCCCCGAGTTCCTTCATTTTATTATCTCTATAAATGCCTTCAATTATTTCACCTTCTACAAATGAAGGTATTTTTAACCCTAATAAATCATAAATTGTAGGCGCTATATCTAAATTAGATGTGGATTTAATTTCTTTCCCTTTTGAAAATTCTGCTCCAGTAACGATAAAAATAGGTCTAAGCATGCTTCTGTTTGCATCTCCTCCATGTGTCCCTAATTCAATTGGTGGCGTTACATTTTTTTCAATGTCGCTACCAATAACATAGCCAGGGGCACCTATTAATACGACATCGCCTGCATTTTGATGTTCCAAAAGGGTTATATTTTCATTTTTCAATACACTTTCATAAGGATGGATTCTTGGTTCCAACAGATGGCTCCAAATATTTTTGACATGCTGTTGAACAGTAGAGAACGAATAATTGTCCGATTGTATGGCAGACTTCATTTTTTTCATTTCATATTGAAGCATTGCTCCTTTATTATATGTGACTTCGACCTCTTTAAAAGCTTGGATGATTTGGTCACGGATATGATTATATTCTTCTTGAGGGACAATTCCACCTTTTTCACGGTTTTGTAGGTTAATATATACATTCGCTGCTGATCCGCTTGGAATGGCATATGCTTTCGATTCTGCATAATTAATTTTATTTTTATCTTGTTGATCGACCGTTAATAACCCTGCATCTAGTAATACTTTGTTAGGCGAAAGAGTAGAATGAGCAGGTTCCATTCCATGGTCGGAGACGACAAACAAATAATCATTGTCTTTTAGGGAACTCAATGTTTCACCAACTACTTCGTCGGCTAATCGGTAAGACCACTCGATATAGCTCATATATTTTTTTGACTTTTCATCTGAATAGTCTGGCTGACGAGGGTCTATTAATAAATATTTATGTTGTTCATGATCAATATGCGGTGTATAAAACATTAGCAAATCAGGATTGTATTGCTGTTTTATATAAAGCGAAACTTTTGTGATCCACATGATATGTCGTTTACTTATCTCCTCATATTCCTTTCTTGTAATCCATCCTTTCTCAAGGGCACTATCATCATCTTGTGCTGGATAATATCCAAATTCCTTCTCAATCTCTTCGGCAAATCCTTTAGGACCACTAATTCGACTAGAAGTTACTGCTGTTCGGTACAACTTTACAGAATGGCTAAGGTCTTCGTTATCTATTTTCATTTTGAACCAAAAGCCCGCAGATTGATGATTTTTTATTTGGATTGGAAGTGATCCCCATTTGCTTCCTTTTACAATAGCGTCCTCAGAACCTACTTTTTTATCTTCGGATAATATAAACGTGTCATAGTTTTCATTTTGATCATCAGTTGAGTCAATCGCCAAAATGTGAATGGAACGATCTTTTTCATTTTTCATTTTAATGGAGAATTCCGCATCCTTTAAAGGACTGAAGCTATTAGGGGATTGAACCCATTCAGTAGTTTTCTTAAAGGTTAACGATTCCAACTTGCTTGGAGACCAAGTTTCTCCAAAATATATAGAATAATCGCCTTGTTTTTCCTCTTTGGGATTAGCACCAGGAAAAGCGATAGTGGCTGTTGTTTTTCCTTGTTTTCGAGCTTCTACCCATAAAGGAGGTACTTCGCTTTCTGCCTGAAAACCGCTTTCTTCATTATCCAAAGCTGTGTTTGGTTCGTGGAAATGATTACTTACGATGCCGGTTTGTTTCGGTGTAGCCCCTGTTGCTATTGCTGCATGTGATGGCGCAGTAAGGGAAGGGGTAATAGTAGTAGGTTTTTCGGCCGTAACGCCATTTTCTAGCATCTGTTTGATATGAGGTAATTTATTCTCTTGAACATATTTTTTAGTATAGTCATTTTTCATTCCGTCAAACGAGATAAGGATGACCTTTCGATCCGTTTCGTGATTTTCCTTTGCCTCTACTTCCTTCATTATGGTAAATAGGCAAAAATTAAGGATGATTAGGCCTACATAAAAAATTTTTTTCATTTTCTTATCCTTTCTGACCGCTAGCTCTGCTTTAAAAAATTGGTTTGTCCAAAAAAGGCACATTAACAAAAGACAAAATGAAGAATGTCTGTTATATCAATATTTTTGACTATGAAAAGGAGCATCTAAAAGTCGAAAAAACGACTACAGAAAACGCTCCTTATAACTCTAGCTGATTCTGTTTAATTCATTTATCAATAAATTACCCTATTTCCTATGTATGAAACTTTTCTGTAGTTACGTACTGGTGTTCATTTTAAAAAGCGAATAATTTATAATATATGGACTATTTTGGAACGTACTTATAATAATAAATTAAACTTCTAAGAGGCTAAGGAGGGGTTTTTTATGAAAAAATGGTCACCTTATTTATGGAAATTAATGTGGGTTATAGGTTTATTTTTATTAACAATTATCAGTTTTGATATTAAAAATGAAATTAAAGTTATGTCAGCTTCAACATTTAGTATAACTCCTGTTTTTTGGGCTAACTTTATTACGCTCTTTTTGTGGGGTGTCTATTTATCACTTATTTTTATAAAAAAATGGACCATTCATTTAAATCTGCCTTTACTTATTTGCGTGTTTATTCCTTGTTTTCTCATTTCGATTTATGTGCCATTGGCCACAATTTTGCCTTTGTCAAATCCAATCGGTGGTGTATGGTTTACTAAAGTTATAAGTTCCTACTTCATTGAAATTGTTGCAGGTTTAACATTCATGCTAAGCATTTTTAATAATTTAAAAAGTGATAGTGAATAAAATAGTGTATGACAATATACATAACGATCTGTAGTTGTAATGAATCTCTACTCTTCCAAATACCCAATTAAACACCTTTAATTATTTGAATATTCCTAATTTTAATTTAAACCTAGAAAACTAACAGGTAAAGTATATAATGAAAGGACAAAAAGGGGGAAGAAGAATGACTTTGTATTTTGATCATATCGTTCATCAAGTTCAATCACCGGAAAATATGAAAGTCTTTTTAAATAAACGTCATATCCATACCGTAAATGGTGGTCAGCACACAATGTGGGGAACGTATAACACATTAAGCTATTTTGGGTTAAGCTACATTGAACAAATAGCGGTTTATGATCATGCGCTATTTGAGGAAGCGGCGAAATTACCGTATTCCTTACATTATACTTTTAAACAGGACAATGAGTGCTATGGTTTTTCTAGAATTGCTTTACGTACTACAAAAATAGAAGAAGAGGCACAGCGTTTACGTGCGCTAGGTTTAGAAGTTTATGGACCAGATGCTTGTAGTCGAACACGACCTGATGGATCAGTTGTTGAATGGAAACTATTACATTTCGGGAAACAAGAGCAAGTAATCGATTTTCCATTTTTTATTGAATGGGCTGATGGGGATGAGGAGCGTTACGCACAATTAGAGACAAGTGGCGCACTAAAAACAACACAAAATATTTCGATGGAGTCAGTACAGTTTTATGTCCAAGATGCGAGGGCAACGGCAAAGATATGGCAAGAAGTATTACAATTATCAGAGCCTGAAGTTCACTCGGAATTTATTTCATTACATTTGCCTAATATTCGTTTAGATTTTTACGAAGAAGCTGCCGCAACAAAAATGATGCTTGGTCGAAAATGTGAAGGGCCGTTCGGTGTTACGTTGAGAGATACAGATCGGACGAAGGAAACATTAATTTCTCCTGGAGCATTTTATTGGCTTAACCCATAATGACAAAATAAAAATAAAGAAGGAGCTGTTCATTTGTTGAACAGCTCCTTGTCGCTTATAATTTTACAACATTTGACGCTTGAGGGCCACGATTGCCTTCCACTACATCAAATGAAACCTTCTGTCCTTCTTCAAGTGTACGGAAGCCTTCCTCTTGTATGCCCGTAAAATGTACAAATACATCTTCTCCATCATCACATTCAATAAAGCCATAACCTTTTTCGTTATTGAACCACTTTACGATTCCTTGTTGCATAAGCATTCGCCTCCAATGCGCTTGAATGTAAAATACTATCAATTAACTCTTGGCATAATTGATAAAAAATGAAAAAATTGCATTTTCTCTTAGAACATACATGAATTGATTACAGTTGTCAATTGATTGTCGAAATATTGCGTAACTAACTGTGTTTTCTTTCTCAATAAAGTCTATAATGGAGTTAAATAATATAGAAAGTAGGGTGCCAAATGACAACGAAGAATCAACCTTTAACAGATTTAGAAATCGCTAGTCAAGCGGTTATGAAGCCTATTATAGACATTGCAAAAGCGGCAGGTATTCCAGAAGATGCACTAGAACAATATGGCCGCTACAAGGCAAAAATAGATCCTTTAAAAATAACAGCACAGGGCGAGGATGCGAAGGTTGTTTTAGTGACAGCGATAAGTCCAACTCCAGCTGGTGAAGGAAAATCAACAGTAACGGTTGGGTTGGCAGATGCACTTCATCAATTAAAGAAAAATGTTGTTGTCGCATTGCGTGAGCCTTCCCTTGGCCCAGTAATGGGTGTAAAAGGAGGCGCGACAGGTGGAGGATACGCTCAAGTTGTACCAATGGAAGATATAAACCTGCATTTCACTGGTGACTTGCATGCTATCACAACAGCCAACAATGCGCTTTCAGCATTTATAGATAATCATATCCATCAAGGGAATGCATTAAACATTGATCCTCGCCGTATCATTTGGAAACGAGTAATGGACTTAAATGACCGTGCTCTAAGAAAAGTGGTTATCGGTCTTGGTGGTCCAGTGCAAGGAATGCCACGTGAGGATGGCTTTGATATTACAGTTGCCTCTGAAATTATGGCGGTGTTCTGTTTAGCAACAAGCATCGATGATTTACGTGAGCGTTTAGCAAGTATCGTCATCGGTTATACGTATAATCGTGAGCCGGTATTTGTACGTGATTTACAAGTAGAAGGCGCACTAACACTGCTATTAAAAGATGCCTTCAAACCAAACTTAGTGCAAACATTAGAAGGGACACCTGCTATTATTCATGGTGGTCCATTTGCTAATATCGCACATGGCTGTAACTCGATTATGGCAACACAAACAGCACGTAAGTTAGCTGATATCGTTGTAACAGAAGCGGGCTTCGGTTCCGATTTAGGTGCTGAAAAGTTCATGAACATTAAAGCACGTAAAGCAGGCTTCAAACCAAGTGCCGTAGTGATTGTGGCAACAATTCGTGCATTGAAAATGCATGGCGGTGTCGCGAAAACAGCACTCGTTGGAGAAAACGTGCCTGCACTGTTACAAGGCATTGAAAACTTAGCCAAACACGTTGAGACGATTCGCACATTCGGTGTTGAACCAATCATTGCGTTAAACCGTTTTATTACAGATACAGAAGCTGAACTGGAAGCAGTGTTAAATTGGTGTCAAGAACATGATGTTCGCATTGCCCGTACAAATGTCTGGGAAGAGGGCGGCAAAGGCGGTTTAGCCTTAGCTGAGCAAGTACTCTCTGTCCTCGATGAAGAAAATAATTTCTCCCCTTTATACGATGTAGCAGAATCGATTGAAGAAAAAGTCCGTACAATCGTACAAAAGGTCTATGGCGGGAAAGATGTTCATTTTACAGATCAAGCGAAAAAGCAAATCGTGCAAATCGAAAAATTCGGCTGGGACGTTCTGCCGATTTGTATGGCAAAAACGCAATATTCATTATCTGACCAACCAACGTTACTTGGACGTCCTGAAGGATTTACCGTAACGATTCGTGAAGTCATTCCAAAGCTTGGTGCAGGCTTCTTAGTTTGTCTGACAGGTGATATTATGACAATGCCAGGTTTACCAAAACAGCCAGCTGCCTTACGAATGGATGTTGATAGTGAAGGACATGCGGTAGGATTGTTCTAAATTATTATAAAATATTAAAGGCTGCTCCTTTTTAGTCAGAAAGGGCAGCTTAAATATTTTAAAAAATTCATTGTAAATTCAAAGGCAGAAAGCTTTATTTCTCGCTTTATCTTTCTAGAAGTCTTACGATAAACAGGGAACATAGAAGAAGTATGGCGATAGATAATTCATAAACGTTTTCCAATAAACTTATATTTTCTAAAAGGCTTTTTATTTATAATTATCCTCTCCTATAGAGGATATGATTTTTTTTAATTATGTAGTTTAGGGCTCTGGTGTATAACCAGGGTCTTTTTGTGTTTTTATAACACTAATAAAAGCAAATTTATAAAATGTAATATTTGGTTGTTTTTATAAATGAAAACCTAAAAATGGTAAGAAAAAGAGGTTTTTTACGATAAATTTAATTGTCAAATAAATTTTTATTTAAAAAATACATTGAATTTTCTTTTTATTTTAAATATAATTTATTTAATTCTTAATCGGAACACTGTTCCGATAATAGGAACACGGAGGGGTGAAGTCTTGAAAATCGCAACAGATATCGGCGGTACATTTACTGACCTAGTTTACACAGATGTAAAGGGAAATCTTCATTTTGATAAGGGACATACGACTCCAGGTCATTTTGAGGACGGTATTTTAAATGTATTAGGGCGACACGTTACGGAAGATTCATTGATTGAATCATTTATTCATGGTTCAACGGTCATTATTAATACATTAACGGAAAGAAAAGGGGGCGTAGTCGGGCTGATTACAACGAAAGGTTTCCGTGATGTATTAGAGATTGCTCGTGGTAATCGTCCAGACCTTTATAATTTTAAATATAAAAAACCAGAACCTTTTGTAGAGCGATACTTACGACAAGAGATTGATGAGCGCATCGATTTTAAAGGAAATATTATGAAAGCGCTTAAGACCGATGAAGTTGGAGTAATTGTTAGTAAATTCAAGGAATTAGGTGTAGAGGCTATTGCTATTTCATTGATCCATGGCTATAAAAATCCAATTCATGAATTACAGCTAAAAGAAGAAATTGAAAAGCTATGGCCAGAGGTGTACATCACACTTTCAAGCGAAACAATTAAAGAATATCGAGAATACGAAAGAACAAATACTACTGTTTTAAATTCATATGTAAAACCAATTGCACACGCTTATTTAAAAAACCTAAAAGAAAAATTAAGCTCGATTGGTATAACAGATCATTTGAAAATAATGCAATCAAACGGTGGAACGACAAGCTTTGATAAAGCGATGGAATTGCCAATTAATCTAGTTGAATCTGGTCCTGTAGCGGGTATGTTTGGTGCCGCAAAGCTAGGAGAGCTTTTAAATGAAGCGAATATCATTGCATTTGATGTTGGCGGAACGACAGCAAAATGTTCACTCATTACGGAAGGAAAAGTAAATGTTACAACAGATTACTATATTGAAAGAAATGAAAAATTTGCAGGTTATCCGATTAAAACACCTGTTGTAGATATTGTTGAAATCGGTAATGGTGGTGGTTCCATCGCACGCGTCGATCCATTCGGCTCCTTAAAAGTTGGTCCAGATTCTGCTGGAGCAAATCCAGGACCTGTTGCTTATGGTTTAGGCAATACGCAGCCAACAATTACAGATGCAAATGTCTATTTAGGTAGATTATCATTAGAAAATTTCGATAATCCAGTGTCTATTGACAAAGTGGAGGAAGCACTTACTGAAGCAATCGCAAAACCGTTTAATGTGACAGCAGAAGAAGCAGCGCAAGGAATTTTAGATATTGCCAACTCTAATATGCTAAATGCTCTTAAGCTCATTTCTATTCGTAAAGGCTATGACCCTGAGGATTTTACAATGGTTGCCTTTGGTGGCGGTGGTCCACTACATGCGATTAATTTAGCTGAAGAACTAGGCATGAAGAAAGTTATTATTCCCTATGGCTCATCAGTCTTTTCAGCATTAGGGATGTTGATGACAGAATATCGACAAGATTATATTCAAACCAGCTTAATGAATTTTGATAATCATCATTTAACTGCTATCCAAAAAAATATTGATGAGGCTATTGAAAATGCTTATGCGGATGCACCTTTATCGAAGGAACATTATTATTTCGAGATTAATTATGATTTGCGCTATAAAGGTCAAGAGCATGCAGTTAAATTAAATGCCTCTAATACTTCGCTTCATGAAAAAGAGCTAGCTCAATTAGCAGAAGCTTTCCATATCAAACATAAACAGGAGTTCGCTTTTGACTTACCAGAGACTTCAATAGAGCTAGTAAATTTACATCTGACGATTTATGGAAAAGATGAAGCGGTCCAGTTTAAGGAGTTAGATTTCTCACATATTGATGCTTCGACATGTATAAAAGCAACTCGAAAGCTATACGTCAAAGAAACAGGCTGGGTAGAGGTTAGCGTATACGATCAACAAAAATTAGTACCTGACTATGTTATTGCTGGTCCTGCTATTGTGGAAAGTCCTACATCTACAGTTGTGATAAATGAAAAGCAATCTATTGAAATAGATAAATTCGGAAATCTAATTGTAGAGATGGAGGGGAAATAACACATGAAAAAAGATGTTTTTGCTATAGAAATTATTCAGGATTCATTGCTGGCCATTGGAGATGAGATGTTTGTTGCATTAGCACGCTCATCGATGAGCCCTGTTATCTATGAGGTTTTAGATTATGCCTGCGGTTTAACTGATGCAAAGGGTAATTTGATTAGTCAAGGTAATGGTGTGACAAGTTTTATTGGGATGTTGAGTCCAATGGTTCAACGTGTCATAGAAAAATATGATAATGGGAGAAAATTAAACGAAGGTGATGTCATCATTATAAATGACCCTTATGTTGGGGGAGGCTCGCATTTATCAGATGTAGGATTAGTTTTACCAATTTTCTACAATGGAGAAATTATTGCTTATTCTGCAAACAAAGCACATTGGACCGAAGTAGGTGGGATGGACCCTGGTTCATTTACAAGTAATTCAAATGAAATCTATCAGGAAGGTCTTCAGCTACCAGGTGTGAAGCTTTATCAAAAGGGGGAGCTTAACGAAGGCATTTATGAAATTATATATACAAATGTTCGTCTACCAGAGCTATCTATTGGAGATATGTTAGCGCAAGTAGCAGCCTTGAAAACAGGTGAGAAACGGATTTCAGAGCTTTGTCGGAAATTTGGTGCTGAATCGGTGAAGTTGTCCATTCAAAAATTATTGGACAAAGGTGAAAAAATTGTAGAGCTTGAGCTTCAACATCTACCAAAAGGTGAATTTTATGCAGAAGACTTTATTGAGGGCGATCCATTAAAAGGTGGACCTTATCCAATTAAAGTGAAAGTAACGATTAGCGATGAAGAATTTATTTGTGACTTTAGAGGCTCACACCCTGCTGTGAATGTGCCAGTAAACTGTTCACAATTTGGCTTAATGGCTAGTGTTCGTGTAATGTTCTTAGCATTACTTGGAGATATTGACGTGATTAATGAAGGTGTCTTTACACGCCTAACAATTCTTACAGATGATAATTCAATTGTATCAGCCAAGCGTCCACATCCTGTTTCGATGAACTTTGAGGCACGTATTGGAGCAGCAGACTTAATTTGGAAGGCACTTGCACCTCATTTACCTGAAAGATTATCAGCTGGGCATTTACAGTCGGTTTGTACATTTATTTTAACAGGCAAAAATCCTGAAAATAATGAATCATTCCTAATTGTTGAGCCATCAGTAGGTGGCTGGGGAGCATCAAATGATGACGATGGTCAAAGTGGGCAATATTGTATGGGAGATGGAGAAACGTATAATCTTCCTGTTGAAATTGCAGAGACAAAATACGGTATTCAAATTGATGAATATAGCTTAAATTGCGATGGTGCTGGTGCAGGGCAATATAGAGGTGGCTTAGGTGTACGCCGAGTTTATACCGTTAATCATGATAGCCAAAAGGTTTCTGTCAACTTAGGTAGACATAAATTTGCACCGTTTGGCTTAAATGATGGTGAGGAAGGTTCGCATAACTATCTGATTATTCATAAAAAAGATGGTGCAAAGGTCGGGCCAGTAGGAGTGCTCGCCAATTATGAATTACAGAAAGGCGATCGTATTGAACTTGTCACAGCAACAGGGGGAGGCTATGGCAATCCACAAGAGAGAAGTACGAAAGCAATTGAAAAAGATCTATTAAATGGATATATTTCTTTAGAGGTAGCTGAAAAACGTTACGGTTACCAAAACGCATAAAAGGAGAAATATATAAATGACTGTCAAGACATTAAAAAACTCATTGGATATACTAGAATGCTTTGCAACTACAGAAAGTGCTTTAGGTGTACGTGAAATTGCACGCATGACAAAATTACATACAAGTGTTGTGCAAAGAACGATCAATACATTTACTGAAGCAGGGTATTTATTACAGGATGAAGCTACAAAAAAATATAAATTAGGTTATAAAATGTTTATATTTCATGACATGCTCTCCCATACAAATGACCCTCACTTTACAATTTATGAATTGATGCAAAGTCTTGCAAGTGAAATCAATGAATCAGTCTTTCTAACTTATATGGATAATGAGTATGGAGTCACAACAAAAATTGCTGAAAGTAGTAAGAATATAAAATATGCGGTGTCTTTAGGTACAAAAACACCGCTTTATATTGGTGCTTCCTGTAAAGTTATGTTTGCCTATTTAGACAAAGAAAGGCAACTTGAATTGTTAGCCTATTTTCATGAAAAGCAGTCTGAAGAGGAGCATAAAAAGCTACTTGATAATTTACAAGAGGAGTTACAAACCATACGACAAAATAAGTGGTGTGTTACTGTCGGGGAGTACAATGAACATG
Source organism: Lysinibacillus sp. NPDC093210 (assembly GCF_044753985.1). Classification (NCBI taxonomy): domain Bacteria; kingdom Bacillati; phylum Bacillota; class Bacilli; order Caryophanales; family Bacillaceae; genus Lysinibacillus; species Lysinibacillus sp. NPDC093210. The sequence continues at coordinate 243,742 of NZ_JBIVOE010000001.1, read as the reverse complement.
CTTTTGGTATAAGTGTACCATTATTCAATCATAAGAAAGAAATCATGGCATCTCTAACGATATCTGGATTAGTATATGACATTGACGATCAAAGGGAGAAATACATGCTTGAACAGTTAGTGAAAATTGCTCATCAAATTCAATCTCACATATCTAAACTATAACAACAATAGGGGACCTGACATTATGAATAATAAAGTATTACATCCACGGGCTTTGGAGCCTGTAACTTTACTAATGATTGTCTTAACATCTGTTGTAGGGGCAATTATTGGGATACAGCTAATTACGACTTTAGGTATTTCTGCTAATACATCCATTATTGGTGCGATATTTGCGATGATTTTAGGAAGAATTCCAATTGGCAAGCTAATTGCATTTAAATCCGTGCATAGACAAAATATTATACAGACTGCAATCTCATCGGCTACTTTTAGTGCAGCGAGTAGTTTAATGTTGCCAATTGGTATTCCATATGTTTTAGGTTATGAAAATTTAGTTTTGCCATTGTTTATTGGTGTTATATTAGCAATGTTTGTGGATGCTTTATTATTATATAAATTTTTTGATACAAAGATTTTCCCAGCAACAGGTACTTGGCCACCGGGGATTGCAACAGCAGAGGCTATTAAAGCCGGTGATAAAGGTGGTAAAAATGCAAAGGTTTTAATTGGCGGAGTGTTAATCGGTATAGTTGGGTCTGTTCTTAAAATTCCAATGTCAGCTTTCGGGGTAGCATTTATCGGAAATATTTGGGCGCTTACCATGTTTGGAATTGGTCTTTTACTGAGAGGTTATTCTGTTCAATTATTTAATGTCGATTTGAATGAATATTATATACCACATGGTGTTATGATTGGAGCGGGCATTGTAGCCCTTTTCCAGGTTGCTTTTACTTTGCTAGGTAAAAGAGCAACTAAAGAGTCAGAAGAATTAATCTATTCAAAAGACCAAAAAGAAATTCGACAAGGTTTCGGTGTAGGTTTTATTGCTTATTTAGCGATTGCATTATTAATTGCTTTAATAGGTGGTATGATTTCACATATGTCTTTTGGAATGCTCATCGGCTTTATCATTTTCGCAACAATTGCAGCGTTTGTTCACGAACTTATCGTTGGGATTGCTGCAATGCATGCAGGCTGGTTCCCTGCATTTGCAGTAGCGTTTATCACACTAATTGTCGGAATATTAATTGGTTTCCCGGCACCTGCTCTTGCTTTGTTAGCTGGCTTTAGTGCGGCAACAGGGGTAGCATTTGCAGATATGGGTTATGACTTGAAAACAGGTTTTATTTTACGTGGAAATGGCAGTGATCCTGTATTAGAAAAAGAAGGACGTAAACAGCAAATGATTGCTGGTATGCTAGCGTTTTCAATAGCTGCTGTTGTAGTTTTACTTTCATATCAATCTTATTTTGAACAGGGTTTAGTAGCACCTGTCAACCATGTATACGCAGCCACTATCCAATCAGGAGTGACTGGTGACGTAGCAAAACAGCTATTGATTTGGGCGATTCCTGGGGCATTGATTCAATTAATTGGCGGTTCAAAGAGACAAATGGGTATTCTGTTTGCGACTGGTTTATTACTAATCAATCCTATAGCTGGTTGGGCAGTATTAGTAGGCATTTTACTTCGTGTTATTTTCACTTATATGACAAAAGGTAAGAGAGAATCTGAAATGACTGTTTTTGCAGCAGGTGTTATTGCTGGAGACGCTTTATATAGCTTCTTTTCTTCCATTCTGAAAATAGGAAAATAGAAAGGGGTAAGTGCAGATGGTAAAGGTGTTAACGTATGAGGATGGTTTAGCTGCTGTTTATGGAGGGGCAATCCTAGGAGGCGGCGGTGGTGGCCTCCTAGGGGAAGGCTTAAAGTTAGTTGAGGAAATTTTCGCTGCTGGAAACCCTCAACTTATCGATCTAACGGCATTAAACCATGAAGATTTAGTAGCCTGCGTAGCGATGGTTGGAGCACCTTCAGCGGAAGAACAATATGTATCCAATGAACAGCTATGCTGGAGCTATCAACATATGAATACTTATATGGATCATCAATTAAAAGGAATTATTACGAATGAAAATGGTGCTATAACGACAATCAATGGTTGGTTACAATCGGTATTATTGAACGTACCAGTTGTTGATGCCCCTTGCAATGGACGGGCTCACCCGACTGCCATAATGGGTTCTTTAAACCTACATGAGCAACAAGATTATCAATCCGTTCAATTTTATGCAGGTGGAAAAGATGATTTCGCTATTCAAGGCTTAGCTGAAGGTAATTTACAAAACACTGCAAAAACAGTTCGTCATGCTTCTATTCTAGCTGGAGGAATGGTAGCGGTGACACGTAATCCAGTAACAATAGGCTATTTGAAGGAACATGGTGCACCAAATGCAATATCTGCTGCTATTGAGCTCGGATATAGCTTCCTAAATGGGCGAACAATGGATGAAAAATTAGATAATATTATTCAACTGTTAAATGGCGAGCATATCGTATCTGGAGTAGTAAAGGATTTTTCTTTGATAAAGGAGAACGGCTTTGATGTCGGTAGCTTAACTGTTGAGGATGTTGAATTAACTTTCTGGAATGAATATATGACATTATCAAAGGCAGGGACTATTCAATCGAGATTTCCAGATTTAATAATGACATTTGATATTGAAGGGATGGTACCTGTACCAAGTGCTAGCATTAAAGAAGGCATGCATATAGCTGTTATTCAAGTTGATCAAAGCCATTTAAATTTAAGCTCAACGATGAAAAATGCCAAGCTATTACAGGAAATTGATACGGTTATTGGTAAGGGTTTGTAAAAAGAAAAAAATAGAATGCTAAAATAGAAAGAAAGCAACCTAATTCATAAAAGCTGCCAACATCTCATCGAGATGGGCAGCTTTTATTGTTCCTTCAGCGGGAGGGTATTACATACGATCAATTTCTTTCCTACTTCCTTCATAACGTATTTCTTACAAATGGCTTAAATGAACTTTCATTGTCTAAATGAATTATCGAATATTGTTAACACGACTCTAATGAAGCGGCTTTTCGCAAAATGATCGCATAGTGGGTTATACATTAATCATTAAAAGGAGAAGTTACGTTCAAACATATTCAGTAAAAGCATGTTAGAAGGTAACAGCGTTTAATGATAAATCCATAACGCCTTGCTACATTTGGTCAAAACCTTCGCGGTCGCGAAAACAAAGCTAACTGGTTGTTCACATTTTTGTATTGTACTTCCACTATGCGGGTCAACAAACTTGAAATTTTAGGGAAAGTGTTCACTTTTATTGAAGATGATCGGTTACACTATACGCATTTCTTTGCAAAACAGTATTCAATTGTATACCCGCTGAAGTTGTTTAAAACTGTAAAAACACATAGCTTTTGTACATTACGCAAATTGTGAGCTTACAGAACAATAAAGTTTGTTCTGTATATTTATCCTACAATATTCTGAATAATTAGTCAATTGATATGTATCTTTTTTTGTTTTTCCTATAGAAAAGGCGACATCGTTACCAACTTCCCATAGCAATACAGTATAATAGGCAAAGAGAAAGGACTGATTAATAATATGAATGAGTTAAAGAACAAGGTGCGTAGCATATATGAGCAATTTGATGCGAGTCATGACTTTCAACATATTGAGCGTGTTTATCAAAATGCGTTAGCGATTTTACATACAGAGCCTAAAGCAGATGCAGACGTTGTGAAAATGGCAGTGCTTTTACACGATGTAAGTGATAAGAAGTATACAGATAGTAAAGAGCAAGAAGACAAGTTGATTCATGAATTGAAAATAAGTGAAGCTAAAAAACAACATATTCGTGATTGTATCGCACAAGTGTCATTTAATGGTGGCAATGAGCTAGAGGCAACTTCTATTGAAGCGAAAATTGTACGGGATGCTGATCGTTTAGACGCAATTGGAGCGATTGGAATTGCGCGGACATTTGCTTATGGGGGTGCCAAAGGTCGGAAATTATATGATGACACAGAGGAAGCAAGAACAACAATGTCTGAGGAAGATTATCGTAGTAAAAATACGTCGTCTGTAACCCATTTTTACGAAAAGCTTTTATTATTAAAAGATTTAATGACGACCGATAAAGGCAAGCAAATGGCTAATGAACGTCATCAATTTATGGTATGCTTTTTAGAGCAATTACAAAACGAAAGAGATGGAAAAGCATAATGAGTCATTTAATCGTACAAAATTTAACGAAGACAGTGGGCGATAAAACGCTCTTTCAAAATATTGAATTTACAATATATGAAGGGGAACGTGCGGGTCTAATTGGCATTAACGGAACAGGGAAATCAACATTGCTATCAATTTTAGCCGGTCAAATCGAAGCGGATGCAATAGAGATTGATCGCCCAAATAAATATCGTGTTGCTTATTTACCGCAAGAACCTACATTTAATAGTGGCGAAACAGTACTACAGGCAGTGTTTGCCGGTGATTCTCCCGTTTTACAACTTAACCGTCAATATGAAGAAATTGTTGCAGCCCTCGCGTTAAATCCAACATCAGAAAGCTTACAAAAAACATTGTTTAGCTTACAGCAGCGCATGGACGAAGAGCAAGCATGGGATGTCAATGCACTTGCTAAAACTGCGCTGACAAAGCTAGGCATTGAAATGTTTGATAAGGAAGTGTTAACCCTTTCTGGTGGTCAACAAAAGCGTGTCGCTTTAGCGAAAGTGTTAATTGAACCAGCAGACCTTTATTTATTAGATGAGCCGACCAACCATTTAGATGTTCAGTCAACAGAATGGCTACAGGAAATGGTGTTACGCTTAAAGGGTGCTGTTATTTTCATTACCCATGATCGTTATTTCTTAGATGAATTGTCGACGCATATTTACGAAATAGCAGACCAAACGCTATATCGCCATACAGGGAATTATGGAGACTTTTTAGAGGCACGTGCAATTCGCGAGGAAATGGCTGCTGCTTCAGCCCAAAAAGATCGCAATCGTTATCGTTCAGAGTTAAAATGGATTCGCCGTGGTGCGAAGGCACGCTCAACAAAGCAAAAGGCACGTATTCAGCGCTTCGAACAGCTAGAAGATAACTTAGAGCGCAAGTCAGATGATGTTTCTCTTGAACTGGGCTTAGCAACAACGCGACTTGGACGAAAAGTATTAGAGGCTGAAAATATATCAAAGGCTTTCGGTTCGCAAAAAATAGTAGAGCATTTTACGTTTTTACTGCAACAGGGCGATCGAATCGGTATAATTGGTGCCAATGGCGTTGGAAAGTCAACTTTACTCAACATGCTTGCTGGTGAACTGTCGCCAGACAAAGGAGAAATTCATGTCGGTTCTACTGTAAAACTTGCACATTTTAAACAAACGTTACCGAAGATGAATGAAAATGAGCGCATGATTGAATATATTCGTGAAGCGTCAAATGATATTACGGATGCCGAGGGTGTACGCTATTCTGCTGCACAAATGTTGGAGCGTTTTTTATTTCCACTACATGCACATGGTACGCCGATTGGTAAGTTATCCGGTGGAGAACGCAAGCGTCTGCACTTATTAAGATTATTAATGGAGCAACCGAATGTGCTATTACTGGATGAGCCAACCAATGACTTAGATATTGAAACACTTGGGGTATTAGAGGACTTTATTGAACATTTCCCAGGTGTCGTAATTACTATTTCCCACGATCGCTTCTTCCTCGATCGTATTGCTAAAAAACTATGGGTTTTAGACGGACAAGGACATGTAGATGAGTCACTTGATATTTATAGTGATTATTTACAGAAGCGGGAGCAGGAAACGTCTGTGAAAGTGGAAGCACCGAAAGCCGACAAGCAAAAGATAGAGAAGCCAAAATCAGATAAGAAAAAACTATCATTTAAAGAACAAAAAGAATGGGAAACCATTGCAGATGATATAGAAAAAACAGAGACTGCAATTATGGAGACAGAAGAAGGTATTGCAAGCGCTGGCGCTGACTTTACTAAATTACAGGAGTTAACGGCTAAACTAGATGAGCTGAATGCAAAATATGAGCATTTAATAGAAAGATGGTCGTACTTAGATGAAATCGTAAACGGATAAGGAGCGTATAACATGAAAATTATTACAATTGAGCCGACACCAAGTCCCAATTCTATGAAGATTATCGTCGATACGGAGTTACCGTTTGGCAAAAGCTTTAACTTTACAAAGGATAATAAAGACGAGGCTACTGGTGAATCGGCAGCTATTTTAGCCATTGAGGGGGTTAAAGGTGTTTATCATGTAGCAGATTTCTTTGCAGTTGAGCGTAATGCAAAATACGCATGGGAAAGTATTTTATCGAGCATTCGACAAGTATTAGGCGAGGATGTAACGGAAGCTAGTGATATACAAATTGCCAATGAATTTTACGGTGAAGTTTATGTCCATGTACAGTTTTACAAACAGGTCCCACTGCAAGTAAAGGTATTTGATAATCAACGCGAATACCGTGTAAGCTGTGGTGAACGCTTTGTTGATGCCTTCAATAAAATTATTGAAACAGATGTCGATGAAAACTATATCTTCCAACGTAAATGGATTGACTACGGTGTTCGTTATGGCGAGCTTGAGGAAATTGCAGAAGCGGTCAAACAGGAAATTGATGTAACTTATTCTGCACAACGTTTAGCTGACATTGTGGCAACGATTAATGATACAGAAAAGGTTTACCAAAAGCCTGCTAAACTAAAAATAACGGTGGAGCAGTTCCAACAGCCAGAATGGGAAAAACGTTTCCAATTACTTGACCAAATGGCGGATCCAGAGCTAGATGACCTGCCACTTTTAGATTTAGCGTTGCAAGATGAACAAATGTCTATTCGTCGCCTAGCAACAGTTTACTTAGGCATGATAGAAGATGTAGCAGTTGTACCGTATTTGGAAAAAGCATTACGTGATAAAAGTGCTGCGGTGCGCCGTACTGCGGGCGACTGTATGAGTGACCTAGGCTTGGTGGAATTTGAAGAGGCGATGCAACAAGCATTGCAAGATAAAAATAAGCTTGTTCGTTGGCGCGCAGCGATGTATTTGTATGAAGTAGGGACAGAGCAATCATTACAAGCGTTAAAGGCAGCTGAAGAGGATAAAGAGTTTGAAGTGAAGCTTCAAGTAAAAATGGCCATCGCTCGTATTGAACAAGGTGAAGAGGCAAAAGGTTCTGTATGGAAGCAAATGACGGAATCACGTCAGCAATAATAGCATAAAAAAATATTCGCAAGAGCATCTAAATTTAGATGCTCTTTTTGTTGTCTTGATATAGAAAGGAATGTGATTCTTTTATAGTTGATAGTAGCAGAGTCGGCTACTCCTGAGGCTAATGGTGTGCCCGAGGAACCCCCGCCCGCAGCGGACATCAACGGCAGAAATGTTGGATTGGTTGATTTTGAAATCGCCGATAAAACCATGCGAATCGCTGGTAGAACATCAGGAATCGCCGATAGAGCATCAGGAATTACCGATAGAACATTGGAAATCACCGATAAATTCCCCAGAATCGCTGATTAGTTAAGTAGTAGGTGAAGCCGCTTTTTCAAAAGCTTTTTTAAAGGCATACATATAATTTTCAATTGCACGTTGACTGATTACCGCTTGAGGGACCATGTGTTCAAAGCCATGGAAGCAACCTGGATATAGATGGAATTCGGTCGGTACACCCGCCTTTGTCAGTCTGGCAATATATTCGATTGTTTCATCACGGAATGGATCTAAATCTCCTATAAATGTATACGTAGGAGGTAGATCGCTATAATCCTCTGCATGAAGAGGAGCCGCATAAATAGGCGCATCAACAGCGTAATTTGGCCCTAAATACATTTCCCATGCTAGATGATTTTGTGGACCATTCCATACTCGGGCATCTGAAATTTCGTCATTTGAAGGTAAAGTACAACGATTATCAATCATTGGATATAGTGGCATTTGGAAAGCAATTTTAGGCCCTTTTCGATCCCGAGCTATGAGTGAAACAGCAGCCGTTAATCCGCCTCCAGCACTTGCACCATGTACTGCAAGACGTGTTAAATCGATACCTAATTCATCCGCATTTGCCGCTACCCATTCAAGCGCTGTATAGCAATCTTCTACACCAGCAGGATAAGGATGTTCGGGTGCTAAGCGATAGCCAACTGAAACGACCACACAATCTAATTGTGAAACAAGCATCTGACAACTTGCATCAAACATTTCGATAGACCCAATGATAAAACCGCCGCCGTGGATATACAAAATAGCAGGCAACGTGCCGTATTTTTCAGTCGGTTCGTAAATTCGAATTCGTACATCTGGTGCCCCGTTAGGACTAGTAATATAGCGTTCTGTCGTTGTAACGTTTTCCATTTTTACTTCTTCGCTACCAAGCGCTTCATTCATGACACTACGTGATTCAGCAATATTCTCTCTTGTTAAATTTAGTTCCTGCATAGCGGATAAGAATGTTGTTAACTCAGAATGTACTCGATTTTCCAATTGCATGCCCTCCTTATTTTTGAAAACGCTATCATTTTAATTGTGATTAAAATATCACAATTAAAATATAGTACAATGAATAAGAGAAGTCAAATTAAAAATAGAGTATTTTGAAAATTGGGGGAATGACAATGCAGCTACTTATCCAATCGGGTGATCTAGGGCCAAAATGGTTCCATGTAGCATTGCGAGCAATCGTCCTAATGGCGGAATCGAATGAACTACAAAAAAGTAATGTTATTGCGGAGAAGCTAGGGGAGGATGCTACCTTCGTTAGGAAAATGCTTGCGAAGCTTGCAGAACATGACTATGTACAGGCGCATAGTGGCCGTTACGGTGGCTATTGTCTCAATAAAGCACCAGCGCAAATTACGATGCAAGATATTTATATCGTGTTAGGAAATGATAGTGAAACACCTTATTGGTCAGTACCATCTACCGGTTCAGAACGTTTTATTTCAATGATTATTGCGAAAGCGGAAAAAACGTTTCAATCTGTGCTAGCAGACTATACGATTCAAGATATTTTGGATAATAGAAGTAAATAGGGTGTAGGCAAGCAGGGACCGACAAGGTAGAATATTTAAAAAATAACACTATTAAATTAGGTACTTATGATGCTGTTTTTAAAAGAATTCGTGATTAGTTTTTGATAATATCTAATTAATATTATAAAAATGGAGGTGTATATATTAGTGCATAAAGAAATCGACTATCAATGGCGGATTACAAAATACAATCCATCTTATCGAAATGCTGAAGGACATTATTTGAGAGATGAATGGACAAGTGTTTCAGAAATCGGAAAATCTTTTCAGGGGGCAATATTGACGTTAAACGATTATTTACAGGTCGAGAAAGCATATGTGGATACGGTAATGAAATTTCTAGAGGTTTATCAAATAGAGAACGTACGACTCATTCATCTTGAGACGTATGGTTTAAGTAACGTGGATAAAACTTCTCCATTGTATGACCCATTGTTTGATACAATTCCATTGGCAGAAGATATGCTAGTAACCATTGATCAAATTCCTATTGTCTGTAAAATGGCGTTGCGAGAGTTTATTCATTGCCAAATGATTACCGAGGATTTCTTTGTCCATCTCGGTGATGACTATTATCTATTTATTGGTGCTACTAGCATAAAACAGGAAGCGATTCAATTTGCGAGCGAGCAGCGTCTTTTTGTAGAACAAATGATATCCCCGTATTATCTTTCTGAAAAAAATGTTATTCGAGAAGTGGCATGGAGCTTTCCAGGAGAAAGAATAATCGAAGATAGTGAAATATTGACTGATATTTCTTTAGAGGAATTGCAAAATATTTTTCAACTATCATCTATCCATCCAGTAACAGGCTCTTACTTAATTACAAAGGATAATGCGAAGTTTTTCCAAAAGAAAATCAAGCATAAAATGGATTTTAGTAAGTATGAATACTATTTATTAGCTGGGAGTTAAGTAAATAGAGGTGTTCAAAGCCGTCATTTATATAATATTATGAACACAATAACTCGCCTAAAATGTTACATTTAAAGCGTTTTGGGCGAGTTTAAGTTATTAGAAACCACTGTTTATTTGGTAAAGAGCTAATATACTAACATTTATAGTTATTGAAACATAGTAGTTTGTGTTTCCCCGAAATTCGAAATTTTAAGGAGATAATAATGAGAGGTGATAAAATGCAGTTAAATGACTTTATGCACGAAAATTACCCCCATTTACAACTTCGACCACCTTTATTTTATAGCTGGGATATTGGAATTCGCTTTGAACTGGGTGTCGATTGGAAAAATGAGTATCATTATCTAAATAGCCCTTATGTGTTAGGGTGTTATAAAAGAGCCATTACTTTATTTGAAGCACTACATGTGCCACATGAAGAGATTTTTGTCGTGATGGACATTCATGATTTAAAAAATAATAGAAACTTAAAACGTAAGTTAAGAAATTTTCCGCGCTATGTGAACAAATCTTTATTGTTGAAATTAAAGCATGAAGCGTTACCATATATATTCCCTGAAGATGATGAAGATGGGAAATTAATAACGCATCGATTTACTTTACAATGTAAAACTTCCGATTTTAACTATATTCCATTGTTAAAAGCCATTTGCAATCAAGACTTAGGATTGAAACCGCGGATTTACTATGACGTATACTTCATAAATAGTCATCGGAAAACCATTTTTCACGTCTACGATGACAGAGGTTGTGATTTGTTGGCAACTTCACCTGCTACAATAAAAGATATTTATGAAAAGCATAATGATTGGATTTTAGACTATGATAGAGCGAAAATTGATAAGGTTTTTAACACAACACTTTAGTTAATCTCTACTTTTATTTAAATTGTAGGTGCCTATCTGTGAGTAAAGAAATCAATTATCAATGGCGGATTACAAAATACAATCCAGCTTATCGAAATGCAGAAGGCTATTATTTGAGAGATGAGTGGACAAGTGCTTCAGAAATCGGGAAATCTTTTCATGGAGAAATAGTAACGTTAGACAATTATTTACAGGTCGAGAGAGCATATGTGGATACGGTAATGAAATTTCTAGAGGTTTATCAAATAGAGAACGTACGACTCATTCATCTTGAGACGTATGGTTTGAGTAACGTGGATAAAACTTCTCCATTGTATGACCCATTGTTTGATACAATTCCATTGGCAGAAGATATGCTAGTAACCATTGATCAAATTCCTATTGTCTGTAAAATGGCGCTGAGAGAGTATATTTATTGTCAACTGATTACTGAGGATTTTTTCGTACAGTTCGGTTATGACTATTATATGTTTATTGGGGCAAATGATATACAACAGGAAGCGCTTCAATTTGCGAACGAGCAGTGTCTTTTTGTAGAACAAATGAGGTCTCCTTATTATCTTTCCGAAAACAATGTTATACGGGAAGTGACGTGGAATCTTTTAGGGGATGAGCGTAAATTAATTCAAGGTAGGGAAACATTGAGAGGTATTTCTTTAGAGGAGTTGCGAACTATTTTTCAACTCTCTTCTATTCATCCAGTCACGGGTGCTTTCTTAATTACCGAAGATATTGCTCCATATTTTCAAAAGAAAATTAAGCATCTTATGGATTTTACTAAGTATGAGTACCAATTACTAGCTGGGGATTAACATACGTGCACTCGCTCAAAACGTAGCTTTTATAGCGTTTTGAGCGAGTGTTTTCTATTGGGGAAATCATAGCAAAAAAAGATCCTGTAATTCTATGAATGATTATCAATTTAACCAATATATTAGTAAATATACAATATGAAAATATGATTTGTAAATTTTTTACTAATATAAAGGGGGCTTCCTAAATGCTAGAACCAACTATAAAGACAACGGAAACGTATAAACGTGATCGAGAAACGGTCATTGCATTAACACAAAAGCTCGTTCGGATCGAAAGTGTCTATCGGGAAAATGACCCGCATGGAAATGAACAGGAAGTAGCCAATTACGTCGCACAATATTTACGAGATATCGGTATTGAAACGTTTGTGGAAGAAGTTGTACCTGGAAGACCAAATGTCATTGGCATTATTGATTCGGGGAAGCCAGGGAAAACCCTACTATTTGAAGGACATACAGATGTCGTCACGGAGGGCAATCGTGAGGCGTGGACTTATGATCCGTTCAGAGCTGAAATCATTGATGGGCGTATGTATGGTCGAGGGACAAATGATACAAAAGGGAATCTCGCATGTATGATTACTGCTTGTCAGTCATTGTTACTAGACGGTGAGGAATTTACAGGCAAAATCATTTTATGCATCCCGTGTGATGAAGAGGGGCTTATGCTTGGCATTAAACATTTTATCCGCAATGGCTGGGCGGATGGCGTAGACGGGGCGATTATTTGTGAGCCGCAGGAAAACAATGTATGCATTGCACAGCGTGGGGCTATTCGATTACAGGTCGATATTTTCGGCAAAATGGCGCATGGTGCGATTTCATGGAGCGGCATTAATCCGAATTGGCGGATGGCACGATTGATTGTGGAGCTAGAAAAGTTAGAAAAAGAAGAGCAGGCACGATTAGGGAAAGACCCAATGCTCAACTGGCCATCGATTACGCCAACGATTTTACGCGCTCCTGTGAAAGGTGATGCGCAAATTAATGTTATTCCAGATCATTGTATGACGACGCTTGATATTCGCACCGTACCAGCACAGAATCATGATGAATTACTTGGGAAAATTGATGCCATTATTCAACGACTACAAGCAGATGATCCAGACTTTAAAGTGGAGCTCACTGTACTTGATAATCGCCCGGCAACCGCTACTGCGAAGGAAGAACCAGTAGTACAAGCAATTTATGAAGCGGTGGCAGAAGTAACGCAGAAAGAGCCGATTTATAACGGTGTCCCAGGTGCAACGGATGGTACTTTCCTTCATGTACATGGTGTACCCATTGTCACGGTTGGGGCGGGTGATCGTGAAATTCCGCATCAAATTAATGAATATGTCGATATTGAAGAACTGGCAGAAACGACGGCCATTTACCGTTTAGCGGCATTAAAGTTTTTAGCAGGTGAAGTGTAATGGTCAAAATCGCTGTTATTCCTGGAGATGGTATAGGCAAGGAAGTAATGGTGGAAGCGTTAAAAGTGCTTGACCAACTTCAGCAAGATGATCCATCTTTACAAATTGAAACGACCATTTTTCCATGGAGCTCGGATTATTACGTACAACATGGCACTATGATGCCAAATGATGCACTTACAATATTAAGGAACTATGATGCAATTTTATTCGGTGCAATCGGTGATGCTCGTGTACCAGATGATGTTACAGTATGGGAATTCATTATGCCCATACGCAAACAATTTCAGCAATATGTAAATTTCAGGCCGGTCAAATCGCTACAAGGTATTGCGTCACCACTCATAAATGGCAGGGATATAGATATGGTTATTTTTCGTGAAAATACAGAAGGTGAATATTCCAATAGCGGTGGCCATATGTATCCTAATCAGCCACAGGAAATGGCAATTCAAAATACGATTATGACACGGCTCGGGGTTGAAAAAATCGTACAAGCAGCATGTGACTATGCATGTAAATATGGTAAGTCGAAAATTACAAGTGCTACGAAATCAAATGCCATTATTCATTCCATGAAATTTTGGGATGAGCATACGAAACATATTGTAGAAAAAGCCTCGCCAACATTATCGCTAGAATCTATTTATGTTGATGCATTAGTCGCTTATTTTGTAGAACGTCCTCAAGATTTTGAAGTAGTTGTGGCATCCAATTTATTTGGTGATATTCTGTCGGATTTAGGGTCAGCGATTGTCGGAGGACTTGGGCTGTCTCCTTCGGCAAATATAAATCCTGAAAAGGAGTTTCCATCGATGTTCGAACCAGTGCATGGTTCTGCACCCAATATTGCAGGGAAAGGGATTGCCAATCCGATTGCACAAATTTGGTCTCTTGCTTTATTGCTTGGGCATATCGGTAGACCAGATGCAGAGAAACGAGTTGTAATGGCAATTGAAGCCGTGCTAAAAGACGGTGCCGTAAAAACAGCGGATATTGGAGGACAAGCGACAACCTCACAAATGGGCGATGCAATTTGTCAGGCGCTTGTAAACATAAGACAAACAGCAGGGGGTGTGTAAGATGGCGGTGGCACAGCAAGTACTTATTGTGACAGGTGCTGGTGGAGGCATGGGGAAAGCAATTATTCAAGATCAGCTAGAGCAAGGAAATATTGTAATCGGCATTGATTTATCAGTTGCCTCACTCGCTGACCTAGCGCAGGAATCGTTACAAACATACGAGGTCAATGTTTTGCAGGAAGAAAGTATTCGGGCGATTACGCAAGAGGTTTTTGCAAAGTATGGAAGGATTGATGGGCTCGTTAATGCGCTAGGTATTGCACAGGCTGCGACACCGATTGAGCAAGTAACTATGGATGACTGGAATCGGCTTATGGACGTAAATGTGAAAAGTTTATTTATTACGACAAAGGCCGTAGTTCCTTATATGAAGGAGCGAAAAAAAGGCTCAATTGTGACAATTGCATCTATTTCCGCAGTGCGTCCCCGTCCTGGCTTGCAGGCTTATATTGCTTCAAAAGGAGCGGCCGAAAGCTTTACACGTGGGCTGGCGATTGAGCTTGCATCTCATCAAATTCGTGTTAATACAATTCATCCAGGACCAGCAGATACGCAGATGCTAGCACAGTTTACTGCAGATGGTGCTGATGCAGAGCAAACAAAGCACAATGTCTTTATACAATCAGTGCCACTTGGTCGTTTAGTTGATCCAACTGATATAGCAGGTGCAGTAAATTATTTACTATCAGACGCAGCAGCAATGGTGACAGGCACAACGTTACATGTTGACGGTGGCCGTGGCTTATAGGAGGGGTACGATGCAAATTATTCCTATGTTAATAAATGGTAAGTGGGTGCAAGGAGATGGTAAGGGGTTAATAGATGTGGTAAATCCATCTACTGGTGAAGTACTCGCGCAACTAAAGAATGCTAGTAAGGAACAGGTAGACGAGGCGGTACGTGCGGCTCGTCATGCATATGAAAGTGAAGAGTGGCGCCAAGTGAAAGCTTTTGAGCGAGGTCAGCTACTTATACAATTAGCACAATATATACGTATGCATGCTGAAGAATGGAGTTTGCTAGAGTGTCGTGATGTTGGTAAGCCTTTGACACAGGCACGTGCCGATGTTGAAGCGGCTGCTCGCTACTTTGAATTTTACGGCGGAGCGGCAGACAAGATTATGGGGGACACAATTCCTATCGAAGACGGTATTTTAAATGCGGTTGTCTTAGAACCAGTTGGGGTTACTGTCCATATTGTGCCGTGGAACTATCCTTTACAAATTACAGCAAGAAGCGTTGCCGCAGCGATTGCAACAGGGAACGCAGTAATTGTTAAAAGTGCTGAGGATACGCCTTTGACGACGCATGCTATGACGAAATGGTTTGCTGAAAAATTGCCGAAAGGGATTTTTCAGCATATAACAGGCTTAGGTCGAGATGTAGGACCATTTTTAACGACACATACTGATATTGATCATATAACTTTTACAGGCTCTGTCCCTACTGGTATTGAAGTGATGAAGGCAGCGGCTCAAAACATTGTTCCTGTCACTTTAGAACTTGGTGGCAAATCGCCAAATATTGTTTTTGCAGATGCGCCGATGGAACAGGCACTAGAAGGGGTAGTTCGTGCCATTATCCAAAATGCTGGACAAACATGTTCGGCGGGTGCGCGGTTACTTATTGAAAAAGATGTGAAAGAAGCTTTCGTCGAAAAGCTAGTTACGAAATTTCAAGCATTGAAGGTCGGCCCAGGAGAAGCGGATGTTGATATGGGG
The DNA here is from genome assembly GCF_044753985.1 of Lysinibacillus sp. NPDC093210. Classification (NCBI taxonomy): domain Bacteria; kingdom Bacillati; phylum Bacillota; class Bacilli; order Caryophanales; family Bacillaceae; genus Lysinibacillus; species Lysinibacillus sp. NPDC093210. Next base: position 227,879 of record NZ_JBIVOE010000001.1, on the reverse strand, counting down.
CCACTATTAAACCAACGGCAATACGTGAAGATTTCCACACTTCTGCAGCAGGCAAAAGAAAATGGCTATGTCATCTCTGGTGGCGCAACAATAACGATTAAAGGCTATGAAAAAGGCTATTATATTCAACCGACGATTCTCGATGGCGTAGATGCAAATGCTGCACTGGCGCAAGAGGAAATTTTCGGCCCAGTGTTAACAATATTGACGTTTACAACAATAGATGAAGCGATTGCATTAGCAAACGGGACCGATTATGGATTAGTAGCCGGTGTTTGGTCAAAAGATTTAGACACAGCACATTATGTGGCAAGTCGTGTGAAGGCTGGACAAGTGTTCGTCAATAATTATGGCGCAGCAGGTGGCATTCAAATGCCGTTTGGAGGTTATAAAAAGAGCGGTATCGGTCGTGAAAAGGGCTTTGTTGCATTAAGAAATTATACACAAATGAAAAATATTGCGATACGCTATGCAACACCCAATCTCGACTGTGAGTAGGAGGGTAGGATGTGGAACAAGCACAAGACATGCAAGTGTTGTTGGAAGTTAATCAATTAAATGTACAATTTCATTTAAAAAATGGTAAAAAGGCAAAAGTAGTAGATGATGTAAGCTTTGTTATTCATAAAGGTGAAACCGTTGCACTTGTTGGAGAATCTGGCAGTGGCAAGAGTATAACTTCACTGTCAATTATGCGCTTGCTTCCGATGCCACCTGGAGAAATTACTAAAGGTGACATTATTTTAAATGGAAAAAATCTATTACATTATAAAAATAAAGAAATGAGTATGATACGTGGCAATGAAGTGAGTATGATTTTTCAAGAGCCGATGACGTCACTTGATCCTGTTTTTACAATCGGCAATCAAATGATGGAATCGATTCGAAGGCATCAAAAAGTATCCAAAAAACAAGCAAAAGAAATGTCACTACAGCTATTAAAAGAAGTGGGCATTGCCAATGCAGAAAAGATTATAACAGAATATCCACATCAGTTATCAGGCGGGATGCGACAGCGTGTAATGATAGCAATTGCAATGTCCAATAATCCACAGCTATTAATCGCAGATGAGCCTACAACAGCTTTAGATGTAACTGTGCAAGCGCAAATTTTAAAGCTAATGATGAAAATGAAAAAAGAACAGCACTCAGCCATTTTGTTTATTACACACGATATGAGTGTTGTTGCTGAAACGGCAGACCGTGTGATGGTCATGTATGCTGGACAAATTGTGGAAGAGGCTCCTGTCCGAGAGCTCTTTCTTCAGCCCAAACATCCTTACACAGTTGCTTTATTAAAAACGATGCCTAGTCTTGAAACAGATATGACTAGATTACCTTCTATCCCTGGCACTGTGCCACCAGCCTATGCACTGCCGGATGGCTGTCGTTTTGCACCACGTTGTCCATTTGTTATGGAACATTGTCGTCAAGTAACGCCACAGACTAGGCTTATCCAGCATGATCATAGCGTACGATGTCATTTATTCACGGAGGAAGGAGCACTTACACATGACGGAGAGAGAAGTTTTACTTGAAATTCATCATTTAAAAGCCTACTTTCCTGTGAAACGAAAATCTATGAAGGAAGAGAAAAAAGTCGTCAAGGCTGTAGATGATATTTCAATTGAAATCTTCCGTGGTGAGACACTTGGAATTGTAGGAGAGTCAGGTTCAGGTAAGTCCACGTTAGGACGTACAATTTTAAAGCTCGTTGAACCGACAGACGGAGAAATTTTATATAAAGGCCAACCTATTCAACATTTGAAAGGACGCCATTTACAAAAGTATCGCAACCAAATGCAAATGATATTTCAAGATCCTTTCGCATCGTTAAATCCACGGATGCGTATTGGATCCATTATAGAGGAACCGATGGCATTACAATTAACGTTGTCAAAAGAAGAACGTAAAAAACGAGTTAGCGAGCTTTTACAAAAGGTTGGTTTACCTGAAGATGCTATGTATAAATTTCCCCATGAATTCTCGGGTGGGCAACGACAAAGAATTGGTATCGCTCGCGCACTTGCTATCAATCCAGAGTTTATTATTGCAGATGAGCCTGTTTCTGCATTAGATGTTTCGATACAATCACAAGTATTAAATTTAATGTTGGATTTACAGGATGAATTTCATTTAACGTATTTATTCATATCGCATGATTTAAGTGTTGTTAAACATATTAGTGATCGTGTTGCAGTGCTGTATTTAGGGAGAGTAGTTGAGCTAGGCGCGAAAAAAGAGTTGTATGCAAATCCTCTCCATCCATATACACAGGCATTACTATCCGCGATTCCTGTTGTGAATTTTGATGAGCCGAAGCAAGTAGTGCCAATACAAGGGGAGCTACCAAGTCCGATGAATCCACCAATTGGCTGTGTATTCCATACGCGCTGTCCATTTGTCATGGAGAAGTGTCGTTTAGAACGACCTACACTGCAACACCTAAATGCGCAACAGCAAGTAGCATGTTTTTTATATGATTAATAATCTGAATATTCAATTTTTTTAGGAGGTGTATAGATGTTCGGCAATATTACTGACGTACCTGGCGTGAAAGTTGGTCATGCAGAAAATAAAGAGGCGATAACAGGATGCACCGTCATTCTCGTAGAAAATGGAGCAGTTTGTGGCGTCGATGTACGAGGCTCTGCACCGGGCACCCGTGAAACAGATGCGCTCGATCCAATCAATGAAATTCAGCAAGTGCATGGCATTTGCTTAGCTGGTGGCAGTGCATTTGGTTTAGATGCCGCAACAGGTGTCATGCATTACTTAGAGGAGCAAGATGTTGGGGTAGATGCGGGTATTGCAAAAATACCAATTGTACCTAGTGCAGTTTTGTTTGATTTATTTATTGGGGACGCACATGGAAGACCGACAGCTCAGATGGGCTATGAGGCAGCGGAAAATGCGACGATTGGACCTTTTTTTAATGGAAATATAGGTGCTGGATATGGCGCTACAGTAGGTAAGCTAGCAGGACCGCAATATTGTATGAAAGGAGGATTGGGCAGCAGCTCGCTTGAAGGCAAAGAGGGGCTTGTAGTAGGAGCACTTGTTGCGGTAAATGCAGTAGGTGATATAAAGGAGCCCAATACAAGAGCAACCATTGCGGGAGCCCGTAACCGAGAAACGGGTCAATGGCTAGATAGCTGTGCGTATTTAGAAGAGCATGGACACTCTCAGGCACTTTCAGGAACAAATACGACAATTGGCGTCGTTGCTGTGAACGCAAAGTTAACAAAAGCAGAGGCAAAAAAAATTGCCCAACTAGCACAAAATGCATTAGCGCGTACGATATACCCTGTCCATACAATGCTAGATGGCGATACGATTTTTGTTTTGGGTACTGGAGAGCAAACGTATCCTGTTGATTATATCGGACACTTAGCAACTAAGGTCATGGAGGATGCCATTATTGTTGGTGTTAAAGCTGCTACAAAATTAGAGGAAGTAGAAAGCTATATAAGTATTCAACAACATAAAGGATAAGGGGGAGAAACACTTGAAGCCGATTAAAAAGTGGTTTTTACTAATGCTGTTACTGCTCGTAGGGTTGATTATTAGCGCATGTTCAAATGATAACGACAAAAAAGATACAAATAAAGTCACTACAACTGGACAAGTGACAACGGAAACACCACAAGAAATTGTTGTTCGAATTAATGATGACCCGGATTTTTTAGATCCGCATAAAGCGACAGCGTCTATTTCCTACCAGATGATTCTTAATATTTTTGAAGGGCTGATGGCTCCTGAAACAGACGGCTCATTAAAAGAAGGGCTTGCTGAAAGCTATGATATTTCGGAGGATGGTTTAACCTATACATTTAAAATCCGTTCAGGTGTGAAATTTCATAACGGTGAGGATTTAACGATAGAAGATATTCAATATTCTTTTGATCGCTTAATGGGTAAAAGTGGTGGAGAAAAAATGTCGAATAACTTTGATAATGTGGCGTCTACCGAAGCACCAGATGCTACGACCTTTGTTATCAAGTTAAAAGAACCGAATTCTAATTTCTTATATTCACTTACTGCTCGCCAATCAGCAATTATACCGAAAAGTAATGATGGCAAACACAATGAAAATCCAATTGGAACTGGCCCATTTGCCTATGTAAAATATGCTCCTGGTTCAAATTTAGTACTGAAAAAAAATGATAGCTATTGGAAAGAAGGCTTGCCTTACTTAGATAAAGTAACCTTTACCTTCCAATCGGATGATCAAGCAGCCATTATGAACTTAATGGCAAATGAGGTTGACTTAACAAGTGTTCCTTGGCAACGCGTTAATGAAGTGGAGAGTAGTCATCATTTATCGCATCAAAACAATAACTCTTCCTTAATCGTAACGTTTAATGAAACGAAAGCACCTTTTGATAATGTGAAAGTGCGTCAGGCAATGAACTATGCGATTAGTAAATCGGATATTATTGACTCGGTATTTGCAGGCTATGCCGTACCACTTGGTTCGAACATGAGTCCTGCAATGGGGGACTATCAAAAGAAAGGTTTAGAGGACATGTACAAGCTTGATGTGGAAAAGGCGAAAGCATTATTAGCAGAAGCGGGTTATCCAGATGGCTTTAAAACAAAAATTACAGTTTCCTCACATAACGATATTTATTCAAATATAGCGCAAATTGTTGCGGCTAACTTAAAGGAAATTGGCGTGGATGTAGAAATTGAAGTAGTGGAATGGGGTATTTGGCTTGATCGTGTGTACTTCGGCCGTGACTATAATATGACAACGATTGATTTAACAGGTCGCGCATCTGCCTATGAAATACTAAATGACTATATCTCTACAAATGATAGTGAAAACTTCTTCTTATTTAAGAATGATGAGTACGACAAAATCATGGCAGACGTGTTAAAAGAAACAGATACTGCAAAGCAAATTGACTACTACCAACGCGCACAAGAAATTTTAGCAGAGCAGGCAGTGTCCGTTTATGTGGCGGATTACCAAATCGTGTGGGGATCTGATAAGCAAGTGACAGGTCTGAAGAGTTATCCATTCTGGTTCCACGATATGTCGGAGGTAAAATTCTCAAACTAGAAAGAGATGATTGCAAATGATGTATATCATACGTCGATTCATCCTGTTAATAACAACGATTCTTCTAGTATCAATCATAACATTTGGTGTTTTTCAAATTTTACCTGGGGATCCTGTTCGAACAATGTTAGGAACGGAAGCAGATCCTACACAAATTGAAAATTTGCGGTCTGAGCTTGGTTTGGACCGCCCCCTTTATGAACAATACGCTGATTGGATGAAGGGATTATTGACAGGGGAATTAGGCAATTCCATTCGTTTCTCAATGCCTGTAAAAGATTTATTGTTTGATAGACTTCCTGTAACGATGTCTTTAGCATTGCTCACACTAACCATTGTATTGCTCGTTTCCTTGCCGCTTGGCATGTTTGCAGCGAGACGACAAAATAAGCTGAGCGATGTGTCATTATCGACATTGACACAAATCGGAATGGCTGTTCCTTCATTTTGGCTAGGTATGATGCTTATTTTATATGTCGGAATGAAATTTAGCTTTTTTAAAATTAGCGGCTATATCCCTTGGTCACAAAGTGTATCTGGTGCGTTAAGTACGCTTGTCCTTCCAGCATTAACAATTGCTATACCCCAAATTGCTGTCAACTTCCGCTACGTGCGAACTGCTATTTTAGAGCAAATGCAGCTTGATTATGTTCGAACAATACGCAGTAAAGGAATGTCGGAGCAAAATGTTATGTATAAGCATGTTTTAAAAAATGCGATGATACCGATATTAACGGTCTTTGGATTAATTATGGCAGAAGTGGTGGCAGGGACAATTATCGTAGAGCAAGTATTTTCATTGCCAGGTGTTGGTCAGTTACTCATTACTGCTATAAGTAATCGCGATTTCCCTTTGGTTCAAGGAATTGTCATGTATATAACGGTTGCAGTAGTTGTTATTAATTTTGTTGTCGATATTTTATATTCTGTTTTAGATCCAAGAATCCGATTACGATGAGAGGTGGATGCAATGAAAACTGTACAGCGCTTCATGAAAAATATAAATTTAATCATTGGTCTACTCGTCATCGTCGGATTTTTACTTGTAATGGTCATTAGCTTCTTTTATACACCGCATGATGTCAATACGATGAATATACCAGAAAAATTGCACAGTCCAAGTAGTAAGTATCTCTTTGGGACAGACGAATTCGGGCGTGATATTTTTAGTCGGATGATGAAAGGGACACAAACTGCATTTGCGGTTGGTTTATTAACGGTATTTATTGGCTCAACATTTGGTATTTTAATCGGTGGTATAGCAGGGTATATCGGTGGCTGGGTAGATGAAATTTTTATGCGTTTAATGGATGCTTTAATGGCATTTCCAGGGATTATTTTAGCTTTAATGCTAGTAGCTGTTTTCGGACCTGGGGTAGTCAATACGGCGATAGCACTTGGGGTTATCGCAATACCAGCCATCGCTAGAATTGCACGCAGTGGTTTTGTTCAACATCGTGAAGCCGAATATGTACTAGCGGCTAAATTAATTGGTGTAAAGCCATATAAAATTATGTTTCGCCACATTTTGCCCAATATTTCATCACAAATTATTGTTGCCGCAACGGTTACTTTTGCCACAGCCATGCTCGCTGAAGCAGCACTTAGTTATTTAGGGCTTGGCGTACAACCACCAAATCCTAGCTGGGGACGTATGTTAAAAGATTCTCAGGCTTATTTAGTGAAAGCGTCTTGGTATACATTTGCACCAGGAGGAGCGATTACAATGTTAGTACTAGGGTTGTATATGCTGAGCAATGCCTTACGTGATTATCTGGATCCTCGTTCAAAATCATAAAAAACGGCTATTGTCATTGCGATAAAAAACATTCTATACTATATAGATTACGCATGCTAAATACGAGGGGGCTATATACATGAACACAACAATTATTACAACAGAAAATGACTTACAAACAGCTTTTGCTATTCGGAAAGCTGTATTTATTGAAGAACAACAAATTCCAGCTTCAGAAGAATACGATGAATTTGATGCACTCGATGCTGTATGTGATCACATTCTTGTGTATTACAATGCGCAGCCTGTTGGTACAGGTCGTTTACGTGTTGTAGATGGCTATGGGAAGCTTGAGCGAATTTGTATTTTAGAGGAATACCGTAAATATGGGCTAGGAAAAGTGATTATTCAAACGCTAGAAAAGTTAGCACAAGAAAAGGGCTTAACGAAGTCGAAGCTAAGTGCGCAAGTATATGCAGAGGGCTTTTATGAGAAGCTCGGTTATACACGTACTGGTGAAGAATATTTGGATGCAGGAATCCCACATATTTTAATGAAAAAGCAATTTACCAAAGCTTAATTTTGAAAGTCAATCGATTGATATTAAAAAGGTCTTCTCAACTGATTTTTGAGAAGACCTTATTATTTTTTAAAATTATTTAGTTGTAGGATGCCATACACCTTGTTCGTTTTTAACAAAATTAATTTTGAATGTAAAATCCATAGAATGTATAAGTATAGTTCCTTGCGTTTCACTTAGTTGTTCAAATTCTGCTTCCTCAATACCATTATAATTATAAGCACTTAAAAGCATCTGAATTTCTTTTGTATAATAATATTCCTTTATTTTTTGATTATTTATATACTTTTCAATTTTCGATCGTGTATCCGTCGCTAATAATGAATAATGTGCTAAGTAATCCCCTTGTGCTTCTGAAATTGCATACATTTTCGCAATGGATAGTGGTTTAACACCTTTAAGAAAATTTAAATCATAATTTTCTTTAAATTTATTATAAAGTGATTGTTCCTTGTCAGTTAATGTAAAGGTAGGCTTAAGTTTTTTTACTCCGACAACTTTACCGATAAATGCGTCATTATTTACTACTTCAACTGTCCCACCTTTTTTATTCTTATAAACGGCATACTCATTTTCTTGCAATGGTGCAAGGTTTACATCAATCGTCTGCATTTTTACAGCATCCATATGAAAGCGACTGTTAAAATAATATTTGTATATTTCCTGTTGCTCGGGTTGCGCGAATTGCACAGGAGCCACTGCACCCGGCAAAGCAAGAAATTCACCATTTAACGTTACTTGTCCATTCGATGTTTGTACTTTATCGCCTTCAACGCCAAATACAGGGGAAACTACGATATCGTACATATCATAGTATGCAATATAATCACCTACTACAATTTTTGCTTGTGGATCAATCACCATTGGTAGGAAGGATAATGCCCACTGTTTCCCCATTACATAGGAAATCGTAGGTTTAATGACAACTGAATCGTTGGATTCGATAATTGGTAGCACAGTTTCATTTTTTTGCAGTAATTTGACAACGTCATAAGGATCTGTTGGTAATGTCGCAACTGTTTTTGCCGCGGTTGCCTCATGGGTTGTGAATTGTAACTTCAAAACGACACCTAAAACCAAAACAAATGTCAGCGCAATTAAGGGTACTTGCCAATATTGTTTTTTGATGCGTTTATTTACAGGTCGGTTAGGCATGAGCATACGCTGTTTCATGTCCTCAGTAAATGGAACGTCTGCACGAAGCTCTTGCTTTAATTGCTCTTTAAAATTATTCATGGATAAACACCTCCGTATGTGCAGATAACTTTGATTTAAGTAATTCTTTTCCTCTACGTAATCTCGTGCGAACTGTGTTTTGAGAAAGATTTAGCAAATCGGCTATTTCCGATGCCTCAAATTCCTCGTAATAAAACAATATAATGACTTCCCGATAGTGAATCGGTAACTTCATTACTTCTTGTTTTAACGAAAGAAATTGTTGTTGACGCATGACTTCCTGTTCGGCTGATTTTTCATTCGTCCAAAAGGGTGTTAAAAATTGCAGGACGTTTTTGCGCTTCATTTTGCGTAATTCATCGTGACAGCGATTAATTAATATTCTTGTTAAATACGTTTTCAATGATGCATCTTTGCGAAAAGCGTCACCCTTTGTGGCAAATGTAAAAAATACATCCTGCGTAATTTCCTCAGCGAGTTGCCGATCTTTCACATATAAATAGCTTAGATGGAATAGGTATTCACCGTATTCGTCCACTAGCTGCTCCATAAAACTACCACCTTACTTGTCTTTTAATGATTAGACGTATAAATTTACGAATATTGTTCAAAAAAATAAAAATTGTCAAAATTACTAGTATTGAAATTTAATAGACGACTCTATATGATTATTAAAAAAGATGTATAGGAGGGGATATGTACATGATTAGACATATTGTGATGTGGAATCATAAAGATGAATTTAACGAAGAACAAAAAGCACACAATGCACAAATCGTCAAAACAGAGTTAGAGAGCCTGACAGATAAAATAAACGGGATTATCTCATTAAATGTTATCACAAATCCATTAGCATCTAGTAATCGACAAGTACTGTTGATTAGCCTATTTGAAAGCGAAGAACATTTGCAACAATATCAAATTCATCCAGACCATGTCCGTGTTAGCCAGTTAGTAGGCTCATTAATGAAAGATAGAATATGTATTGATTTTGAAGAAAATCTATAAAACAATAATGGCACTTCCTAAAGTGTTGGATAAGATGTGACAGCACCATGTTTTGTTGTGGATGCACCGGCATAATGATTAGCATAGGTAAGGAGGGGGAGTTGTTGAAAGAGAAGAAAAAGAGTAGCAAAGATTGCTACTCTTTTTTTGTTCGTTAGATGTCTCATAAAGTAATTTGTTTTTGAATTATGTTATAAAACTACCCCAGTTGGCAAACATATGAAGTTTGTATTTAATGTATGGTGAGTTGTAAAACCAAGGTAATTTAATCCTCCACCGATAGTGAATGCATAAGTACTGCCTAAACCAGTAATACGAGCGTTTACTCCTGTTCGCATAAAATTACCTTCTGAAGCAGTGGTGCGTAAATTAGAATAGCTAGCAAAAACTTGACGACCACCAGATAACTGTGTTGTAAAAGTTGCAGATACTGCTATATCAACAGGCGTTTTACCATGTCTAACTCTGACCTTACGTGATGCAGAAGTAGTAGAGAATGGCGTTATTGTATTTGAAAGAGGTGCAACATTGTTTGCTTGTGTGGTCTCAATTGCTTGGTGATAAAATACGTCTTCTGAACCCCAACCTTCACCTTCCAAATAATTCAAAGGAAGTTCAACAACGCTAGATGTTGTTGTCTCAATTGCTCGTTGTTTAAATACTTCTAGAGAAACCCAAGCTTCTTCTTCAAAATCCTCAATTGGAGAAACTTCAATATCTACTAGACCGTCTCCCCATGTCACTGTGGATTTTACTTCGTTTAAAATTTCTATATATTGTTGATGTAGTTGTTCTTTTTCTTCTTGACTTAACATAGTTGCTGATGCGGTACTTTTATTTTTAATACTATTTGAAGGAGCTACAACTTCGTTAGTTTGTGTCTCCTCGACGGCTTGTTGATTAACTATTTCTGGTGAAATCCAACCTTCTTCTGAACCCCAAGCAGCATCTTCGAAATTATAGACAGGATTTTCAACAACAACGGTAGCTTGTATCCTGTCAATAGCACGTTGTTTATATTCTTCTAGGGAAACCCAATCTTCTTCCTCGAATGAATCTATTGGAGAAACTTCAATGTCTACGAGACCATCTCCCCATGGTACTGTATATTTTACTTCTTCTAATATTTCGATATATTGTTGATGTAGTTGTTCTTTTTCCTGTTGACTTAACGTAGCTGCTGAAGCACTACTATGTGAAATAAAGAGAATACAAGCGAAAGCAAAAAGAGCCGTGAAAAATTTGCAAGATTTTAGCGACTATTTTTTTCCTATTTTCTCCTTCTCCTTACCTTATAGAATACTTCACTACTGTCGCATCAATAGACTCTGAATGTTCTGATTTTTACCTACCTAGATTTAAATGTAGCAGTGGTAAACAACCATTTTTACTATACTCAGAGTGGCGCAATAGAAAGTAACTTTATGAGACATTTTTCCCCAATATAGTTAGCAAGCAAATCTTTCAATCTTTTATTGTAACCATTAAAGTAAACGAAGAATATTAAGTTATAGTGTTGAATAATGTTTATACGACGATAGTGAAGATAATTAAATTTTATAATTATTTTGTATTTTTTGTCTAGCGAAAATATAGAAAGCAAAAAATATAGAATCCATTTCTAAAAAATCGAATATGTATTGATGTTGAAGAAAATTTATAAAAACAAACTCCATTTTGATGCTGTAAAAATGGAGTCTTTTATTTAAGTTGTTTTATAAGAAGATATCAGTCTCGTAGAGAATTCATATAACTACTCGCATTTATCATAAAGGAAATTTTAAATAATGATTTTTATGGTTAAAAAGGAATATTTATCAAGTAAGGGGAATTATATTATGAGGGGGTAATTAGCATGAGGAAGTTTTTTACCATATTATTAGTTATTGTTACAACAATCATGTTTTCTGCTTGTTCAGACAACATAGAAATGCCAAAATCATCCAGTAAGGAAGGCGTTGCACCCTATGCGCTAACAGCAAGTGATACATATCTTTTGAAGTCGTTAGGACTTGAAAAGGATACAAATATTGTATCTTTCAAAGCTCCTAAAACTGCAAAAAGCCTTAAAGTTAATGTTTATACTTTGCAGGATGACGACACTTGGAGTGTGATAGGTGGCGGACAGATATTTTTAGGGTCGGATGCCAATGCCAATGATAGTTTAGAAGGTACGTTTGCAATGATACTTAAAGATGACTATGCAGTAGATTTCAACATCAATACAACGGCGACGATTTCGTATAAAACGGATATATTGGATGTCGATGATGAAATTTTAGCTTCTTCAAAAGTTTATCTAACAGAATTTCAAAAGATAGAAATTAATAAAGAAATACCTGTTGCGATGATGATTTACAATGATAGTTCAAGTATCAAAAGCTTTGCTATGGAAGATTTCTTTTCTCCTTCAAGATTTGAAGAAATGTATTTAGTTCAGGCAGTCACACTGACTTTTACCGATGAAAACACTTAGGATTTAGCCAAATGAGATTGTAAATGAAAATGCAACATTGTTATGGATGGATGAAAGAGAAGAAAAAGAGCAGCATAGATTGCTACTCTTTTTTGTTCGTTAGATGTCTCATAAAATAATCGGCTTACATTTAAGTTGTAAAACTACACCATTTGGCAAACATATATTTCTTAAAAATTGATTATGTATTGATGATGAAGAAAATCTATAAAAACAAACTCCATTTTGATGCTGTCAAAATGGAGTCTTTTATTTAAAAAGAAAAGGGTACTTCCTGGAGAGTTGGAAAGGAAGGGATGGCCCCATGTTTTGTTGTGGATGCACCAGCATAATGATTAGCAAAGCTAAGGAGAGGAGTAGCAAACGTTTTGCAAAATGCTTCGACTTTCTCTGCTGTAATATTTTTCAGCAACAACATACTTAAAATGGATCCAATAAAGGCATCACCTGCACCTGTCGTATCAATCGCTTGTACAACATTTGCAGAAACGTTCACATGTTGTTGCTTCGTATAAAGACTAGCGCCTTGTGCACCATGGGTCACGAAAATCACTTGGACCTTCCCTTGAAATAATGATTGAACCGCTTGTTGTACATTGTCTATATGAGTTAGAAACGATAGCTCCTCGTCAGAAAGCTTCACGATATGTGCGCTCGGAATAAAATTCAAAATTGTTTGTCGACAAGCTTCCGCGTCATGCCATAGAGGGAGTCGTACGTTCGGATCAAAAGATACGAGGCAGCCTGTATGATGAGCCTGCCCAATGATTGCCTCATGTGTTTGCTTCATTGGACTGTCTACTAAGTTCACTGAGCAAAAGTGGAGGATGTCTTTCGCTGTAAGTAAATTAGCTGGTAATTGTTCTGGTCGATATAGTAAATCAGCCGCATTTCTGCGGTAAAATAAAAAGTCACGATCTCCATCTGCTGACAAAGAAACAAAGGCAAGGCTTGTTTCGCCTTTAGTTGTTTGCACAATATATTGGGTGTCCACGCCAGCTTGTTTTACTGTATTGATTAAAAAGTCACCAAATGCATCTTGCCCTACCTGTGATAGCAGGGCAGCTTGTTGTCCCATTTTTGCACAGACAGCGGCCACATTGGCAGGGGCACCTCCAGCATTTTTTGTGAATTGTTCTACTGATGAAAGTGAGTCACATTGTTCAGTAGGGGTAAAGTCAATTAACAGCTCACCGATTGCATATAGTTTACGCATACAATTCCTCCTCTTACCATGGAAAATTCATTCCTCTAACTTAACTTTTTGATTAGGGATATAAATTGTATAAAAAATCCCTCCGAAAATTAAAACAATGCCAACAGTTTGCATAATGCTAGGCATGAAATCGAGCAATAGCATATCTAATAAAATAGCAACGACTGGATCTACGAATACTAAAACAGAAACTAGTATAGTAGATAGATTGCGAATACTATCGAAAAATAAATAATAAACGAATCCAGTATGAATAAAGCCTGTACCCAAAATATAAAGCCAATTCGTTGTTGTTAATCCTTCAAATAGTGAAAAGTCCACAAAAGGTAATAGTATGACGATACCAACAGTCGTTTGTATAAATGTTAATGCATAGGAACTTAAATTTTTAATCGTTCTGCTCGTTAACATTGTAAAGGCGTAAAACAATGCAGAGAGTAGTGCCCAAACGAAGCCTGACTGCATAAATTCAGACAGAGAAACAAAATTTTGTAAACCAATAATAAAAATACTACCAATAAAACATGTCAATGTTGCGACAAGAGCTTGTACAGTCATTTTTTCCTTTAACAATAGAGCCCCTAAAATAAGCACAAATATAGGTGCCAAATTATAAATTGAAATGGCAATCGAGATCGACATTTCTTCAAATGCTTTAAATAAAAATACCCAGTTTAAGACGATAAAGACACCGCATAGAAGTGTACGCGCTATTTCCTTTTTGTCCCATACTTCGGTTTTATGGCCACCTGTCATTAGCCATAAAAAACAAAGAAATAGAGTAGCACAAATACAACGGATAAAGACTAGCTCAATAGCTGGAACGCCAGTATGGATGGTGAAAAAGCCGATAGAGCCGAAAATGGCCATCGATACAGTAAGTTTTATTACTGCAGAAATATTCATATCAAACCTTCTTTCTAGTAGACCTACAATAGCTACTATTTTTTTAGTTATCATGTTAGTAAAGAAACCGACAGTGTGGTTTACTGTCGGCTCTTTATATTGGTAAATAATCGTTACTCGCGGATTTGCCCATTTCCATGGATAAAATACTTTGTTGATGTTAATGCAGGTAAGCCCATTGGTCCGCGTGCGTGTAATTTTTGTGTACTAATACCAATTTCGGCGCCATAGCCGAATTCAAAACCATCTGTAAAGCGAGTAGAGGCATTATGGTAAACAGCTGCCGCATCTACATTATTTAAAAATGTAGATGCTACAAGTGGATCTTCAGTAATGATGGCTTCAGAGTGGTTTGTACCGTATTGATGAATGTGCTCAATGGCCTCAAATACGTTTTCGACAACTTTAACGCTTATTTTTAAATCTAAGTATTCCGTAGCAAAATCTTCCTCTGTTGCGAGCTGCGCGAAATCTACCGCTTGGCAAACTGCTGCATCACCGATAATTGTTACCCCAGCTTCGTGCAAAGCGTTTAGCAGCTTTGTACCGTATTCATTAAACCAATCCGGATGAATAAGTAAGCTTTCAGCAGCGTTACAAACAGAAGGACGTTGTGTTTTTGCATTTCGACAAATTCTTTCTGCTTTTATGTAATCAGCAGTTTGGTCAACATAAATATGGCAATTGCCTGCTCCTGTTTCAAGCACTGGCACTGAAGCTTCACGAACGACTAAATCGATAAGTGCCTTACCACCACGAGGAATTAATACATCTAGATATTCTTTTAAATGAAATAATTCCTTCGCTGTTTCACGACTCGTATCTTCGATTAGTTGCACTGCATCAACAGGGATAGACGTTTTAGCAAGTGCTCGGTGAATACTTGAAACAAGCGCTATATTTGAAAATTTAGCTGAAGAGCTTCCTCGTAAAATAACGGCATTGCCTGTTTTCAACGATAATGTTGCTGCATCAACGGTAACATTGGGACGTGCCTCGTAAATCATGCCAATCACACCAATTGGTACCATACGTTTTTCGATATGCAAGCCATTATCTTTGTCAATGTGCTCAAGTATTGTGCCAACTGGGTCATTTAATGTTACAAGTAAATGAATAGCATCTGCCATTGCTGTAATTCGGTCCTTGTTTAACATAATGCGATCAAGTGTTGAAGCGGGCATACCTTTTTCTTTGCCACTTGCTAAGTCCTTTAAGTTTTCTGCAATTAGCATATCTTGATCGATGATTAATTGTTCAGCAATTTTAGTTAACGCATCATTTTTCTCGCACGTTGTTTTAATATTTAATACATAGCTTGCTGTCTTTGCGAGTTGTCCTTTTTGATAGACTTCACTAGTCATCTTTATGCCTCCTTATTTTGTTTGTATTTTTAACCATTTATCTCGATGAATGACTTCTATTGGATAGTTCGTTAATTCATCGGTCCGTTTTCCCATAGCATGTGCTAGCTCAAGTGATGAGTATAAAACTTCACCACGTCCAATAAGCCTATTTTCACTATAAACCTCTACAACGTCACCTTGTTCAAAGTCTCCTTCAACTCGGTAGACACCAGCTGGTAGTAAGCTTTTACCATTTTCTAATAACGCCATTTCCGCACCGTTATCTACAAAGATTTTACCAGAAATTTCCGTAAGTGCAATCCACTGTTTATTATTTGTTAAAACAGCGAGCGCCTCATGTTCAACATATGTGCCATCTCCATGACCATCCATAATATCGACCAGCTTATGCGCACCGTAGCCTGTACCGATAAACACCTTAACACCAGCATTTAAAGCTGCTCGCGCTGCCAATAGTTTAGACTCCATACCACCTGTTCCAATTTTTGAACCTGCACCATCAGCGAAGCCAAGCATTTCATCTGTTACTTCTGTTAAACGATCAATGCGCTTTGCTTGCGGATTTTTATTGGGATTAGCATCGTATAAGCCGTTGATGTCTGTAAGGATAATGAGCTGGTCTGCATGAACAAGTCCGCTTACAAGTGCGGATAGCATGTCATTATCGCCAAATGTTAACTCACTGACAGATACAGTATCATTTTCATTAATAATTGGGAGTATAGCACGCTCTAACAATTCCTCAAATGTTGCATAGGCATTTTTATAGCGTTCTTTTTTCGAAAAATCAGTACGTGTAAGTAAAATCTGAGCAGGCATAATATCATAAATACTAAATAGCGCATGATATGTTTGAATAAGCAAACTTTGGCCGACTGCAGCAGCAGCTTGTTTGCCTTTAACTGTCACTGGACGAGAAGGGTAGCCTAATTGTTTAAAGCCTGCTGCTACAGCACCTGAAGATACAAGTAAAACTTCATGGCCACATTTTTTTAATTCTGCAATAGCTTGCACATGATCCATTAAGCGTACTTTGTCAATTTCGCCTTTTGCATTCGTTAAGGAGCTACTGCCAATTTTTACGACGATTCTTTTTCTTTCCATCACATTTCCTCCAGTTCACCATTCATGGTCGCCACGTGTCTTGCAACATGAAAACATTTGTTAAAAAACAATAAAAAAAACCTTTTCATCCTAAAAATTAGGACGAAAAGGTTGCTTTCCGTGGTACCACCTACATTGAATATCTTGAGATATTCCACTTTCCTCATAACGCTTGAGACTGCGCCTAGTTTGGCTAGGACGTTTCACGAAGTAGGTTCAGTAGTCTTTTTTGTACAATGCCTTGCAGCCGGTGGGCATCGCTCTCTTAGCAATTAGTTTCTACGTACTAGTCTTCGTGCGCTTTATAGGTATTGATTATTTTAAAGAGGTCCGTACCATATATAATGACCACAGGCTCTCGTTCGTACTAGTAATTGAATAAAGAATGCACTACTTCTGTGTGTCTGTCAAGCTGAATAGAAAAATTCTGTATAAATGAGAACAAAATGCTGAAGTTGTGAACATTATACTAAAAGGGGGATATCTAAAAAACACGCTTAAAGTGTCAAATAAAAAAACAAATTATTTAAACCACCAGATGGCAACAAATAAAGGTAACATGGCCAAAATCATCACAAAGAAACTCCACAATATTTGTTTACCTGTTGTCATATTTTTTGGCTTAATGCTCATTTTTTCATAGAGTTGGTTGATGGCGCTTTGCTCTTTTGCGTAGAGCATTGATTGAAATTCATCATAATCTTGTATATAACTTGATGGAGGTCTGGGGCTGAAACGTAAATTTCGGATATCGTCCGTAATATCTTTTTCGCCAATCCGATAGGTAATAACTGGTGCCAAGCCAGAGGATTGCATTGCTTGAACGTCGATATCATGTGTTTTCATTTTATAAAAGACATTCCCTTGCTCGTCCTCCATTTCTTGAACAATATCGCTTACTGCCATCGACGACACCTCTTTCTTCATACAATATGGACTAAATATAGAGTGTTAATTTTCATTATAATGCATGAACGAAGAAAAATGTTGTGTGAACGAACATTAATTGAGACAATAATTTTTTTGTAAAAATTCTATATATAGTCATAAACTCACAACTAAAGTAGCGAGTGTCGTGTAGTATAATGAAAATACAACCATTATAATTTTGGTTTTTTCTAAAAGTAGTGGAAAGAAGGGGAATAATTGGAATTTTCAACGTTGCTAACGTTTTTAGGTGCGGCAGTCATATTAACGGTAATGCCAGGGCCAGACAATTTATTTGTCCTTGCGCAAAGCATTACACAAGATAAAAAGGCAAGTATTGCGACTTCATTAGGTTTATGTACAGGTTTGCTTGTTCATATCGGAGCTGCAGTTTTAGGAATTTCAGCTATTATTTATCAATCGACGGTTATCTTTTCGGTTGTCAAATTTGCAGGTGCCGCCTATTTATTATATTTAGCATGGCAATCATTTCGAGCAAAAGGTGATCTATTTGGAGCAACAAAATATTCAAGCATTAGATTTGCTGTATCGCAAAGGAATCTTGATGAATTTGTTAAATCCAAAAATTTCTTTATTTTTCTTAGCACTATTGCCACAGTTTGTAAATCCAATACACGGCCATGTGGCGTTACAAATGATAATTTTGGGTATGGTATTTTTAGTGCAGGCCCTTATTTTATTCTTATTATTTAGTATTTTTGCAGGGAAAGTTAGAAAAGTCCTTATAGGGAAGCCAGCAATTGCTAAACGCTTGAATATGGTACAAGGCATACTATTTACATTTATCGGTATACAAATCGCACTAAGTAAACAATAAAAGGAGGAGGCTATATGGCAATTTTACATATTACCTTTAGCTTGTCTACACACGGTTCTATTAAACACGCGATACGACAACACCATTTACAGCGAGAAGAGTCGGTGATTTGTGTCAATGATGTTTTCTCAATCGGACCACTTGCAAGCTTGGAAAATCGAAAAAAATGGTTAGAAACTAATGTTTTTAAGGATATAGAAGAAAAAGAATTATACGAGGACATCCATAAGATGTGGATAAAATCAATAGCCGGCATCCCTTGTGATTTGGATGTTTGGATTTGGTATAGTCAAAATTCACATGAGGAAATTGGTTTGCGCTATGTGATGAGCGAGTTTATCACTAAATGCAGCATGGTATTTGGAATAGATACAACCGCAGCTTTAAAGCGAATTCAGCCAGATATGTCCATTCGCCATACTGGAGAACTATCATCGGATTTGCTTATGAAACTTCGATCTGATGCTAAACGGTTTACACTTGATGAGTGTCGGCGACTTGCTAAAGAATGGGAAGAGCTAAAGCAAAATCCAAGTACATTGCGCGTTTGGCAAAATGGTATTGTTCATGCAGAGGAGCACATTTACGATGCAATTATTATTGAATGTGCAAAAGATTTACGAGCTAACAATGAGGAGTTATGGCTTTCACCAGTGAGTGTCATTGGGCGAACTTTCAATAAAATAGAGGACTATATGAGTGAAGCCTTTTTAGAATATCGAATTTTCACCCTAGCTAGGAAAGGGTTATTTGAAATTAGTGGTGACACGACAGATATGTTTTCTTATCAAATAAAATATATAGGGAAATAATTAGTTTCCTACAATAACTTTCAAATCATAAAATTAAAAGCGGAAGAATGCTATAAAGCATCCTTCCGCTTTTAGTCGTTGTTCCTTGAAGGTCCCATTTTCTCATAATAATCAAAAACAAATTTCTGAAATTGTCGTGCGGAAGGGGAGAGGTAACGATTTTCAATCCAAGCCATCCCGATAATACGTTCACAGACCATATCTTCAACGTGGATTTTTACGACTTTTTTTGGATTAAGATCTTCATCATCAGGTAGTAGTGATACGCCAAGGCCTGCGCCTACAAATCCTGCTACGGTCGAAACCTCATCTCCCTCATAGGTAATTTTAGGCTTAATGCCCGCTGCGTTTAATAATCGATCAGCAGTACGGCGCAATGCATAGCCTTTTTTCATAAGTACAAAGTTTTCATGCTCCAGTTCCTTCATTGTAATGCTTTTACGATTGGCAAGGTGATGATCAATTGGCACCATAATGTAAAGCTCATCTCGCCACAGTTCTTTCCAGCATACAGGTGGTTCTGTGTTAATAGCAGCAAGTAGGCAAAGATCAAGCTCACCTGCAAGTAGTTGTTTTAATTGTGAGTGTGAATAGTTTTGTGTGAAATGAAAGCGGATTTGCGGGTGTTGCTGTCGAAAGGCGCGGATCAAATCAGGTACAATACTTGTTCCAAGTGTATGTAAAAAGCCCAGTGACACATCTCCAAGCTCAGGATTATTAAGCTCTTGTAATTCTAATACTGCCTTTTCATATTCTTTGCGCATACGCTGCACACGATATAAAAACTGTTCTCCATAACGATTTAGCATGATGGAACGCCCTTGTCGGTCAAATAACGGAACACCTAATTCCTCCTCAAGCTTAGAGATTGAGCGACTTAGTGCAGGCTGTGAAATTGCTAATACATCTGCAGCACGTGTCATATGTTCAAGCTTTGCTACTGTTGCAAAATATTCCAATTGTTGCCACTCCATTTTTTTCACCTCCATTAATAGTATTACTATTTGTTACCTGCATTATAACGGTAAAAGTATAGGAAGTATAGGCAACGTGGAAATATTTTATAAGGTATAGCAAAGGAATTTTAATAAAATAATTTTTATAATTTTTAAGCATCCCTAAATGGTGATTATACAAGGCTTCAACCTCACATCATTCATGCATGAAAAGTATCGAAACGATAAAAACTATAAATTGTACATTATGAATAAAGGGTGTTAAGATAGACACATAAAATACACAAATACAAATTTCCGTGAAGGGGATATTATAAAATGAAGTTATCAAAGCCGCAACCTCTAACAATTGAGGGAGGCAAAAAAGCCGTACTATTACTGCATGGATTTACAGGTAGCACAAAAGATGTGAAAAAGCTAGGGGAATTTTTATCAACACGTGGTTATACTGTTCATGCACCTATCTATAGTGGTCATGGGGTAGAACCAGAAGCCCTACTTGAAACAAAGCCTGAAGACTGGTGGAATGATGTAGTAGAAGGCTACAACTTCCTAAAAAATAAAGGCCATGAAGAAATCGCAGTAGTAGGAATTTCACTTGGCGGTGTCTTTTCATTAAAAGTAGCAGAGCAATTTCCTGTTAAAGGAGTTGTTGCCATGTGTGCGCCGATAACACGCGATAGCTCAAAAGGATTATTTACACGTTTATATAATTACGCAAGACTTTATAAACACTTTGAAAATAAATCAAAAGACCAAATTATTTCTGAATTACATGAATTACGAATTACACCAAAGGATTCTTTAGATGGCGTTACACGCTTAACTGAAGAAACGCGTGAAGATTTACCAGCAATTAAAGCGCCAACTTTAGTACTGCAAGGATTATTAGACGATGAGCTATATCAACAAAGCGCTCCGTTTATTTTAGATACAGTTAAAACAGATGATAAAGAAATTATTTGGTATGAAAATTCAGGTCATATTATCACGTTAGATAAAGAACGTGAGAAAGTTTATGAAGACGTGTACAATTTTTTAAACCATATTGAATGGTCTGTTGCAAACTAAGAGCTGTCTTCTGACAGCTCTTTTCATTTTTTCATTTAACTTATTAGCTAGGAACTGTACAATTAGCAATCAACTACGAAAAAACTATTGTTTTTATAATAAATGCCTGTTACCATAGTGAAATTGTAGTGAAAATTCATTCGATTTAACTTGTTTTAGCAACTCCTCTACTACTTTAAGTGGGGACGAATAATCACTGAATTATGTGAAAGCTTAAATCAGTCTGAATCAGGTTTAAGCCCCGGCGGAGATCACAGATTTTAAGAGTGCTTTTCGAGCAAGCTCGAAAAAATCTGGACGCAACTACGTCAAGGTATTTTGCTATAGTCAAACACATCTAAGGAGTACATCAATTATGCAAAAGAAAATACCTTTTTCTACTTATGCAGTCATAGGAACGATGTTATTCGGACTGTATTTTGGAGCGGGGAATCTTATTTTTCCAATTCAACTTGGACAACTTGCGGGAACAAACTTTTGGTTTGCACTGATCGGCTTTTTAGTTACCGCGATCGGTTTGCCATTTTTGGGCATTTTAGCGATTGGTTTATCGGGTAGTAATGGTCTGCGGGATTTAGCAAGCCGCATTCATCCTTTATTTGGCGTTATTTTTTCACTAGCGTTATACTTAACAATCGGTCCTTTTTTTGCAATTCCTCGAACTGCCACAGTACCATTTGTCGTTGGTTTTGAACCATATATCAATGCGGAATATACAACAATTTTACTAGCTCTATTTAGCTTTATATTTTTTGCAATTGTCTATTATTTCTCGTTAAATCCGGCGAAGATTATGGACTATATCGGTAAGGTACTAACACCAGCCTTTTTAGTTGTTTTATTTATTTTAATTATTATCAGTATTGTGAAGCCGATGGGTCATTTCCAACAGCCAATCGGTGACTATATCCATTCTTCCTTTATGACGGGCTTTAAAGAAGGATACAATACGATGGATGCGCTAGCGTCACTTGCATTTGGTATCGTCGTTATTAATGCTATTAAAAGTGCAGGTATTACAGATAGAAAAGAAATTGCCAAGGCAACATGGACATCAGGTATCTTTGCGATGGCATTAATGACACTAATTTACGGGCTCATTACGTATATGGGCGCATCGAGTATTGAGGCTGTCGGAACATTTGAAAATGGTGGATTAATTTTCGCAGCAGTAGCCGACCATTATTTTGGCTCATTTGGTGCGATTTTATTGGCAGTAATTATTGTGCTAGCTTGTTTAAAAACAAGTATTGGCTTAATTACTTCTTGTAGTGAATTTTTCCATGAAGTTTTCCCGAAAATAAGCTATAAATGGTTTGTATTCATTTTGTGTGTTGTGTCATTTTCAATAGCCAACTTTGGTTTAAATAATATTATTCAATTTGCGATTCCAGTGCTGATGTTCTTATATCCACTTGCAATTGTCCTAATTTTACTTGCTTTAAGCTCTTCGCTATTTAACAATAAGCAAGCAGTTTATGCATCTGCGATGTTCTTAACATTTTTCGTAAGCCTAATCGATGGCTACAATGCACTCGTTAATAGCATTCCAGGAGCAAAATTAAGCCTTTTGGATTCAGTAGCAGAGTTGTATTCAAATGTTTTACCTTTATATGATATCGGGTTAGGATGGGTATTACCGGCTGTAATTGGTGTTATTATTGGATTAGCAATGCCTTCAAGAAAAGTATCAACAATTAACTAACATATGAGAAAGCACACACATAAATAATTAATGTGTGTGCTTTTTATATATAAAAATATTATATGCAGAAAATTTATTCAATTTAATTTATAATGATACTTAGTATTGGTTGAAGGAGTGAACATATGCATGAGATTTGGATGTTTACAGCAGTGGCATTGATGATTGTTATGGTGCCTGGAGTGGATTCGCTTCTAGTGTTAAAAAATACAATCATCCATGGAAAGAAAGCAGGCTTTTTTACAATGGTGGGGATTATTCTTGCTCTTGTAGTTTGGACAACCCTTGCTGTTCTTGGGCTTGCTACGATTATCTCAAAATCAATGGTCGTATTTTTAGCGATAAAATATGCAGGTGCCGCGTATTTAATCTATTTAGGTATCCAATCTTGGCGTGCAAGGGCACAAAATATGATATTACAAGAAGAGCTACCTTTACAGGTAGAAGCAGAAAAAAATGTATCGCTTAGCTGTATGACCCAAGGCATTACGACTGATCTATTAAACCCAAAAACATTGCTATTATATGTAACTTTAATGCCTCAATTTATTCAGCCGAATTTTAATATTAACTCTCAATTAATCGTATTAGCAGGCATTTTAATCGCGTTATCAATTGTTTGGTTGGGCATTGTGATACTCGTTATGAATGTCATTCGAAAATGGTTTATGAAACAGACGGTGCAGGCAATATTTAATAAAATTACAGGTGTTATGTTAGTAGGAATTGGCATACGTATAGCGACTGAAAAAGTATAGAGCTTGAAAAATGCACGCAAAGGTCAAATTCCTTTGCATGCATTTTAAAAAGGCTTAGTAAGCAGTCCATCCACCATCAACGGCAATGATTTGTCCATTCACAAAGCTTGCTTCATCGGAGCCTAGGAAAATAGCAAGTTGTGCAATTTCTTCGGGTTGCCCAGCACGTGGATTGATTGCTAGTCCTAGTGATTGACGAGCTGCACCAACTTCGCTCATATTGGTCATTGTTGCAGCGATATTTGTCATAACAGCACCTGGTGCAATACCATTACAACGAATGTTTTGGTTGGCATACATAAATGCTGTATTTTTTGTTAAACCAACTACAGCATGTTTAGATGCAGTATAGGCAGCACCAGCACGTGCACCGTATAATCCACCAGCAGAAATATTATTAACAAAAACACCATGTCCTTGCTCGAGGAAAATTTTTGTTGCCATGCGCATTGAACGCATAACAGCAGTTGTATTTACGGCAAATACTTTATCCCACCGCTCGTCAGAAATCTCACCGACAGGCTCCATACCATCCATAATGCCCGCATTGTTAACTAAAATATCTAATTTACTATAAGCATTTTTTGTTTCATCGAATAAGCGTTGCATGTCCTCAGTTGAAGCGACATTTGTTTGTATAGCAATAGCTGTGCCGCCATTTGCTTGAATACCATCAGCAACAGCCTGTGCACCGTCTAAATTTAAATCTGAAACAACAACTTTAGCACCTTCTTTTGCATAACCTTCTGCAATTGCTTTTCCCATACCTGAAGCTGCACCTGTAATGATTGCTACTTTACCTTCTAATCTCATGTCAAAAGACCTCCTATTAGATCAAAATTCCCTGAGGACAAAGTTATTTTGTCCTTAAGCTTAACCAGAAACAAATATGCACTCGCATTTACTACTTCTGGTTATGTATTGAACATGTGTTCATTAAAATATTATAATACTCATGTAAGCGATTTCAATATGCAGAATTCGTAGAACTGTTCAGTAATCAACACATTTAAAATATTTGTTTAATATGGAGGTGAAAATTTTGACTGTTAACGATTTGCGGGTAGTAAAAACAAAGCAGGCGTTACATAATGCATTGCTTACTTTGTTAAGCGACAAACCGCTAGAAAATATCTCGATTGCGGAAATATGCCGTGTAGCAAAAGTGAATAGAGGCACATTTTATTTACATTATGAACAAAAAGAGAAGCTGTTTGAGGAATACTTTCAGGAAATTGTGGAGGATTTATATAATTCCTATGAGGAACCATATCGCGCTGCATCGATCATTATTAAAAATGAGTTAGATCCAAGTACGATTCGTATTTTTCATCATATAGAACGGTTTAAACTCTTTTATCGAATTGTCTTTTCAAAAAATGTACCGCTAACCTATTATTATATGTTATTTAATGAAATTCAATCGCTATTAAAAAGAGACTTAGCACAAAATAAAATAGGCAAAATAACAACTGACTTTTATAGTGCCTATCAAGCAAATGCAATTATCGGCATGATTATTGAGTGGTATCGTCATGATTTTGCCGAAAGTGCTAATGAACTAAATCAGCAGCTTGCGGCCATTTTACGTCTTGAAGAAAGTTACGACAATGCCGGTAAACCTAGGAGAATTGCCGATAAACACTGAGAAGTCGCCGATAAACTCATGCCCAACGCTGGTATACCAGAAGTACTTGAACCACAGTAAAAAGAGTTAGATTGATGGCAGTCAATCTAACTCTTTTTCTCTTTTGCATAGCCTTTGTATTTTATTATTAAGGTGTAGTCACGCTTAATTCTTGTTCTATTTTAGGTCTTTTTAGGGCAACCGCAACGGTAGCAACCACGAGTGTGACAGCAATGATTATAGCTAACGAACTACTATTATGATTTAGACTTTCAGAGCTACCTCCAAATATAATTGTATAATAGCCGTCAGCCCCGTAAGTTGCTGGCAAAAGGGAAGCGAGGCGATGGTAAAAGTCTGAAAGCATAGCATTCGGTACGAGTACGCCAGATGTGACAAGCTGTAAGGAAAGTGCGCAAATATTAAAGACCATGCCGAGATTACCAAATACGATGACAAAGACCTGTGCTAAACATAGAAAAGCCCAAAACATAAAAGCTTGGAATAGATAAATAGTGAAAAAGCTTTCCGTACTTGAAATTGTAAATAAATGCATCAATCCTATTGTCAGTAATGGAAGAATAAAAGCAACAGCAATATTTACAAGCTGTCTAGCAAAAAATAAAGACCATTTCGAAACAGTATGCTGGACGATTTCAGCTGCCTGCTGATGTTGCATAATCATCACCATTGCACCGACAAATGATGAAATAATAACCATTAACGGTACAAAATTTGCTGCAAAACCTTTGACGTCATTCGTTTTAATAATAGTAGATTCAACTGTTCGGTCTTTTACACCCATAATGGTTGAAGCAACAGTATCTTGAACTTTAAGTGCTGTATTTTGTTCTAAAGGAAGCTGTGAAAACTGCTGTGAAAATGCCTTTATAATCTCTCCTTGCTGTACTGGATACAGACTATGATTGACTTCCTCTGTAGCTTGTTTTGCTACGCTCTCCATCAATGTTTTAGCAAGGCTTGCGTTCGCTTGATTTATGGAATAAATAATTTTAGCTTCTTCACCAGTCTGTAATAGGACAGAAAAATCAGCCGGTATGTGAATAATCATATTTATATGACGCAGATCCAAATCTTTTTCTGCCATTTTAATTGAGGTGAATTCTTTCGTAGCAAAAGGCAATGATTCCTTTAATCCGCTAATCACTTCTTGACCAAAGGCTGAATCTTCACTGATCAAGCCAATTGTTAAGTTATCTGTTCTATCATTTATGCCGTCGTATGCAGTCATCCAGATAGAAAAAAATATTAATTGAAATGCAATTGTAGCGGCAATACCAATATAAGTTTCGCGAATTTTAAATAACGCTTGTAATCCTTTCATAATAAACCTCCTATAAGTAAGTACTTACTTGCATACTTGAAAAAATTTTTTCTAGGAAATTAATCCCCTAGAAAAAATTGCAACACTTGTGTTAATCAGTTCTTCAGTTGGAAGGGTAGAAACGGTCGTACCTAATCGAGCGCGTGAAATAAAGTGACCGAAATTAAGGGCAATAAGAGATAGTGCAGCAGCTTCATAGTTAACTTCACGGATTTTCCCTTTATGGTGCATCTCCTCAAAATAATGAATTAACTCATTTTTGAAGAGCAGGGGGACATTCGCTATTTCATTACTGATTTCTGGAAATTGCATTGATTCCTTAAAGCCAATCATAACAAGGTCCTTTATGGACATCATATATTCAAAATACTTCATTGAAAAATGTTTTAAATCTGTTTCTAAATCCCATGAAACCTCTTCACGGATCATTTTTTGCAAAATAGGGTTGTAGGAAAATCTGTCCACAATGGTCTTTAAAATCCCTTGTTTATTGCTAAAGTGGCGAAAAATCGTTACTTCATTGACCTGTGCTAAATCGGCAATTGCCTTCGTTGTCGCTGCGGTGTAGCCCTTTTCACTAATTAGCTGTATGGCTGCTTCAATAATTCGATCTGCTGTATCTTTCGTTGTCAATAAAATACATCCTCCAATGCAAGTGATTACTTACATGTTAACATGAGTGATTTGTATTAGCAATAGCTCAAAATGAATCATTCGCCAGTTTTAACATTGACAACTATATCGGGCGCTGATATATTTTATTTATATCGTCAGTCGATATATTGTTTGGCGATATAGAGGGAGGTATTTTTTATGACACAGACACAGGAATATCCGCCTTTAACAGAGGGTGTTTATTATATTTTATTAGCATTATTTGAAGCTCGACATGGCTATGGCATTATGCAATTGGTCGAGGAAATGAGTAAAGGTCGTGTACGTCTTGGGGCAGGCACGATATATGGCGCTATTAAAACATTGTTGGAACGTCAATGGATAGAAGCATTAGATGGTGATGGACGTAAAAAGGAATATATAATTACGGAAAGTGGGAAAAAAGTAATAGAATATGAAATTTTACGATTAAGGGAACTTTTTGATAATGGTATCCGTATAACAAATGGGAAAGCATAAAACGCATTTTTATATAAGAGGTGTTGATATGAAAAAAATTAAATTTCGCTTTTTTCTGGACTATGAAAAAGAAGAGGTATGGGTCAATGAAATGGCCGAGCAAGGGTGGCATTTACGAAAAAATATAATCAGCTTCTTTGTATTTGAACAAGGTGAACCTGGAAAATATATTTATCGTAATGAATTGGTAGTGGGTGAAAAGAAAGATTATTGCGAATTTTTAGAGTCATTAAATATTGAATGCGTTTCTAAATTTGGTGTTTGGGCATATTATCGTAAAGAAGCAGCAGAAGGAGAATTTGAATTATACTCAGATGCACCTTCTAAAATAAAATATTTAAAATCAATTAGTAGGCTGTTTATCCCAATTGCCATTCTAAGTGTTTTAATAGGATGTTTCAATATATTCACGGGGCTAACAACATCGCCAGCAACGTTTATGTCTATTAATCTTGGTTTTCTAAATGTGTTTTTAGGGGTTTTAATGTATGTACCAATTAGAAAAATTCAAAGACGCAAAAAGCATCTAGAACATGATTTACATATATTTGAGAGGTAAGGAGGATAATTATGACATTACAATTACAGCAGGTCACAAAAAAATACAAAGATTTCACAGCGGTTGATAATTTAAATTTTACGATAGAAAAAGGTGAGATTTTTGGACTAATTGGTCAAAATGGTGCAGGAAAGACAACGACATTCCGTATGATCTTAGACTTGCAGGAAACTACAGCAGGCACGATATCATGGAATGGAAAGCCTGTGAATTCAATAAACCGTGACGTTCTTGGTTATTTACCAGAGGAACGTGGAATTTTCCCTACAATGAAGGTGGAGGAGCAGCTCTACTTTTTCGGAGAGCTACGAGGCATGAAAAAAGCAGAACTCAAGAAGGATATTGATTTTTGGATTAGCCGTTTTGATTTAGAAGAAAAACGTAAAGATAAAGCGGAGACGTTGTCTAAAGGAAATCAACAAAAGGTACAGTTAATTGCAAGCTTTATTCATAAACCACAATTTTTAATTTTAGATGAGCCTTTTAGTGGTCTTGACCCAGTGAATAAAGACTTACTGAAAGATGCCATTTTACTGCTAAAAGAACAAGGAACAACGATTTTATTTTCAAGTCACCAAATGGATAATGTCGAAGAACTTTGTGATCACTTATGTCTTTTAAAACGGGGAGTATCACTTTTTTCCGGCAGTTTATTAGATTTAAAGAAACAGTATGGCAAAACGAAGCTGTCTGTACGAACTGATTACTCTACTACAGAGTTACTTCAGCTTGAAGGTGTTAAAGACATACGTGTGGAAAAAGAGCAAACGGTGTTAATGCTTGAGGATGAGCATTATGCAGAAAGTATTTTCCAACGTTTATCTGCTGGTAAGTACATCGAAAAATTTAGTTTAGACTATTTAACACTGGATGAAATTTTTAAAGATAAGGTAGGTGGCAGCGTTGTCGAAGTTTAGTTTGTTAATGAAGCAATTATATAAATCAAAATTGAAATCAAAATCATTTATTTTAATGACACTTCTATACGTGCTTGCAATGTCTGTTGCGATTTTTTGGTCAGATATTAAGGAGCTTTTCACAGGGAACGATGAGGCACAGCAAATCGCTATTGTTAATGATACGACCGCAGATTTAAGCGGAATATTTGTATCAAATAGTGATATGGCGTTTATTCAAGATGAGACAAATTTAGAGAAGTTAGAGCAAAAAGTAAAAGACGGTGAACTTGATGCTATTGTTGAAGTGAGTGATCAGAACGGTCAATTGCATGCAGAAATTTCAACGTTTAAGCCATTGAAATTAAATGATCAATCGACGATATCTTCTTTATTGCAATATGCTGGACAGCATTACGCAGTACAAAAACTATCCCTATCGTCAGAGCAGGCAGCTCAAATTATGGCTGCCAAAACGATTATTTCAAATAAAAATTTAAATGAAGAAAGTACTGGTGGAAAAAGTGAGGAAGAAAAACAATCAGGGCTATGGGTATCCTATGCTGTCGGCATTTTAATTTATTTCTTTATTTCCACATTCTTATCGATGATTACAACTGAAATTGCTTCTGAAAAGGGCTCACGCGCTATGGAAATGCTATTAGTAAGTGTGAAACCTGCCACGCATTTTAAAGCAAAAATTGCAGGTGTTCTGCTCCTAGCAATGACACAAATGGCGATTATTGCAGTTGTCTTTCTTATCTATGCAAAGTTCGCGAAAGATGGCGTTATTTGGGAAATGGCAGCAAGTATTGTTAAAGAATTATCGCTTGGATATGTGCTGTATGCAATTCTGTTTTTACTGTTAACAATTGTTTTATACTTGATCGTTGGCGCATTATTTGGCTCATTAGTGTCTAAAGTAGAGGAAGCCGGTCAAGTGCTAATGCCAGCAATGATGATTACCTTAATCGGCTTTTATGTAATGCTTTCGGGAATTGGTAATCCCGATACAATTATTATTAAAGTTTTCTCTTATATTCCATTCACATCGGGTATGGTGATGCCAATGCGTATTGGAGCGACAGATATAGGTATGATTGAGCCTTTACTATCACTTGGCATTTTAGTTGTGACAATTATTGTTGCATATTTATTTAGCTTATCGTTCTACAAACGTAGCGTCTTAACATATAGTACAGGCGGTGTAATTCAAAAGTTTAAAACGGTATTAAAAGTAACAACATAATGATGGAAAGCAGCTATTTACATGTAGCTGCTTTTTTAAATAAATAATACAAATTTTTAGAAAAGATGTAAGGCGAATTGAAGATTCAGTCGAATTTTCAGTTCAAACAGGCTATAATTTGAGGAGAAGGAATGATGGAATGCTTTGGGAATGAAGCTAAATACCGCGCAATCAAACTTCCCATTAGACCGAAACTTTAATTAAATCGAACGTGTATGGCTAAAACAGATGAAACTTTTTCATCTACTAATCGTATGTAATAGAAGAGATTAATCGCAGGGGGTATTACTTATGTCTGAAATGAACAATGACCTATTTAAATCAAAAGATCCATTCGCAACTGAAAAACCACAACTACAACCTAACCCATTAATGCAAGCTGAACCAGTGCAAACACCAACATTGATTTCTGAGCAAGAGCTATCACAAATTGCTCAAAACCAGCTTGTTTTAAAGAAGGATCCAGAGGTTCATGCACTTGCTCAAAAAATTGATGTAAAAGACCAAATCGCTATGTTAGAGCTAGGAAAAGAAACGGCGAATGGCATTTCTACATTTTCAGATAAAATGCTGGCAACTATGAGAGCTAGTAAGCTGGAAGAATCCAGTGTATTGTTAAATAACTTAAATAAAGTGATGGATAAATTCGATCCGCAAGATTTTGCAGAACAGAAAAAATCTGGCTTCCTTACAAAGCTGTTCAGCAAAGGAAAAGAACAATTAGAAAGATTTTTATCTAAATATGACAGCATGAATAAAGAAGTTGATGTGATTTACCGTGAAATTCAAAAGTATGAAGTTGAAATGAAACGTAACACTATCGACTTGGAAAACTTATACGACCAAAACTTAGATTATTTCCAAACATTAAGTAAATTTATTGCGGCGATTGAAGTAAAGGCAGATGAAGTTCGTGCTGCGTTACCAATGTTAGAGCAAAAAGCGCAAACAGGTGACCAACTAGCCGCAATGGAATTCGAAACGATGCAACGCGCAGTAGAATTACTCGAGCAACGACGTTATGATTTAGAAATGGCACAGCAAGTATCGTTCCAATCTGCACCACAAATTCGATTAATGCAGCAAGGTAATAACCATCTAATCGGAAAAATTAACTCAGCATTTGTAACGACTATTCCAATTTTTAAACAAGGTTTAATCCATGCCGTAACGTTAAAACGACAAAAGCTTATCTCAGATTCAATGAGTGAACTGGATCGACGCACAAATGAAATGCTTGTGCGTAATGCAGAAAACATTAGCAAAAATAGTGTCAATATTGCACGCGCTGCTGGTAGCCCAAGTATTAAAATTGAAACAATTGAAACAACATGGCAAACAATTATGGCTGGTATTCAAGAAACAAAGCAAATTCAAGCAGAAACTGCGAGAAATCGCGAGGAAGGCCGCAAACGTATCGAAAAATTGCAGCTTGAATATGAAAAATTAAAAAAAATGTAATGATAAACATAGGACAGAAGACAAACTCTTAAAATAGAGTATGTTTCCTGTCTTTTTTCTTTACTAAAAGTGGAGTTAAATGTACTATGGGTAATTTAAATCAACGATTTTTCTCTGTTTCAAAGAAAGTTGAACAATAATAACGATTAAAAACACTATAATTTCAAAGACTAATGGAATCCAAATTATAGGATTTATCTAGTTTCGTAGACTTGTTATAAGTTGTTTTATTAGTGGTTTTCCTAAATTCTCCAATTTAACATCATCTAACTGCAACCCCCAATAATATATGGCTCCCATCAAACTTTGCACAATCATCTGAAAAAATTTTTCCGTAGAATCGATGTGTCGAATTGAATTATCTTCTTTTCCCTCTTCAATTATTTGGTAAAGAATTACATACAGTTTACGATTTTCATTTGTGAAGAAAGTATGCTCATTACTTATGATTGCTGCGGAGTAAATAACGCGCATTAAATCCTTTCCCATCTCTTTCTCTATACAACGGAATACCGCTAGACAGAAGGCTTCCAATCGTTCTATTGCTAAAGTATATTGTAGCTTTAATTCCTCATAGATATGTACATAACTTTTGTCCATTTCCATAAAACGCATCATGAAAATACTTGATTTAGATGGGAAATGTTGATAGAAGGACCCCTTTGATGTTTTACTTTCCTTTACAATTCGATCCACGGAAACATTATCGTAGCCAAGCCTTTTAAATAATTCAAGGGCTACGCTCATGATGTGAAGTTGTGTTTGAATACCTTTTGTTGTTTTATTCTCTAAATCCATT
Source organism: Lysinibacillus sp. NPDC093210 (assembly GCF_044753985.1). Lineage (NCBI taxonomy): Bacteria > Bacillati > Bacillota > Bacilli > Caryophanales > Bacillaceae > Lysinibacillus > Lysinibacillus sp. NPDC093210. The sequence goes on along the minus strand of NZ_JBIVOE010000001.1, from coordinate 195,103 downwards.
ATTTCTCGCTCCTTAAAGAAAGAATTTTCTAAAATGTTTGACTATTACTTATTCCCATTATATCATCAGACTATAGTCTAGTCTAATAAGGAGTGATAGTAAAAGTGGAGAAACTGAGAAAAGCTGAAGAGCTAGAATTTTTGTTTAAGGATTCTATGCGTCTATTAGTCGGGGGTTTTGGCATTTCAGGTACACCGTTAACATTATTAGATGCTGTTGCGAAGTTTGAGGCAGGAAATTATGAAGTTGTTAGCAATAATCTTGGGGATGAGGGGAAAGGTCTTTATAAAGTGTTCGACGCAGGAAAAATCGATAAAGCAATTGGTTCATTTTTCACGATTAACAAAGAAGCTATAAAGGCTTGGTCAATGGGGCATTTGAAAATTGAGTTAATGCCCCAAGGTACTTTAGCAGAGGCAATTCGTAGTGGAGGTGCTGGCATCGGTGGTTTTTACACGCCAACTGGTGTTGGAACAAGACTAGCTGAAGGAAAGGAAGTTCGAGAGATTGATGGTGTTCGTTATTTATTTGAGAAGGCAATCAAAGGGGATATTGCCCTCATTAAAGCTGCGAAAGCCGATAAAGCAGGCAATCTGGTTTATCACACAACTGCAAGAAACTTCAATCCAATAATGGCAACTGCTGCAGAAATAGTCATTGTGGAAGTCGATGAAATCGTTGAAATAGGGGAGCTAAATCCTGAAGAAATTATAACACCCCATATTTTTGTAGATTACGTTATTGAAAGTAAATACATCAAACAAGGGGGGACCTATGTTGAAGCTAAGTAGTCGAGAAATAATTGCGATGCATATTGCACGTGAGCTAAAAGATGGCGATGTAGTCAACCTAGGCGTGGGAATTCCAACGCTTGTTTCAAAATATATTGATGATAAAAAGATATATTTCCAAACTGAAAACGGTTTAATCGGCATGGGTCCACCGCCTAAAGAAAATGAGCAAGATATAGATTTAATAGATGCGGGGAAAGCTCCTGTCACAATAACGCCAGAAGCAGCATTCTTTGATAGCGCTTTCTCATTTGCGATGATACGGGGTAAACATGTGGATGTAGCTGTTCTAGGAGCACTTGAGATTGACCGTTATGGAGAGATTGCGAATTGGTCTGTACCGAATCAACCCATTTTAGGTGTCGGTGGCGCAATGGATTTAGTCGCTGGTGCGAAGAAAGTAATTGTAGCAAGTACCCTTTTCACCAAAAATGGCTCTTCTAAACTAGTAGAAACATTAACGCTGGATTCTAGCGGTGAACGGCGTGTTAACCAACTTGTAACGGAGTATGCGAACTTTTTATTCCAAAATGGTGAGATTTTCATACAGGATATTTATGGGGATTTAACATTTGAAGAATTAGAATCACGCATTGGATTACCATTAAAACGAAAAATTAGTATCTAATTGAAGGAGGAAGCCTATGTGGAGTTTAATTACGATTACAATTTCATTAATTTTATTAATCGTATTAGCACTAAGAGGATTTAGTATTATCATTATTGCTCCAGTTGTAAGTTTATTCGTTATGGTGACAAATGGGTTTCCGATTTTAGAAACGTTCCAAGAAACGTATATGACTGGGTTTATCAATTACGTTCGAAATTATTTTCTAATTTTTTTGTTTGCAGCAATGTTCGGTAAGCTAATGGATGATAGTGGAGCGGCTCGTCAAATCGCCAATCTATTACTTCGAATTATCGGAAAAGATAGTAAATATAAAGTGTTAGTAGCAATTATGGTTATCTGTGCGTTCTTAACGTATGGTGGTATAAGTTTATTTGTAGTTATTTTCGCAGTATTACCAATAGCGAAGCCCTTATTTAAAGAGTTAGATATTCCGTGGCATCTATTTATGGCAGCGTTTTTTACAGGGATTGGTACCTTTACAATGACGATGTTACCAGGAACACCTTCTGTACAGAACATTATCCCGACAAACTACCTTGGTACAACGGTTACAGCAGCTCCATTATTAGGGATTATCGCAGCTGTTTTCGTTATTGCGATAAACCTATGGTATATGAAATTTGCGTTAAAGCGTTCAGAACAACGCAAGGAAACCTATGCAGGTATGACAAACCCTGATAATAATGGCAAAGACGGTATTAAAGATATTTACGAGGGGCGTACATTACCAAATGCATTTTTGAGTTTAATTCCGCCAATTGCCTTGTTAATCGCTCTGAATATTTTCAAGGTTGAAATCATTTACACACTAATGGGTGTTGTATTATTAACAACCGTCTTATTCTGGAAATACATTAAAGTCAAAAAAAATACACTTAACGAAGGTGCTGTATCAGCGGTACTACCAATTATTAATACGAGTGCTGACGTTGGTTATGGTTCGGTCATAGCAATTACTACTGGTTTCAGTATTTTTAATGAAGCGATGGCACAAATTCCAGGTAGTCCGCTTATTTCACTTTTCCTAGCAACAACGGCACTTGCTGGAATCACTGGATCTTCAAGTGGTGGGCTAGGAATTGCAATGGAAGCGCTATCATCGACTTACTTGAAAATGGGGTTAAATCCTGATGCTATGCATAGAGTAGCAGCAATTGCTTCGGGCGGACTAGACTCGCTACCACATAATGGGGCTGTTATTACAATTTTAGTAGCTTCAAAGTTAACCCATAAGGATGCTTATAAACATATCTTTGTGGTTTCGGTTATTGCACCATTAATTGCAAGTATTCCAATGCTAATAGCAGCAATTTTATTATATTAATACTTAAGGGGGAAGGAAGATGATTCAAAAAATTGGGGTTATAGGATCCGGAACAATGGGGTTTGGTATTGCTTTTCAATTTATCACGAATGGAATACCTGTTGTTTTACAAGATATTAGCGAAGAATCTCTACGATTAGCTAGTGAAAAACTAAATACTTATCTTACAATTTTTAGGGAGGAGGGGACTGTATTCGAAGATTCGGATAAAACCATTATTGATCGTTTAACATTTACTACAAAAATAGAAGAGCTTGCAGATTGTGATTTGGTCATAGAATCTGCCACAGAAAATCTTGAGATCAAGCAGAAAATTTTTAAGCGGCTTGATGAGATTTGCGCTGATTACACAATTATAACATCAAATACTTCTAGCTTAAAACTTTCAGAAATCGTTCGTTATGTAGAGAAGCGAAAAGATAAAGTGATGCTTACACATTTTTTTAACCCTGCACATATTGTACCGCTTGTGGAGCTGCTTAAAGGTCCTGATACAAAGCAAGAGACATACGATGAAGTTGACGCATTGATGAAAAAAGTGGGCAAGGTGACAATTAACGTTCGTGTTGAAGTACCAGGCTTAGTAGCAAATCGTATTCAAGTAGCATTAGCACGCGAAGCATTAGCATTGTTAGAAGATGGTGTTGTGTCAGAACAGGATCTAGAAAAAGCAATATTCGCAGGTCCAGGTTTCCGATTTGCGTCTAGTGGTTTATTGAAGATCATCGATTTTGGTGGATTGGATGTTTGGGGCATAGTATTGGATCAATTACAGCCAGCAATTGAATCAAAAGTTCGCTCGTATAGTGTGATTAAAGATAAAACTGAACAGGGCTATCTAGGTGTCAAATCTTCTAAAGGTTTCTTTGTATATCCTGGGAAAGGTTTAGATGAATACGTAATAGAGCGTGATCGTTCATTAATTCAACAGCTAAAAACATTTACTACTATTCAAAGGGGGATTGAACATGCGTAATATTTTAGTGACAGGTGCAGGTGGAGGTCTAGGATCAGCAATGGTGGAAAAGTTTGTAACTGAAGGGGATTACGTATTCGCTGCCGATGTAAAGTTAGAAGCTGCACAGGCAGTGGCAGACTTATATCCAGGGAAGGTTAAAGCAGTTGAGTTAGATGTTTCAAATACAAATTCAGTTCAGCAAGTAATAAATCGTATTTGTGAAAATCACGAACTCCATGTGCTAGTGAATAATGCGGGCTTACAATACCGCGCTAGAATTGAAGATTTTCCAGAAGATAAGTGGGATTTACTTCAAAGTGTCATGCTAAAAGGACCGTTCTTAATGACGAAATATGTATTCCCGTATATGAAAAAGCAAAAACATGGTCGTATAGTTAATATTTCTTCGGTTCATGGTGAGCTGGCAACACCCGAAAAAGTGGCATATGTTGCAGCGAAGCATGGCGTAATTGGTTTAACACGTGTAGCATCACTTGAAGGTGCTGCGCATGGGATTACGGTAAATGCTATTCTACCAGGACCAGTGAAAACACCTTTACTTGTGAAACAATTAAAAGATCTTGAAGAAAGTAGAGGGATGACTGAAGCAGAGGCGTTAAACGAAATTGTGTATCCGAAGCAAGCAATGCAACGTTTTATTACAGCTGAAGAAATTGCAGATAGTGTATACTTCATATCTTCAAAACATGCAACGGCTATAACTGGTGAAGCACTTAATGTTTCGGGTGGTATGTAAAAAAAGGGGGATTAACCATGTCAGCATATATTGTAAATGGTAGTAGAACAGCATTTGGTTCTTTTGGAGGCGCCTTTGCTAATACAACTGATATCGAACTAGGTGTTGTCGTTGTAAAAGAAGCATTACAACGTTCAGGGCTGAAGGCAAATCAGATTGAAGAAATAGTGTTTGGTAATATCATTCAAACAACAAGTTCCTCGGCATATTTAGCGCGACACATTGGATTAAAAAGTGGTTTATCGGAGGACAGTACTGCGCTTACGGTTAACCGTTTATGTGGGTCGGGCTTACAAGCAATTGTTTCTGCAGCACAGGAAATTGAACTTGGAAATATTCAAGCAGCAATTGCTGGAGGTACAGAAAATATGAGCCAAGCACCTCAAGTATTACGAGGTACACGCTTTGGATCGCCCAATAAAGCACCGATCGTAGAAGATATGTTGTGGGCGACTTTATACGATGAGGTTGCAGGATGTGGTATGGGGATGACGGCTGAAAACTTAGCGGAGAAATATGAATTATCACGAGAAGAACAGGATGAGTTTTCCTACAACTCACATAAACGTGCAGCGGAAGCTCGTCGTTCAGGTCGTTTTGCAGAGGAGATTGCACCAGTATTAGTAAAGACACGTAAAGGTATCATTGAGATAACTGAGGATGAACATATACGCGAAGAAATTTCGATGGAAGCCTTAGCAAAACTAAAACCGGCATTTAAAAAAGATGGCTCGGTATCGGCGGGGAACGCAAGTGGTATTAATGACGGTGCCGCAGCAATCGTTCTTGTATCGGAAGCTTACTTACAGGAGCATCAGTTAAAGCCATTAGCAAAAATTGTCACTTCAGCAACAGCAGGTGTCGATCCAACAATTATGGGAATTGGCCCAGCTCCGGCGATTCGTAAATTATTGAAAAAAGTAGATTTAACATTAGAGGATATCGGATTGTTTGAACTAAATGAAGCATTCGCTGCACAGTCATTAGCAGTTTTAAAGGAATTAGGAATTGATCAAGAAAAAGTTAATGTCAATGGTGGAGCAGTAGCGCTTGGGCATCCCGTCGGTGCAAGTGGTGCACGTATTACTTATTCGCTTGCATTAGAAATGCAAAAACGAGGTGTTAGATACGGCGTAGCAAGCTTATGCATTGGTGGCGGACAAGGTATTGCTATTTTACTAGAAAATCCAACAGTGTAGTAGGTCAATTTCGGGGTTCTAACACCAAAAACTTATAGTGCGTATTAATAGAAGTAAAAAGATTTTTTTATAAAGGAAAGTTTGATTAAAAATCATCTCACCTCTTAGTATTATAAGAGATAAGATGATTTTTTTGTGGATATTTTCGATAATAGCATCGCGTTTACAGTGAATTTCCAATATAGTCTTTGCTGAAATTTAGTGTTGTATTTAAGTTAGTGCACCTTTCATATAAACAGGGTGCTTTTTTATTTTGACAAAATGAATTTCCTCAATACGATAAAAATAAATGAGAATGATTATCACATAACAGAAGGTGAAGATTTTGAACAAAGCAATCAGTGATGTGAGCAATTTTTTACTAAATGAGGAGATAGGACAATCATTCCTGCCAGCCTTCATAATAACGTTTGTGTAGTGAAAGAAAACCAAATAGACTAATTAAAACCGTATTAGAAGCAGAATATAGATAACTATAAAGTATTGGAGGAATAAGCGATGAAAGACAGAAACTTACGTGCAGCGTTTCAAGCGTGGGAAGAACTAAGTTCAGATCCAGAATCCATTATAGCGTACGAATCACGAGTCAAATTTATGATTGACGAAGAGGCAACATTAGAAGATGCAAAATACCATGCATAACAAGAAGGGTTTGAAAAAGAAATGCAAGAAGGCATACAAGAAGGTATAAAAACCATTGCGAGAAAGATGATAGTAAAAGGAAATAGCAATAAAGAGATTATGGAGTTAACAAGCTTGGCGTTTGAGGAAATTCAATCGTTAAGACAAGATGTAGAATGATAGATAGAATAAGCTCAAATAACTTACTAGTTATTTGAGCTTTTTTATTTCAGCAAAAAAACTTCTTACCGAAAGTCAAAGTGATAAAAATGTAATGTGAGCACGGAGTACCTCGTTTCCAAGAACCATCATGTAGCAAGAGATTGCGCCACCGCAACCAACTTTTTTATCCCTTCTCTTATTTGCTTTTCATTTACATAAGAATAACTTAAACGTATCCAAGAAGATTGTTGTTTTAGTGGATTGCATATTTGACCTGGCACAAAGGATATAGATTGTTCGATACTTTTCGATAATAATAATTCAGTTGAAAGTAGATCAGGGAGCTGCACCCATAAATTTAGACCACCATTTGGACTGACCCATTGCCAACCTGTTACTGCTAGCTCTTCCTCCATAATTTCTTTTCTTATTTGTAGGGCGATCCGAATTTTCTCCAAGTGCTGTTGTAGCCTTAGTGATGAAAAGTAATGGAGAAAAATTTTTTGATTGAGAAGCGGAGAGCCATTATCAGCTAACGATTTTTCTGTTAATAGTAAGTTCATTAATGATGGTTGACAAATAACGGTCGCAATTCTCAAACCTGGTGAAATGTATTTGCAAAAGCTTCGGATATAAATGACAGTTCCCGCTGTATCAAATGTGTAAAGGGGTGGTGGTGGAGCATAGTCAAAGTAAATGTCGTGATAGGCATCGTCCTCAATTAATAGACATCGATATTGTTCTGCTAATTCTATTAATCTTTTACGTTGCTCGACTGAAACAGTATAACCAGTTGGGTTATGGAATGTTGGGTTGACATAAAATAGGCGTGGTTTGTATTGTTTCATAAAGTATTCAACCTGATTTAAATCGTACCCCTCTGGATGGATGTCAACCGTTACAATGTGTGCTCCTTGTGCTCTAAAAATATCAATCGCCGCACTATAGCTTGGCCGTTCAAATAAAACGACGTCTCTTGGCTTAATAAACGTTTGAGCGATTATGTGAATCGCTTGCTGTGAGCCAGAAGTAATTAACAGATCATCTGCTTTGAAATGAGTTTTATACTGGTTAATGAAATAGTGTGTGAGTGCTTCACGTAGCTCTAAATCACCTTGTACAGTGGAGTAGGTTGCAAGTACTTTGGGATAAAGGTCAAACACTTTCTTCACGTAATCTGAAAAGTAATGATTAGGCAAAAGATTTGGATCAATTAATGCCTGAGAAAAGTTATAGGAAACAGGTGATTGATGGATTTCAGATAAATGATTTTTTTGTACATATGCAGAAATAATTGGATTGTCCTGATATGAGAGTTCGGAATTTTTTGTTAAATCAGATTGGACAAAATAACCTACTTTATCTTTTACATAAACTTTGTCGTGTTGTTTTAGTAAACGATAAGCCTTTAATACAGTTAATCGATGAATATTCATTTCTAATGCTAATTGTCGGACGGAAGGAATCTTTTCATGCTCTTTCCATTCATTACGTTCTATTCGGTGCAGTACATAATCATATACTTTTTTAAATAGATAATCTTCATTTTGTAACGCTTTGCTCACATCGATTCCTCCTATTCAAAACGATTGTACCATGACCTAATCGATTCTGGTCTATCTTTTTCAATCTGTTCTATCCGCTATCTTTTATGATAGAAACAGAGGAGGAGTTTGCTATGGTTTTGATTAATTATTTCTTTATGTGTTTGATTTTTGGAACGACATTTTTAGCGATTAAAATTGGGGTGGATGCAGGCGTTCCTCCATTTTTATCAGCTGGACTTCGTTTTTTCATTGCTGGCTTGCTGCTATTTAGTTTTATGGTTTGGCGAAGAAAAACGACAATAGGGATATTCTTTCGGAAAGAGATGTTTTTTACAGGGGTGGGTTTAACCTTTGGCACGTTTGCCGCATTATACTGGGCAGAACAATATGTGACATCAGGCATTGCAGCAGTTTTGTCTGCTACAGGTCCGATGATGATTATCATTATTCAGTCATTCATACTAAAGCAAAAAGGAAATCGCAACTCATTCATTGGCTGTGTTGTCGGAGTCATTGGTGTCACGTTTTTAATTTTACCTAGTTTTTCAATTGAAATAAGTTCTTTCTGGATGGTCGGTTGTTTTGCCATTATAGTTGGAGAAGTTTTTTATGCAGTGGGAACGATTTATACGAAGAATGTTGTTCAAAAATATGATACGACATCACCGATTGCTTTAAATGCAGCGCAAATGATGCATGGTGGGATTTTATTAATCGTTTTATCCCTTTTTACCGAGAACATTCAGCTTGATTATCTTGTAAGCTCAGCTTCAATGGGCTCTCTTCTTTATTTAACGATTGTTGGCTCAATGATTGGTCATAGCATGTATTATTGGCTTGTCTCACGGACAAATCCTATTTTTCCTTCTACATGGCTATATATCTCACCATTAATTGCTGTTATATTAGGTGTACTTTTTTATCATGAATATATTTCTTGGCTAACAGTCATAGGTACTGTGACGATTATTGTAGGAACGGTTTTAGTCAATTTTGAAACATTGCGGGATTTGCTTTGGCGTAAAGGGACTGTTCTTAAGGATATTCAAAATTAACTTGGTTGTTTAAGAATTATTGCAATCTTATTTTTAAATACAAAGATAAAGGAGAACTAAGTTTATGGAAGTTTCAAAGGGTGTTGAAATTCTAGAACTTGAATTTAATGGAATCATCATTTATCCAACAATTTTATGGGATCAGGGCATGGCTGTTTTAATCGACACTGGATTCCCTGGACAAATTGAAGATTTGCGCGTAGCAATGGAGAAGATAGGGGTGTCGTTCGATAAACTAAAAGTTGTCATTTTAACACATCAGGATATAGATCATATTGGCAGCCTCCCTGAAATATTGCAGGCTTGTGGAAGTAATATTAAGGTTTATGCGCATGCACTAGATAAGCCTTATATTCAGGGAGATTTACCTCTTTTGAAAGATGGACACATAGAAAGACCACCTAAGGGAATAGTGAATGACACTTTAAAAGATGGTCAAGAATTGCCTTATTGCGGAGGAATTTATATTGTCCACACGCCAGGGCATACACCTGGCCATATCAGCTTATATTTGAAACAAAGTAAAACGCTTGTTGCTGGGGATTCGATGTATAGTGTAAACGGCAAACTGGAGGGAATTCATGTTCCAACGACATTGGATATAAAGGTTGCACAACAATCTTTAAAGAAATATATAAACTTAGACATTGATTCCGTAGTTTGTTACCACGGAGGATTGAGTAAGGAAAATATTAATGAGCAAATTCAGAACAACCTTTATTGAAAAATGTAAAAGTGCCTTCTTATACAAACGAAATAAAACAAAAAAGGTGAGTGATGTTTCAAATATAAGAGGAATCTATAATTGTTCGATTATTTGCTCAAATCGGTTAGTAGTGAAACTTATTTCTCCAGCAAATGTATGTTGATATTTGCTAATAGAGTATTATCTTATAAATTTCTTTTTAGTTACACGATTGAGGCGAGTCTTAATATTTTGTGTAAATGAATCACATTTTTATTTTTAAATTTGTTCGAAGGATAAATTTAGGTTTTTAGGAAGGAGTAATCATTTCTAAAAACCTAAATATCGTGCTGCTTGTTCTCTTGCTTCTTTTGGCAATTCACTCATCGCTGTATAATCTGCTCGAACCTGATTAAAGCCAATTTGGCAACCTGTGGTGAAGTGGGGATTGTAGTCTTGTTCAGTGAAAGGAATAGTTCAAATGCTTCTTCGTTTCAATATCTTTTTTACTAAAAACCTTCATCTCATTTTCAATTTTACTATCCTATTATTGATATTTTTGAGCTTGTAACTTGTACAACTCGGCATAGTGTGCCTGTTTTTTTATTAATTCATCATGAGTACCGGTCTCTATTACCTTTCCTTTTTCTAAAAAGATAATGTTATCAGCAAAGCGGGCGGTGCTTAATCGATGTGAAACAATAACTACAGTTTTTCCATAAGTTAATTTACGTAATGTTTCGAATATCTCTTCTTCAATAAAAACATCTAATGCAGATGTAGGCTCATCAAAAATTAGTAGATTTGCTGAATTATCTCTCATAAAAGCACGAGATAGTGCAACACGCTGCCATTCGCCCCCTGATAGATTTCTTCCTCCAAATAGCCTTCCAAGTTCAGTTTCATACTTATGTTCGAGCTTATGCAAAAATTGATTAGCACCTCCAAGAGAAGCAGCCTTTTCAATACTCACTAAGTCATTAAACTTAAAAATTTTGCCTACTCCAATATTTGACTTCAAGTCCATTTCATATCGTAGAAAATCTTGAAAGACTGCTGTTGAATTTAACCTAAAATTCTCAATATCATAACAACTTAATGGTAAGGTATTGAAGTATATTATTCCTTCATTTGGATCGAAATATCGTAGAAGCAACTTAATAATAGTACTTTTACCCGATCCATTTTCACCAACTAATACTGTTATTTTACCTTTTGGAATTTGTAAATCCTCAATCTTTAATACTTCCTGTTTACCATTATAGCTAAATGTTATTTTATTAAGTTCATATCCTTTGTTCATAGAATCACCAAGCAAAGTATTTCCAGATTTTATATTGTTTTCGCTTGTTAAGAAAGAAACTATCTTTCTTAAATGTCTAGTTTCTCTAGGTCCAATTGCAAATACTGCAAATAATTCAGTTGTACCTTCATTGAATTGAATGATTGCTCCAATAAAAAGTAGTATATCTCCAGAGGATAACTGACCTTGAAGAGCTTGCCTCACAATATAAATTAAAATACCACCAGCAACCAGAGACTGTAGAAGGGACCAAAAAAATTGATGCAGAGTCAGCTTTTTTTGATCGTTTGAAATAGTTTGTAATAAATGTTTGGCAGTACGACTATAACGGGACTTGAAGAAGGGGACAAGATTAAATAATTTCATCTCGCCTGCAGTTTCAGGCATAAGAGGCGTACATAGATAATATTCTGCACGTCGCCTTAGCTCTTGAATCTCTTCACGTCCCTCAAAAGTCAAATTATTAATTTTTGCTTCTAAATACATTTTAGGAATAGATAAGAAAAGTAATAAAATCGGTGCCCACGGTGCAAACATTCCGATTAATGTACTTCCAGCAATAATCAAAGCAACACCACTTAAAAATTGAGATACAATGGTAATCCACATATTAACAAAATACTCATTATAACGGATAATTTGAGTTTTGGTATGGTAAGATGCTTGTTCAAAAGGAGCGATATCTGGAATGGAAATAGCCTTAGTGATGAGTAATCTATCAATATGAGTTTGAAGTTTAAAGGTAAACAGCCTCTTTTGCAACTCAACTAATGGTTGAAGAGCGTCTATTATTAATGTAAAGGCAATATACATTAGAGCCATCCATGTTAACGTGCTCCAAGAGAATAAATTAAAGGGAGTAAGTGTAATTTCATCAATAATCTTAGCACTTAACAAAATAAGTATTGGACCAAGCAAAGATTCTAATAATATCATGAAGAATAGGGCGCATGTTTTAAGTTTGTCACATTGCCAGAATAAGTTTAAACCATATAAAATTACAGAAGTAGTTTCGTTTAATTTTAAAACAGTCCGTTTAATTTTTAGCAAAGGGACTCATCCTTCCCTTGAAAAGATTTAGCTTGTAGGCGGAACATTTTTGCATATTCCCCATTCTTTTTGAGAAGATTTTCATGGCTTCCTTCTTCCACTATCTTTCCATTCTTCAGTACAAGTATACGGTCAGCCATCCTCACAGTACTGAAGCGATGTGAAATCATTATAACTGTTTTTTCGTGTGTAAGCTTCTTAAACTGTTGGAATATATCATATTCTGCTCTTATATCCAAAGCAGCAGATGGTTCGTCCAAAATTACTAATCCAGCCTGTCTCATAAGCGCTCTAGCTAAGGCAATTCTTTGCCATTGTCCTCCTGAAAAGTCAATACCTCCCCATTCTGGACCAACCATTGTATCAAGGTTTTCGGTTAATTCAGCAATAGTTGTTTCCAATTTTGCTGAGTGTACTGCATATTTGATTTTATCTTCATTATGCAGGGCGTTTAAATCACCAAGAGCAATGTTTTCCCTTATTGACATTTCATATCGCCCAAACTCTTGGAATACCACTGAGATTTGCTTTCTTAGTTCGTCTAAATCGAGATTGCGAATATCAATTCCGTTTACCTTAATTTCACCTTGATTAAATTCATAAAATCGGCAAAGTAATTTGATAAGTGTTGTTTTTCCAGAACCGTTAGCACCTACAATTGCGACTTTTTCTCCTGGAGAGACTGAGAAATTAATATGATCTAAAACATAACCAGAATTCTTCTCAACCTTGAAAGATTCTTTATCGGTGTCTAATATATTCTTTTGAATATTCTTTTCATATTCATATTCCTTTAAGTTGTCATCCCAAACAGGTTCATCATAGAAATCTTCGTCTTCTGTTTCTTCTAAGTCTTCCACAGATGGATGATAGTGTCCGTCAACCTGAGCTGATTCTTGATATGGATAGCGAAAACAAACATCTCTGAATTCAATTGATAGGGCACCTTCACTAGCAATAGGTACTGGTTTAGAAGAAAGTTCGATATCCTTTTCAGCTTTCATAAAAAGAATAAAATCTTTTCCCATTCTCCATAAATCAATCGTATCCGCGCCTTCTTTAGCAATATCCCTCATAGCAACAGATAATTGAAATACCGCCCCTAAGTACAGAGCAAAATCGCCAATTGATATAATGCCGGAACCGGTCTTCATTAATATCCAAAAGTATCCAATGCCAGTTCCGACCCCTGATAAAAAACTTGTTAACACAGTGCTATAAGAACCTTTTATCTGAATTCTACTAAAGACACTATATAGATGTTCAAAAGTTGATATATACATGTTTTTAAAGAAATTACCTAAACCAAATAAGCGGACTTCCTTTGCCGAACGTCTGCCAAGTAATAAACTTCGGGTATAATCCATTTTCCTTCTTAACAGTGCATACTCTTTAGCATATTCCCATTCCATCTCGTTGTAACGATTTTGTACAATAGCAAACGGACCAGTGGACAGAATAAGTAGTAAAGCTAGCACTGGTGAAAAATAGACGATAACTAAAATGATTCCAATCGACGAAAGTATTGCAGTAATGAAATTTGCACTAATACTAATTAATTGGAAAGGTAACCAAGTAGCGTGGTCCCGTAATGTTTCAAGCCGATCTCTATACTGGCGGTCTTCGAAGAAACGCATCCCTGGAATACGATCAAAAGCATCAAGTAAAAAACTATTAACGGTAATCATGGAGCGTTCGGCTAGTAAGGTTTTTACCCATGATTCTAAAGATTTTACTATACTTAGAATTAGTAAACTGACGGCATAAGCAATAGCCCACAACTCTGTATGTGATAATTCATTTGGTTCAACAATACCATCGATTATTTTTTTTGAAAAATATAATTGAATGATAGGGATGATGGCATCCACTACAATAAAAATAACTATGCAGAGTGTTAGAAGAGGTCCGGATTTCCAAACCATATTAAGAAGTAGTATAAATGTTTCTCCGGCACTTTTTAGATAATTCTGATTATCTTCGCATCGATATTTCTGTTTATGTACCATGTTTTTCACCTTTATTGGAGTATATTATCTAACTAAGTGAGTAAAAAACACTTTTCCTCTCACAAATTTAAAGTCTCGATTTCACCTAATAGACGGGGTTTATTAGGACGGGAGCGTTCGAGCACATATTCTTTTCCTTTTTTCATCTCTTGTAGCCAAATCTCTAAATCGATAACGGCTCTCATATATTGATAGCCCATGCCTAAATCATTATTTGGATCTTCCGAACGAATAGCCATAGCAAGTAAATGTTTCCAAAATACATCTCTTTTAATAATACCGAGTTCAACTACTTGTGAATTTTTCCTTTTATCAAATAACTGCAGAATTTGTTTACGTTCATTAAAAAAACTTTTTCTTGCCATATGTGCATATGTCGTTTTTGATATGCGATTGTACATGTATGAAGGCAAAATATCAATATATGCTTTACGTAATAGCATTTTCGACCCAGCATACTTTTCTATTTTCCCTTGTATGATGTCGAAATGCTGTTCAGGAGGAACTGAGAAAGAAAATTCAATAATTCGTCTATCTAAAAATGGATGATAGGTTGGTAGTGTTATACCAACAGAATCCATATATCTTGCTCGAGGCCAAAGAAAATCATAATGATATCTTTTACCCCAATACCTGAGAGCCTTACTTTTTCGATAATTTAAATAGTCTTCTTTAATAATTTGCTTCTCACGTTTCATATGTTCAACTGTAAAAAATTCTGGTAACTCAAATTCTGTATCAGACCATAATAAATCATAGTAGAATTTTTCACCTAAATAAGGAATAAACGGGGAAATACCGTATTGGAATCCGAGCTTTACCATATGTTTAAGGCTTCCTCCAGTCCATTTTCAGAATTACACTGTTTATTAACCTTTTTTTCCTCCTTTTCTCCCGCGTCCAAATTTACCATCACCTGGCTTGCTTTTCTTAGAAAGAGTAACTGCTAAGAAATCACCATAGTTTTTAACTTGAGCAGATTGTAACTTATTCATAATCTCTCACTCCTTTCATTTTTTATAGTTTTATGATAGGAAAAATAATTAACCAATTGTAAGTTAGCAACCTACGAGGTTTCCATAATTTCACCTGTCATATGTTACCTCTGTTTGGAGGTCTATTTATAGATTAACTTATGAAATTAACTTTATATACCGTAAAGAAACCTCAAAAAAACCGCAAATTAATTTCGGTGTTACCAGAATTGATTTACGGTTTTGTAAGGTTTTTTTCTATTTTGTTAGCTTTGCTATTTCCTCTATTTTTTTGATTGCCTTGATTCTTGAATTAACATTTAATTTCTTGAAAATATTTGTTAATCGGTATTCTACAGTTCGAAGGCTAATAAATAATTCTGCTGCTATCTCTTTATTTGTCTTTTCTGCCATAACAAGCTTAAGAGTTTCAACTTCATTTTTGCTAAGATTATATTTTTTTAATAGGTGGTAACCCTCTAAAATATTTAAACTATTATCTGGGATTTTTAATTGCTGTAGTAAATTTATTGGCATCATTGAGTTACCTTCTAAACTTGTTCTGATTGCCGCAATAAGTGTTTCTTTTGATGCAACTTTATCGACAAAACTTGAAACACCTGAAGAGACTAACATATTGAAGTGTGGTTCAATATCATACCCAGTATAAATAATAATGCTAGATGTAGGGGAGATTTTCGAAACTTCTTTTGCAAGTTCTTGGCCGTTTAATTCTGGCATGTTTAAATCAAATATAAATACATCAAATGTATGTGTTAATAAAATTTCTAGCGCTTTTTTACTAGAATTAATAAAAGTAACATTAAAATCCTTTTCTTGCTCTAGTAATAATTTTGTGCCCTCACCAACTAAGTTATGATCATCTACAACTAAAATTTTAATCAACGTTAGCCCTCCTTAAGAAAAACTATTGAAAATTATGTGTAATATATTGTATAAAATATCGTAATTATCCTTCTTGTGGAGTATATATATAAATTTTTTGTTTTTTGGAATTCGACGATTATTATGTAATAATATGTCTGACAGGGAATCAAAGAAGATATTAAAAGTAGTTGCTGTTATTGATATAAAAAATAATGATAATGAATTGGTACCATGGAGGAAATGGGATTACCATTGTCGTTAAAAGGTGAAACAAGTTTATTATATGTAAGTTTAATATCAATAAATTGTACTGAAGTTCCCGTTGAAATAAAAATAGATACCATAGCCTTATATTACAATCTAATAAAGGGAAGTATACAAGTCTTTTAAACTCTACTAGTGAAGAAAGATTATATTGACACAACAACCCTAATTTTCAGGTCACTAGTAGAATTAAATAATTCGGTAAAAAATTCACAAGCAACATCAGTCAATATGCAGTGAATTAGCTGAGTATATTGAAATAAACTATTAAGACGATGATATTGGTTTACAAATGATTGATTTAGAAAAGCGGCTATACATTATAGTGGATTATTTATGATGAAAGAAAAAATTTGATGCCTGTTGTGGTAGCGCGAATGTTTTTGTTCAACAAATAAAATGAAAAAACTCTGAACTACTGAAGGTAAATCATACTAAATTAGTGATTGGTAATTAAAATGGTATAAAACAACATGAAATATTTTGATTTTCATAGTCCGTATATTGCAAAAATATATGTTGATTAGGTAGCCAAGAAATTTAGGTAGCTGTAATTGGTAAAATATGCTTGTATCTTAATATCTTTGTTTTCAAATATTTAGGTGAAAATAGGGTTTGTTTTAAGCTAGAGCTCCTTGCATTTAAAAGGGAGCTTTTTTATTTTGACAAAAATGACTTTTCTCATTATGATAAGATAAATGAGAATGATTATCATATAAAAGGAAGCTGAAGGATGTTAAACAAAGCAATCCCATTACACGAACAATTTAGTAATGGAGTGAGAAAAAAATGACGAACAAAATGGATTTATCTGCATTATCATGTGAAAAAATGCAAGATGGCACACTTGCTGTCAAGACGACAGAAACACTTATGATGTTAACGCAAAGTCGCTATAAAGAATTAATGCATATTGAACAATTGTTTAATGCCATGCATATTGATTTAGATGAGAAGCAACTTGTATTGGAGCAAGAGCGGAAAAATTTAAAAAAACAAAATACTAAGCTTACTGAGGACATGCAAAAATTGATACAACAAAATGCAGTGTTACAAAAAAAGCTAACGGAGTATAATTGTGCCGTCGACGAGCTGAAGGAGCTCCGCCGACAAAATACCGACTTGCTGATTGAGCTTAGTAAATACACGGCTCTGTCTAGGGAATCTCTCTCAGGTCCTTTAAAATCGATGATTCGAGATATGCGGGAGCAGGGGGTAGGCATAAAAGAAATTCATATTCGCATTAAGCGTCAAATTAATCCGGATATTAGTTATAGTATGGTGCGAAAATATATTTCTGAGCTGGAAAGCGAAAATAAAGCGTAATGTCAGGTGTTTTAGCAATAAACAATATGTTCATAGTAAAATTGTGCATTTACAGTTGCCAGTCAAAGTCCTATAATTAGTCTATTCTTTCACATTATGAATAAGCGTCGAACTTGTGAAATTACGAGAGTGTCATAATTGATTTAAGAAGAGTAGGAGAATTAAAGACAATGTCAAATGAAAAAAAAGGGGTATTGGCAGCGTTTTTTGCCTATGCCATTTGGGGGGCCTTCCCACTTTACTGGAAACTACTTGAGCATGTGCCAAGTATGGAAATTTTATTAGGGCGTGTAATATGGTCCTTCGTCTTTACAGTACTAGCCGTCGTTATTTTCGGTATGCGCAAAGATTTATTAGCTGATTTAAAATATTTATGGACACACCAGAAGATTTTTTGGCAGTTAGCTTGTGCTTCTTTTGTCATTTCAATGAATTGGTATTTATATATTTGGGCTGTAACTCATGAACATTTGATTGAGACAAGCCTTGGCTATTATATTAATCCACTATTGTCGGTCATTTTTGGTGTTGTCTTCTTTAAAGAGACATTGAGTCGCGCACAATGGGTTGCTACAGCCATTGCGTTTATTGCGGTTATCATACTCACTGTAAATTATGGTACAGTACCTTGGGTGGCAATTTTAATTGCCCTAACTTTCGCTATTTATGGGGTACTAAAAAAGAAAATTACCCTTGATGCAACAAGGGGTTTAGCCATTGAAACCATGTTTATTCTTCCATTTGCGTTAGGCTATTACGTCTATTTATTTTCAACAAGCCAAGCATCTTTCTTACATGTGAATACCCACACAGATGTATTAATGATTGTAAGCGGTATTGTGACAGCTGTGCCTTTAGTTTTATTTGCTAAAGGTGCTCAAAATATTCCACTTTACCTATTAGGCTTTATACAATATGTAGCGCCAACTATTGTTTTAATTTTGGGCGTGGTACTTTATAAAGAACCATTCAGTCAAGTTGAACTACTGGCATTCAGTATTATATGGGTAGCCTTATTATTGTTCTCAGGTTCAAAAATTATAGAAATTAGAAAAGCACATCATAAATCTGCGTAACGAAAAGGACTTGTAGAGTTTTCTACAAGTCCTTTCAGCATGTAGACAAGCATCAAGCAGTTAGATGTTTTTGTCCTTGGTCAAAAAATAAAAATTCTTTCAGTTGATTGGAGCGTAAGGCTGTGACTCCAGCAGGGAACGCATAGAATGTCAGACGCAACAAACCGTGCGTTAGCGAGGGGGCGGCTTACGTTGTGCCCGCGGAAAACATCCGCACGTGGCGGAAATCAACAGCTTCTACGGTTCCTTTAAGAATCGATTTGTGCTTTAATCGTAAAATACGTTTCCTCAATTTTTTGCTTATAAGGTAGGTCGATTAAATCTTTCGAATCAATATATGCTTTTTTGGCAATTTCGTAAGCCGTTGTTAGCTCGCCAAACTGTGCGTAGCATAGCGCTTTATAGGAGAAACATTCATTCATACTTAGCAAATCATAAGGGTGTGAAACTAAAATGGGTATTTCTGTAAAGTAATTAAATGCTGCAAGTGATTCTGAATAACGACCAAGTAAATACAATGATTTTCCCTTTTCAGCATAATAAAAGTTATTATTTAGTTTTGTTGAATCTGTAAGCGCATTAAAATGTTCAATTTCAACTAATGCCTTTTCATACTCATGTGTATAATTGTTATAATAATGGGCTTTTAAGACGTATATAAAGGCGTCGACATCATCTTGTTCAACAAAAATACGATACTGCTCCAATTTCATCATCATTTGGTCAGCCTGCTCGAAATCACCATCAATCATGGCGCAATAGGAACCAATGCGGTATAAATCATCGATATGATAAAACAATTGGTTTTGATGGGCATGTTCAATCGTTTCGTTAATTAATTTTTTACCCGCCTCATGCTCACCAATGGCTAGCTGAAAAATACTAATATAATAAGCCAATTTCCCCGTATCACGTGAATCTAGCTGATAGTTTTCGCGGGCAACTTCCTCTTTCACTTGTAAAATACATCGATAAGCTTCGTCATATAAGCGATTTTCTGATAAAATGCCAAGCTGGAGCATGTAGGTTTTGAACCAATGACTCCACAAATTGATTTCTTTAAATATTCGGCGTGCTTGTTGAAGCGGTGGTTCCCATGTCGTTAAACCTGCCACATATTGCGCATTCGCATAAATATATAATAAACGCCCAGCTTCATAGCTAAGAGGTAAATCGTCTATGTATGGGTGAATGATATCAACGATTTGCTGATGGTTGTCCACATCGCCAAACTTTACCTCGGCAAACATAATTTCTACTTGCTCCAAAAGTTGACGGATATCAGATGATGTCACTTGTTCGAGCAATTCGCTTGCTTTCACACCAAGACGTTCCGCAATATAATCTAAGCTTTCCATAGAAGGTTTCGCTTTATCATTTTCTATTTGACTTAGCATACCTTTTGTTAGACGATCGGCAGCAAGTGCCTCTAATGTTAATTTTCGTTCTTTTCGTAATTTGCGAATCCTCATGCCTAAAGAGTCCACTGCCTCGCCTCCTTTCTACACTATTAACAATAATAACTATTCTTCGCAAAGTCTATACATTTACCCAAAACAACTGAGAGTGCTAGGAAAAATCCCGAAAATTTAGCTTGTTTAATTATATTAAACTTTTTGTTGCAAGAAAAGCAAATGATGTGGTATATTTTGTTTAATAAAATTAAACTTTTAAATTTAACTAAAATATGGAGGGGTTTTTTTCGATGGATGAAGCAGCAAAATATAAAAAGGCGACCTATCATTTGTGGACCTTTACGGCAAGTAAAATGATTGCAATGTTAGGATCACATGTGTTGTCCTTTGGTATTAGTTTGTATATTTTAGCGATGACTGGTTCTGCCACAAGCTTTGCCACAAACATGATTTGTTCCATATTGCCTCGAGCACTCGTTGCACCATTAGCGGGTTATGTAGCAGATAATTATTCTAAAAAACGAACGATTTTATTAGCACAGGCTGGAACGATTTTGACGATGGCTGGGTTACTGCTTTATACAGAGACGTTTGGTATGTCGGTTAATGCGATTTATGTGACAACAGTTTTTTATACACTCTGTTCTGCATTTTCAGGTGTAACCTTTAGCTCAGCTATTGCTACACTCGTAAATCCAGAACGTTTACAGCGCGCAATGTCATTTAACCAAATGTCAATGTCTGTTGCAGCAGTTGGAGGACCGGTTATCGGTGGGATGATGTACGGATTTTTCTCAATGGAAGTTTTTTTAATTGTGCATATGATCGCCTATGCGATTGCTTTTTGCTTAGAGGCAACGATGAATTTTAATTTGTACAGTACAAGAGGGGACGATGTTAAAACTGAAAAGATATGGAAAGGGCTTGTTAGTGGCTTTAGCTACATTAAGCAACACAAAGTTATTAAAGTTGTGATGTGGCTATCATTGTGGATTAATTTATTTTTCTCAGCAATCGTAGTCGGTGGAACGTACGTGATAATCGAATTACTCAAGGTCGAACCTACACATTTTGGTTTTGTTGAAGCGGCAGGTGCACTTGGCATGCTAGTAGCTTCCATCTATTTTGCAACACGTGGCGAAATTAAAGTGCCACTTCGTTTTTCTAAATTTAGTTTATTATTGCTTTCAAGTAGCTTAACATTTGCGGTTATCCCTTTAGTTACGAATTTTTCATATTCGATGATTGTTGTCTTTTATATTGTGCTCTACTTCATTTTTGCAATTTTTGAAATGGGCGTGAATATGCCTCTAGGTGTATTTATGCAAAAGCTTATATCTGAGGAATACCGAGGACGTGTATTTGGACTCATGGAAACTATGGCTATGTCTATGATGCCAATTGGTATGCTCGTTTATGGCATTTTGTACGATATATTACCAGCAACCGGTATTTTACTTGTCACAAGTGCGATTATAGTTGTAATGACGCTTGTATTACTACGCACAGCTGTCTTAAAAGAAGCTCACCCAGAATTTTACGATGAAACGACGATGACAGAGAGAGTAGCAAATTAATTACCCAAAAGATGTATTCTATCAGCGGTAACGGGGGTTTACTGACGATAACGAAGGTTTACCTGGCGATAGGTATGGATTTACTGGCCATTATAAGGGTTTTATGAGCGTAGCGAGAGGTTTTCCCAGCGTTAATGCTTGTTGTACCTTACAATAATACAAATTTCACCATAACAACAGGCATGCATAGTTTCAGATGCATGCCTGTGCTACGATTATTGATCCTCAATAACGATATATGTTGCTTTAATAGGGCCGTGGACACCAACGACAGGAATCATTTCGATATCTGCGGAATTACTTGGACCCGTAATAAAATTAATACAGGAAGCAATATGTTCACCATTTTGAACTTTTTTGCTAATCCATCGAGCTGCTTGGGTAATTCGTGGAACAATTGTACTTTTAGGAATTAAAATAATCGACTTTTCGGGTAAAAAGCTAACCGATCTCCCTTTATGCTTATCGCTAAATAGCACGGCGGTACCAGATTCGGCTAATGTCATCTCACTAATTGTTATACCGATGTTTGCTTTTTCTGCTTGTCGAATGTTTTCCTTTGACTGTGTCTCATTCCATACATAAAGTTGAATATTTGTTTGTGGCCATTGAGTATGCATCATATGTGATAATCCAAAGTGTTCAAAGCGTTCGTCTTGCCATGTGATGACAGAGCGACCACCGTAGTTATCAACGACTGCTTGTAAATCAGCTGCAAGTTTAGCGGTATTGGTTATAAGCATATTTGTATTAATATTTTTACATTGCTCCGCTAAGACGGCTACTAATTCTTCCTTTGTAGCATCTTTTAAGACGCGGTCCTGTGGCTGATATTGCCAAATCGGCTTAGTTAATTCTGTTTTTGGTGCTCGTCCGAGTTGATTGGCGATATTAGATAAAAATGCATCTCTATTTAGAATGCTTCCTGCCATTATTCAGACCCTCCTTTAGTACGATTGTTAAACCAGCTTCGGAAGTTTTCCTTATTCGGTGCAGGGAAATCCCGCGCTTCGGTCCATGCTTTTAATGGCCCAGGACCGCTTGAAATTTTATTATCCTTTGTAAATGGTGACATCGCTGGTGATGCCATTTTCGTCGCCATTTTATATAAAGTAGGGGAGGAAGCACCTAAGCCGAACGCTTTCATGAGAAGTTTTTCAGAAACTGGAGCCTTCCCTTCATTTTCAACGATGACCTGACGGTGCCGATGTATCAGTTGATGCAATGGGATTTTGACAGGGCAAGCATCTGTGCAAGCACCGCATAAAGTAGAAGCATATGGTAACTCTTTAAAATCATCATACCCTCCCAAAAGTGGTGATAGTACAACACCGACTGGCCCAGAGTAAATCGAACCATACGTATGGCCACCAACATGACGGTATACAGGGCATGCGTTGATACATGCTGCACAGCGAATGCATTGCAATATAGGCTGGAATTCACCACCTAAAATATTCGAACGGCCATTGTCGACGATAACTAAATGGAATTCCTCAGGCCCGTCTGTATCGTCCTCATCTCTTATACCTGTTAACGTTGTAATATAACTTGTCAGCTTTTGCCCAACTGCACTTCTTGTTAACAAACTGACAAGTACTTCCATTTCCTCGAATGTAGGAACAATACGTTCCATTCCCATCACTGTAATTTGTGTTTTAGGTAAAGCAGTTACTAAGTCAGCATTACCTTCATTTGTAACGAGCGTAATTGAGCCGCTTTCTGCGATAGCAAAGTTACAGCCTGTAATACCGATATCTGCTGTTAAGTACTCGTTTCGTAGTTTTTCACGAACATAAAGTGCCAGTTCTTCCGGTTTTTCTGTTTTGTCATAGCCTTGTTTTTCTTTAAAAATATCACGAATTTGTTCTTTATTTTTATGCAATGCTGGCACGACGATATGAGAGGGTGGTTCATGATCACCAACCTGCAAAATATATTCACCAAGGTCTGTTTCAATAACTTCACAGCCTAGTTGTTCGAGAGCAGGGTTTAAATTAATTTCTTCCGTTACCATTGATTTAGATTTAACAATTTTCTTTGCTTGTTTCTCTATTGCAATCTGTTGGATATAAGTAGTTGCTTCTTCAGCAGTTTTAGCGAAATACACATGTCCACCACGTTTTGCAACATTTTCACTAAGCTGATATAAGTAATAATCTAAATTGGCAAGTACATGTTGTCGAATTTCCTCACCATGGGAACGCCATTCTTCCCAGTGCCCAAGCTCATCTGCTTGTTGTAAACGACGTGTTTGAAAGCGTTCTTGAGCGCTTGATACTGCCCCACGCATAAAAGTATTTTCTAGCTCTTTCGTTACTCGCTGGTTAAACCTATTATCGCTTGTTTTCATTGCCATTCGATTATCCTCCTCTAAATGCAATTTAACGGCAGTTTAGCACTTCCGCAATATGCATGACTTTAATTGGTTTCCCTTGTCGATCAATTCGACCGCCGATATTGATTAAACAGCCAGCGTCCGCACCAATTAAAATATCTGCTTCTGTTTCTTCCACATTTTGTACTTTTTCACTAACCATTTCTCCAGAAATATTCCCCATTTTTACTGAAAATGTGCCACCAAAACCACAACAGCGTTCTTTTCCAGGGAGCTCCACGTATTGTAAACCTTTAACATGCCCTAATAATTTGATAGGTGCTTCTTTCACACCAAGCAGTCTGGTCATATGGCAAGAAGTGTGAAACGTTGCCTTACCCTCTAAATGGGCACCTACATCTTCAACTTGTAAAACATTCACAATAAATTCAGTAAATTCGTATGTTTTTTCTGCTAAAGCCTGCGCTTTATGTTCCCATATAGGATCTCCTTTAAATACTTCAGGATATTCTTTAAACATATAGGCACAAGAGCCAGAAGGGGAGACGACATACTCTGCATGTTCAAAAGCTGTAATCATTTTTTTCATAGCATTTTTGGATTCTTGGACGTAACCGCTATTGTAGGCAGGCTGTCCACAGCAAATTTGATTTTCTGGAAAGTCGATGTCACAGCCGAGTCTCTCTAATACTTCAACGACAGCTTTTCCTACATCACCTTGAAACATATCGACTAAACAAGTCGCAAACAGTGTTACTTTCATGCACATCACTCCTTATGTGATAATTTCCTATTCAAACGATTAATCAACTGGTCATCAGATGACTTGATATGTAAATAGATTGGTTTAATAATACTACAACCTTCTGGATTGTTGAAAGTGTTAATTGCAAATTTTCAAAAAAATAGTAGCTGCCCATGTTACAAAGGCAGCTACATTTACTTAATGACTCGTTTCGAAGTATTGCATTAAAACTTCCTCGACGTTGCTTAAATGAGAGGACATCGCATGCTTCGCTAGCTCTTCGTTTTGTTGCTTAATAGCTAGAAAGATTTGCATATGCTCATCATATAATTTTTCACTTGTTGTCTTTTTCGAATACATCCAAATACGGCGTGTTTCTTTCATCGTATCAATCATTAAACCAGATACTTGGTCTAAAATTGTTGCCAGTAGGGGATTTTGAGAGGCTTCTGAAATTGCTGCGTGAAATTGAAAGTCTGCTTTTTCACCTAGCTCACCATCACCTTGTGCAAGTTTCATGTCATCTAAAATACGAAGCATTGTTTGTAAATCTTCTTCTGTACGATGGATGGCAGCGCTTGCCGCAGCACCCACTTCAATAATTTTCCGTACTTTTAATAAATGAGAGATATCTTTTTTATTTGTTAAAGTTAGTGTTGAAAATGGGAAATCAAGCTTTTGGGAAGAAGTGCTTTTTACAAAAGTCCCAGATCCTTGTTTAATTTCGATTAAGCCCATTGCTTTTAGGGCGGATAATGCCTCTCTTATGGCAGATCTACTAACTTGTAATTGCTCAGCAAGTTGCTCTACTGAATCAAGACGATCTCCGGGCTTCAGTTCACCAGCTCGAATTTTTTCATAGAGCATTTCAGATACTTCCTCATATATTTTTTTTTGTTTAATTTTCTTTAATTCCAAGGAGCTACACCTCATTCATCTCGATCGATTGCTCTACATTACAATTTTATTATACATGATGAATAGATTTTTACTCACTGTTTAAAGTGATTAGTTTAGATTGCCCATTCATGAAAGCTTTGCATAATGTCTAATTCAATAAGCATAAAAGAATTATGAAAAAATATTGAATTTTTAAAAAATAGTTAATATAATTTTATCATATAGTCATCAGATGACCTAATCTATTAATGTTAGGAGGGCTTAGGAAAGTTAAACGAATAGTTTTGTACTAATTTGTAGGTGTTTGCTAAAGGGATAACTTCATTTGAAGTTTCTACAAAGGTTTTGACAATGCGTAGGTATGAGCATGTAGCTAATTGGTCTGCAACTCAGGCAACGAATAAAAATGTGGTTTGTTGTTGCTTACAGTCATTCATTTGCGAGAAATTTTTATTTGGGGGTATGTAATTTGACATTTACACAAAATTTTACAGCTGTTGGGGGAAGTTTGACTTGGTCTGCAATTGTCGCAGTTATTCCTATTCTTTATTTTTTCTGGGCGTTAGCAATTAAAAAAATGAAAGGCTATATGGCAGGTGTAACGACTTTGCTTGTTTCTTTAATTTTGGCTACTATTGCTTTTAAATTGCCAGTAGGGACAGCGATAATGTCCGCTACACAGGGGGCTGTCTATGGACTATTACCAATCGGGTGGATTATCATAACATCTGTTTTCTTATACAATATCACCGTAAAAACAGGGAATTTTAATATAATTCGTCAATCTGTCTTATCCATTACGGAAGACCGACGTATTCAAGCATTACTCGTAGCGTTTTCATTTGGAGCCTTCTTAGAAGGAGCTGCCGGTTTTGGGGCACCGGTTGCTATTTCTGCTGCGTTATTAGTAGGGCTTGGTTTTAACCCGTTGTATGCTGCAGGACTTTGTTTAATTGCCAATACTGCACCAGTTGCATTCGGTGCCATTGGTGTTCCGATTACTGCAATGGAAGGACCAACAGGCATCGCAGCATTTGAAATTTCAAAAATGGTAGGACGTCAATTACCCTTTTTAGCAGTATTTATTCCATTCTTTTTAGTGTTAATAATGACTGGCTTTAAAAAAGCTTGGGAAGTAATGCCAGCCATTTTAGTGTCAGGTATTTCATTTGCGGTGACGCAATTTTTGAGCTCGAATTTTTTGGGTCCTGAATTACCCGATGTTTTATCTGCACTAGTATCGCTCTTTGCACTAGCTATTTTTATGAAATTTTGGCAACCTAAAACGATTTATCGCTTTGCTTCAGAACGTGAAGCAATCGCTGATGCAACGGCAACAAAAGAGTCATATAGTGGAGGCACAATATTAAAGTCTTGGTCACCATTTATCATTTTGACTGCTTTTATTTCTTGTTGGGGAATACCGATAGTCAAAAGTGCTTTAACTGGAAATTATGAAGGTACAAATGTCATTTTAAAAGGTATCAATGGAGTAGGACAAGCCTTGACATTTACAACAGAAGTACCGCTTTTACATAATCAAGTATTAAATGGCACTACAGAGGAACCAATAGCAGCATTTTATAAACTAGAATTGTTAGGTGCAGCGGGCACAGCGATATTATTAGCTGCAATCGTTTCTAAATTTATTTTTAACGTTTCTTGGCACGAATGGGGTAAAACTTTTTTTGAAACGTTAAATGAAATTAAGTTTCCACTTATGACGATTTGTAGTGTTGTAGCATATGCTTATGTCACAAATACTGCTGGGATGATGACAACACTTGCATTGGTGTTAGCTAAAACAGGCGCACTGTTCCCATTTTTCGCACCTGTACTAGGTTGGCTAGGTGTTTTTATTACGGGATCTGATACATCATCCAATGTATTATTTGCCAAGTTACAGCAAGTTACAGCTGAATCTGTTGGCATGGAACCAGTGCTAGCGTTAGCTGCTAATGCCTCAGGGGGCGTGACAGGGAAAATGATTTCGCCACAGTCGATCGCAGTAGCAGCAGCAGCGGTTGGACTTGTCGGTAGAGAATCGGAGTTACTACGTTTTGCGGTAAAGTATAGTGTTATGCTGCTGTTATTTATTTGTATACTAACATTCTTACAAAGTAATGTCCTAGCTTGGATGATTCCTTAAGGGGATTGAATAGTTTTAATGAAAGGCATTGAGAATGGATTTCTCAATGTCTTTTTTCATGGGCTTGTTTTGTAGAGCGGTGGGTAGAGTAGAGCACTGCTGCA
The DNA here is from genome assembly GCF_044753985.1 of Lysinibacillus sp. NPDC093210. NCBI lineage: Bacteria > Bacillati > Bacillota > Bacilli > Caryophanales > Bacillaceae > Lysinibacillus > Lysinibacillus sp. NPDC093210. Next base: position 167,255 of record NZ_JBIVOE010000001.1, on the reverse strand, counting down.
AAGCGTTCACTCGTAATAAATACACTGTTTTAACTTCTAATATAATAGTGAATTTCATTGACAGAAAAACGCTCTGAGAGCATAATTCAGAAGTACATTTGTAAACATATCGATATTTCCCGTTTTTTGTAGTTTTTCGTCATGAAACGTTCACAAGCTAAAAGAGCGCAATTTCCATTGTTTTTTGGTACGATGGAGGCAGTAACTGTAAGGAGAGAATGAAAAAATATGGAAACTGATATTAACGTATTTTTAGCGTTTGGCGCAGGCTTTTTAAGCTTCATTTCACCGTGTACGCTCCCACTGTATCCTGCATTTTTATCATACATAACGGGAATGACATTAGATGAGCTAAAATCTGAACGAGGCATGATGCAAAAGCGTGCTATTTTGCATACGCTATTCTTTTTACTAGGGTTTTCAATTATTTTTATAATGATTGGCCTTGGCGCATCTTTAGCAAGAGAGTTTTTCCTCAATTATCAAACATTGTTACGTCAAATCGGCGCTATTTTAATTGTTATCTTTGGGTTAATGATTGTAGGATTACTTCAAATTGATTTTTTAATGAAAGATCGGAAATTCCAATTTAAAAATCGGCCATCCGGTTATTTAGGTTCGATTTTAATCGGTATTGCATTTGCAGCAGGGTGGACACCTTGTACAGGACCTATCTTAATGTCCATCATTACATTAGCTGGAGCAAATCCTTCTTCAGGGTTTAGCTATATGTTTGCTTACTATTTAGGATTTGCGATACCATTCTTTGTGCTATCATTCTTTATTTCACGTATGAATTGGATTCGCAACCATAGTCAAAAAATCGTAAAAGTCGGCGGCTATATTATGATCGCTGTAGGGATATTGTTATTCTTCGACGGTTTAACGTACATCACACGACTATTACAGCCTATTTTCGGTGGATTTATTGGCTTCTAATCTGCTAAACTTAAGGGCATACCGTACTTTAACGTGGAGGGAGATGAATACGTGCCTACAGTTTTAGTAGTGGATGATACGCTATTTATGCGTGTTACAATCAGTAATATGTTTAATGAATGGGGTTACGAGGTAGTCGGCAATGCAGTGAATGGTAAGGAAGCTGTAGAGCTGTATCGAGAGTTACAACCTGATCTTGTAACGATGGATGTAACCATGCCCGTAATGACAGGTATTGCGGCTGTAAAAAGAATCGTCCCAGAATTTCCTAATGCAAAGATTGTTATGATTACTGCTTTAGGTCAACAGAAATTAATTGTAGAAGCGCTTGAAAGTGGTGCGAAAGATTTTATAACGAAGCCTTTCGAACCGGAAAGATTAAGGGCTATAGCAGACCAATTAGTTGGTCAAAATTGCTAATTTAACATCAGAGGAGGATTTTTTATGTTAAGCAATATCCCTTCTCACTATTATGTTATAGGTTCGACTATAATGGCCATTATAATGGGTAGCTTCGTTATGGTAGTACGTGTGCGAGCTTCCAAAAAACCTACAAATGAGAAGAAAATTATTATTCCACCGATTGCAATGTCTTCAGGTGCGTTAATGTTTTTATTTGCACAATTTCGAGTGCCACCTATGCAAATTTTAGAAGCAGCTGCTGTAGGCGTAGTGTTCTCGACAATTTTAATTGCTACTTCTAAATTTGAAGTAAAAGGTCAGGATATTTATTTAAAACGTTCCAAAGCGTTTGTATTTATTTTAGTTGGACTGTTAATATTCCGTGTTGTGGCGAAAATGATATTAAGTAGCTCAATAGATGTCGGCGAGTTAGCAGGCATGTTTTGGATATTAGCATTTGCTATGCTAGTCCCATGGCGAATTGCTATGCTTATTCAATTTAAAAAAATCAAAAAAACAATTCCGCTCAAAAATATGTAATGAGAAAAACTACACTTGCACTTGTGCTGTTGTAGTTTTTTTATGTCAAAGCGACTTCGAAGAAATAAGTTGTGCTTTTGCTACAAGCCAACAGTAATCGTGGTATACTAGGAAGCATGTTAAAAAATGAGGAGTTTGTTACATGAAATATTTTAAACCACAGATGCAGCAGCTAGTAAAAGAAAACCGTGAATTACATGATCGACTAAAAGAGCTGATGGCAGACATGGATTTGCAAAAAAATTACGCATTAAAGGCGCTATATCATGCAGAAGTAGCAGATGGTGGACGCTACCAACAAGATTATCAAGCGTTAGATCATTTATTTAAATAATACAATATTTATAATTTGACTCAGGTTCGCTTTATTAAAAAGCAGGGACATTGCTTTAAAGTATTATAAGCGGGAAATTAGCAGAGAAGACTAGTTGATGATAGCGAAGGCGGTGACTCCTATGTGCACGTGGAAAGCTTCCGCCCTAGCGGACATCAACGCCATAGCAAAAAAGTGTTAGATTGATTGAAGTCAATCTAACACTTTTTCTCTTTTATTCAAATAGATGCTCGTACGGGGAAACATCAATTTGCAGTTGATCTAATTTTTTGCGTAAAAACTTATGATCACGTTTAGGTGTAGCTTGAATATAGCCACGAATGATTAAGTCATTGTCAATAGCTTTAGCTTTCTCTTCTAAAGCAAGTTCCCCAATTTTACCCGCGATTTTTTCTTTCGCAACTTGTCTAAATAACTCAGGTACTGGGCTCACGAGCTCATAAAGAAGTTCCTTCTCAGGTTGTCCCCATAGATGAATCGTTTTATCTAAATAAAATTCCTGCCAATCTAAATCCGATTTCCCATCCTGTTTTGGTAATGCCTTTAAAAATTTGCGGAACATGAAAAATCCGCCAATTGCCATTAGCGAGATAAGGACGACTACCCAAAATAAAATAAACCATAAAAACCAACCATCTAACAAATCGTTCACCTCTTTGTCTTCACTCACTCTATTATAAAAGCTTCAACAAAAAAATTCATCCTTATTGTGCCTGTTTTTACAATTAGTTTGATGTATTTAATGAATTCGTTGTAGTTTTTGTTTTATTTAAATTTATTTTAGAAATAATATGCGGAAAATAAATGAGAATGTGGCAGTGATTTGTAAATTATCTTTGTATGTGATAATCATTTTGATTTATTTTTATTTCTTATTATCATATTTTTACTAAAAGTGTGATATAGTTTTTAATTGCGATTAACCTAATGGAAAGCGTGGATGAAATCTATTTATACATAGAGGAAGTAGAGATTATAGTCTGGAATTCTATTGCAGGAGATGAAAATAAATATGGGTGGAGTAGGGAATGGAAAAAAATAGAACGATAACTCATTTATTATTAAGTAGTTATACAATTGGTTTTGTTTTAGGAGGCCTAACATTTTTTATTTCTGAAAGGAATATAGATTTTCAATTTAGTTTTTCAATAGAATATATGGTTTGTTTTCTTTTTATATTACCTATTATGTATTGGATTTATCGTTATTCCGGCAGGGTCTTTAATATACAAAGTATGAAAGTGAAATTACTTTACATTGCGTTATGGATAGTGGGTATGTTCTTTGGTTTAATCTTTTTTGAATTGATTATAAAATAACCATTCAGTAAATTTTTTGATTTTTCTTAGAAGGGTAGCAAAGATAAATACTTAAATAATTAATTTAACGAAAGGTAGATTTCCGAGAGTACGGTACGGATAGGAGAGAACAATGAATTTTAAAGCTTATTTTACAAAATACAAATGGTCAATTATTATTTTTTCTATTTTATATGCAGCTAGTTTTATTTTGAGTTTTATATTAATTAGAGGACCAGTAACTTATTCTGGACCATTGGGTACATTCATCGGTTTTTGTTTATTACAAGTATGGCAATATCATCGATTTAAAAAAAGGCAGCAGAATAATAGAATGATAAAATAATATTGGAGTAGGAAGGGGTTATCCTTCCCACCTTCAACAAGATTCATTTCCCCCATTAACATTCATTTGTACGTTTGTCAGTTTGGGCTGCTTCCAGATAAGACGTTGCAGGAATATACCTGTCATGCCAATAATGGATAGTCCAAGTCCAATTGTTTTAAATGTGGTTAATATCCCTAGTTGTGTAATGAGTAGTCCGCCAAGAAGAGGGCCAGCAATAAAAAGAATACTCATCAAGGAGTCGATTATACCGGTAACCCTTCCTATCGCTTCCTTAGGGGGTTCCGTTTGAATGAGATAATTTATGGCTGTAAACGTTAACCCGTTGCCGATTCCACCAACAATCGAAAGAATAATAGCAAGTGCTATGAAATTGTATTGCAATAGGAATCCAAACCCTCCAGTCATTGCACCAATTAGAAGACTTCCGATACCGAAAAACCAACCAAATTTAGAGATTTTTTTAAATTTGGTTAGAAGGATGACCACAAGAAGTGAACCAATTCCGATAGCAGAAATTGCCCAGCCAGTAAACGCTGGCTTGTTGGGGAACACCTCACTAAACAAAGTAACAATTTGTGCGTCAATCATTTGTATTGTTAAGGTGCTGAATATCCCGAAAATTATGCTCGCTAACAGGACTTTGCTTTTTAATACAATATGCCAACCTTCTTGCCAAGAATGTAGAAATCCATATTGGGAATCTTCTATTTTTACATTTGATTCGATTTCTTGTACCTTAATTTGTGTAAGCAGAATGCCAGAAATAGTGAAAGCTATCGCATTAAGTGCAATGGAGGCATTTGGAGAAAATATTCCTGCTACTGACCCCCCTATAAGTGGGCCAATAACCTTTACTAACTGAAACAGACTGCCATTAATAGTGATGGCTTGCATAATATTTTTTTCGTCCACAATACTTCTCATTAATCCTTGCTGTGCAGGGAGGCTTAATACCCCAGCAGTATTTCGTAAAAATAGAATGGGCAAAGCTAGCCAAGGTGTAGGCGTAAAGACGAGCAACAAAGTGAAAGCTGCACGAAACCAGTCCGAATAGATAAGGATTTTTCGTTTATTTCTTCGGTCTGCAAATACGCCCGCAAATTGCCCTAAAAGTATACTAGGAATGGCATACATAATAGGAATTAGAGCAATCAGCATCGGATCAGCCTTCCATGTATACCTAAATAAAATAAGGACCCCAACAAAATCAAACCAGTTTCCTAAATTGGCTAAAGTATTAGCAGAAAAAAATTTAATAAAATTGCTATTGCGCCATATTGATATTTCCTTATTCATAAATAATCCCTCCACGCTTGTGTCTCTACTCACGAGCATAACGAGCAATTATCAGAGGAATATCAGAGGAAATGAAATTTTTCACAATTATTTTAAGTTGTATTGTAACTGATGTTCGATTTTGCTATGTATTTCATTTAATTTGTACTTGGATATATACTGCTCTTTTAATTCTTTATAATCAGTTTGAAGTGTACCACTCACACCAAAATCGTCTACGCAAAATAAAATCATATTGATGTTCATGAACACCCCAGGTATGAATTTAGCCTCCAAAAGTAGCTGAAACCCTTCATCAAAATAATCTTTCGCTTTCGATTCATTGTTTTTAAGAAGCCAGTAGCATCCTTTAATAATTGATAAATTCGCATTTTCTCTTAGATAAGGAAAACTTGCGAGCTTATTTTCTGTTTCTTCCATTCTTTCCTCTATCTCTAGAATATCCTTGTGAAGTAAGGTAAGCCATAGTTCGCAAAGCAAGATTAAGGGGATGAAACCTTCCAAGTTTTTCTCATATATCTCATTTTTAGATTGATTAAGAAGGGTAGTGGCTTTATCTAGTTGTTTAGTAAATATCAATAATGATAGACGGTTTAACAACTTTATTTCTAAACGATGATATTCAGGTATTTTCTCTGCAGATAAAGCACAAGTAAAGTAATCAAAGCATTTCTTCTTATCTGGTTCAATTAATGAGTAGATATGCAATAGATAAAAGCATTTTTCCCAAAAGGTGATTTCTTGCGCATCAAGAAACCAACTGAAATCGCCTTTCATGAAATGGAGATACAGAAGGTTAGGCAAATCGATTTGAAAGCCAAACACATTCTGATTTTCTGCTAAAAGTTTTAGGGCATCTCCCTGCCCGTAGCGATGATATTTGTGAAAAAGACTTTTAACTTGAGTAGATACTTCGTCGTCCTTTAATAATGGACTTTGCTGTACCTCTTTCATTGACAAAAGGTATCCTTGACCTCTAATTGTTTCAATTTCAACGACGGCTGAAAGGGGATGAATTTTCTTCCTAACCCGATAAATATGGTCATCTACAGTTCTATCGACTGGATTTTCCATTGGCCAAACAGCGTTCAACAATTCCTCCCTTGAAAAAATACGTGAAGGATGTTGATATAAATATTTGAATAGATGATATTCTCTCGGTAAAAATACAATTTTTTCGGCACGATAAGTTACGTTATAATCGGTTTTGGAAAACTGAATCTTTTCCATTCCTTCACCTCAACTAAATGGGATATTTTTATAGTTCATTTTAACAGATAGGTTATTTAAAGCCTTATTACTATTCCAATAGAATGAACATACGATGCTTGCCATGACAACATTCATGATGGCGAGCATGTTAAAGCAGAAATTTTAATACTAACCTTTTTTCACTGTAGTAACAGGAGTTAAAATGCCATCTATTAATCTTTTAGTAATTGGCATAAAGAAATTAAGTATGAGCCCTCCTAAGCTAACGGTTAATAGAGTGCCAATACCAATTGGTCCATTAAAAAGCATTGCTAAGAGTAAAAACAACAGATAAATGGATGTTCTCGCAAATAATATATTTTTCCCTGTTAATTGTTGTACGACTAATGTTAATCGATCAACAGGAATCGGGGCAAAATTTGTTTGTAAATAGGTGGCAGTTCCTAAGCCAATAATAATCAACCCAATTCCAAAGCAAATGGTTTTGCTAAACCACAGTTCGGGTGTTAATAAATTGTGTAATAAAAATAACCACATATCAATCCCGATACCCGTAATAAACGCAGTTATTAATCCTAAAAACTCAGGTCTTTGTTTTGCTAATATTGCATTACAACCGATCAATATTAAAGCTATAATTACTTCCCAGCTCCCTACTGTTAGTCCTACATTGATAGATAGTCCTACCAAAAGCGCATCAAAAGGAGAAGTTCCAAGATTTGATTGAATAGTGAAAGAAATACCAAGGGTTAATAGTAAAATTCCTAATACATATAAGCTATATTTCACTTTTTTTCGACCTCTCTACCATCGGTTTTTTGTTGCATTTGCAACAAAGTTAGGTTAGATTCAATATATATTCTTTTTGTTGCATTTGCAATAAAAAACGGAGGAGTTAATTTATGGAGGAAATTCTTCGTGAAATTGGCATGATTTCAAGAGCGTTAGATTCTATAAGTAATATAGAATTTAAAGAATATGACCTTACAAAAGGGCAGTATTTATATCTTGTACGAATTTGTGAAAATCCAGGTATCATACAAGAGAAGCTAGCAGAGATGATTAAAGTAGATCGAACAACAGCAGCTCGGGCTATAAAAAAACTTGAGATGAATGGCTTTATTGAAAAGAAAGAGGATGACCATAACAAAAAAATAAAAAAACTATTTCCAACAGAAAAAGGAAAAATGATTTTTCCAATTATCAAAAGGGAAAATGATTATTCCAATAGTGTCGCATTAGCAGGGTTTTCCGAAAGTGAAGCAGAAACGATTTTTCATCTTCTTCAAAGAGTTCGAAAAAATATAGAAGTAGACTGGGAATTTGTGAAAAAGGGAAATAAGAGAGATTATTGAATTTAAATAAAGGGGCTGTATTTAAATGACTGTAAAAATAACAAAGTGCAATAAGGAAGACTTACAAGTACTCCGAGAAATAAGCATTGAAACGTTCAATGATACATTTAGCAATCAAAATTCGCCTGAAAATATGAAAGCCTATTTGGATAGCGCATTTACCTCTAAACAACTAGAGAAGGAACTAGCCAATAGCTCTTCACAATTTTATTTCATTTGGTTCGATGAAGAAGTTGCGGGATATTTAAAGGTCAATGTAAATGATGCCCAATCAGAAAAAATGGGGGATGAGTACCTAGAAATTGAGAGAATTTATATAAGAAACAAGTTTCAAAGAAAAGGGCTCGGTAAATACTTAATAGATAAAGCGATAGAAATTGCTAAAGAACAACGCAAAAACAACATCTGGCTAGGTGTTTGGGAAAAGAATGAAAATGCGATAAGTTTTTATAAAAATTTAGGCTTTGTTCAAACAGGAGCACACTCATTTTATATGGGTGATGAAGAACAAATTGATATTATCATGACTAAAACACTAATCTAAGTGATTAAGGAGGACATATATGTATATTCCTAAATACTATAAAGTCTCGGATGTTAATGAAATTGAAGAATTTATTCAAATGAACGCTTTTGCTACACTCGTAACAACAAAACAAGGAAAACCAATTGCGACTCACTTACCTTTAATGTTCAATAAAAAGGACGGTGATTATTATCTTACTGGGCATATGGCATATGGAAACCCACAGTGGAGAACATTAGAATCTAGTGAAGATGTGCTCGTTATGTTTCAGGGCCCGAATGCGTATATTTCTTCATCCTGGTATTCACATGAAAATGTTCCAACGTGGAATTATCAAGCTGTTCACATCTATGGGAAGGCAAATATTTTAGAAGAAGAAGAATTAATCGGAGATTTAACAATGCTGTTAGAAAAATATGAGAAGGATAGAGAGAAACCTATTTTGTGGGATAACCTTTCACCTGAGCTCTTAGAAAAGGAAATGAAAGGTATTGTTGGATTTAAAATAAAGATTGGCGAAGTTCAGGCTGCCTATAAATTAAGTCAGAACCGTAATGAAGTTGATTATGAAAACATCATTCATCAATTAAAAAATGAAGAAACTCCAAATTCGAAACAAATGGCACAATTAATGGAAAAGAGATGTAAAAAGCAAATATAGACGTATATCTAGAAGTAGTGTTCATAAATTGTCCGCATTAATTGTTTTAAAAATACCCGTTAATGGAAATATGTTATTATTAGAAAAAATAGTAGTTATAAAGGAGATTTATAAGTGGAAAATTTACAATCGATTGAGCAATTTGAAGAACTAAAAAAAGGAGAACGTACAATATTTGTTTTTTCAGCAGATTGGTGTGGAGATTGTCGATTCATCGATCCTATCATGCCTACAATTGAAGAAAACTATAGTCAATATAGTTTTGTAAAGATTGACCGTGATGATTTCATCGATCTATGTGTTGAATTAGATGTATTTGGAATTCCAAGTTTTTTAGCTTTCGATAAAGGCAATGAAGTTGGGCGATTTGTTAGCAAGGATCGTAAAACACAGGAAGAGATTGAACGTTTTATTGATGGATTAGCATTATAATGTAAGAAGGGAATTCTCGATATGTGAATTTCTGTAAGTATATTATTTATATTTATTTGCAAAAGCTATAGGAGGCGAAACTTTCTCCTATAGCTTTATTCGTATTTTTATACTATTTCAAGTTGTTACATATGTAATACAACGTTCCACATAGTCCAGCACCTCTTCGGAAATCGGATATAGCCCAGTTTCCTCAACGGGTAATTTTCTGACTTCCCAAAACTTCTCTATCAATTCTGTATCTCCTTGAAAAGTGTCATTTGATAGTTCTATTAATTTAGAACCTATTTGAAAACCTTCGTCTGATTCGGCTTTAATATTGTGCTCTATGCACCATTCAATTCGTCGTAGTAATGCAATATATTGCTGTGTTGTTTTATCATTGTTACCGAGGTTGGGGATTATTTCTTGTAAAAATGATTGTTCATCATCTTGGAAATAATCGATCCACTTTTTGGGTATGTTTTGTGAATTTTCAACAAGTTCAGTTACATGCTCCCACGATAAAGACTCGTCCAAATCAATCATATTAATTAATGAAGTCGTATTAGAAATGCTTGTTTGTAGTTTGGACAGTTGTTCTTGTAAGTAATTATGATGCGAAATTAAAATTTGTTTATAGGAGAGTTTATCTAATAAATCACGTATAGTATCGAGTGGAAGTGACAGTGATTTTAGAATGATGATTTTCTCTAATCTAAACAAATCCTTTTCTGAATAGTACCGTCGGCCATTATCATCTTTAAAACTAGGTGTAAGGAGATTAACCTGATCATAATAACGAAGTGTACGATTAGAAATATTCCTTTGTTTCGAAACCTCGCCAGTAGTCCATTGTTTCATTTCATTTCCTCCGGAAAAAAAGGTTGCAGGTGACGTAACGTCATCTAATACACTTGAATTATACCATAAAGAGGAAGAGGGATAATGAATGGAAATAAAGCAAATGAACTGGAAAGAACAAGACTGTTGGGGATGGAAAGAATTCATCTTTTTAATATTACTTGAATTTGTGTTTGTCATAGGATGTATTAAATTTGTTGTAAAACCGATTTATTTTCACTTGTTTAATAATGAACTATATGCTGGAACGTTAACAGGGTTAACAATTGCGATTACGCTTCTTTTCGGTGTTTATTTTATAGCCCTACGTCCTAAAAAACTTTCTTGGCGTGAAGTAGGGTTAAAATCATTCGCTCTGAAGGATTGGAAACTCATTATGATCTATTCTATTATGTTGTTAGTTGGTGCCGTGATAATTGTCGTGCTTACTAGTTTCATAGGAATCTCCGTAGAGAACAGCAAAACAGAAGCAATGCAGCAAAGCGTAACTTTTTTTACGGTTTTCATAGCCTTTATCTCTGCGGCTGTTATCTCACCAATATACGAGGAAATTTTTTATCGCGGTTTTTTATATCGTTGGTTTCGTACACGCGTAGGATTTACTGGTGCCATCTTAATTAGCTCGCTCATCTTTACAATTGTTCATATACCGACATATAATGTAATGCCAGTAAATTTCTTTAGTGGTATCGTTTTTGCATTAGCATATGAACGCACTAATTCGATTTGGGCACCAATATGTATTCACGGAATTACGAATGGAATTATGGTTTTGCTGACAAGTTTGGGTTGAAAATTATTCAACGATAAGACGAAATGAAAAAGGTAGGGGATCTGCAATCATGAAAAATATTTTTAATCCTACATATACAGCAGAAATTTTACAGCGGATAGATAAATTAAGTCCTAATTCACAACCTAAATGGGGAAAAATGGATGTTGCTCAAATGCTTGCGCATTGCTCAGCTTTCCAAGACATTGCAATGGGAAATGCATTTCCAACAAGGAGTTGGTTAGGAGTAATCGTAGGGAGATTTGCAAAACCAATGATTTACAATGAAAAGACACTACCTCGCAATATGTCTACTATTCCAACCATTTTAATTGCAGATGCTAGAGAATTTGCTACAGAAAAAGAAAAGCTTAAACAAAAAATGATGACCTTCCAACAGAACGGACCAGAGAAGTGTACAACACTTCCTCATCCCTTTTTTGGAAAACTCACTTCAGAACAATGGGGGAAAGGAATATACAAGCACCTTGACCATCATTTAAAACAGTTTGAAGTGTAATTAATGTAAAGTTTTGCAGCTCAATAAAAAGCCTCCTAACTAATAAATGAGTTAGGAGGTTTTTGCTATTTTGACCTATTTATCATCCTCGTACCAAGGATTTAAGTGAATTAGAACTTCTTCTACATTAGGATGCTTTTCCATTATCGTTTTCTTTATTTTACGGATAATATCATGTCCTTCTTGAACTGTTAAACCACCAGGTACACTTACACGAAGATCCACCAATACATAATGGCCGTGCTCTCTAGCTCGTAGACGATCTATACGTTTTACTTCGGGAATCGTTAGAATTAATGTTTCGAAATGATCCAGTGTATCGCGACTTACACTTTTCTCCATAAGTGTGTCTATAGCTTCTATTAACATCCCATAAGCAAGTTTGAAAACTAATATTGTCACAATGATACCAGCAATTGGATCCCCATATGTAAGGATATGAATATTAGTAAATTCCCCGACGAGCGCAAGCCCAATTCCCAATACAGCAGCTATTGAAGCATACACATCAGCAAGATGATCATATGCAGTGGCAATTAAGCCTTTACTATTTGTTCTTTTACCAATTTTAATCGTATATACGTATAAAATGAGCTTCCAAACGAGTGAAATGATTGCAGTAATAAACGCAATTAGACTTGCTTTTTCTGGTTCATGAAAGAATGCTTTGATTGATTCATAAGCAATATACAATGCTGCTATTATTAAAATGATCCCTACAATAGCGGAACTGATTACTTCAGCCTTCCCATGTCCGTACGGATGATCTTCGTCGGCAGGGCGTTTAGAAATACGCATCGATGTTAAAGCGGCACCACTTGCAATAACATCTCCGGCATTATGATAACCATCTGCTAGAAGAACTGGACTATGGAAGAGAGTACCAACTACAATTTTTATAATTGTTAATACGATGTTACTTATTAAACTAATCCATCCAGCAACAATTGAAGCATTGGAATTTGTGCTTTGATTCATAAAAGTATACCTCCAATAAAATTCTTTCCTACAAGCAACAAAAACCTTTGACTAGTTTTAAGTCAAAGGTTTTGTTTAAAAAAATATAGTTTTCGTGAACTTGAAATTTGAATCATTTTTTTCACTCCTATATAGGCGTCCACTGAGTGTAACACATTCTATTCGTTGGTTCAATAATGGTTTGTCTCATTTCTTTTTCAATAATCCTGTCTTTAAACAGGCTAAATTAATTTTAATAAATACAGATTGCTTTTTCGGGTGTGATACATATTCAATGGGGGAAGCGGATAATGTGAAAGTTTCTACAAAGTAAACCATTGAACTAGAATTATATAAGGAAATAAAAGGTCATTCCTTATTTTCTTAAGTAAAACAAATGCTAATTGCTAAAAAGACTTGGCGATTAGCAGTATTTTCATTTTGTAATACTCTTTGTGACGGTAGTAAGATCAAAAAAGCCAGGCCTCATTATACTTGAGAACCTGGTCGATACTTAAAATAAATGAATTATTATTTCGCTTTCCGATACCATATTATAACAGGTATTAGTAATAATGATAAAAGTCCACCAGTTAAAGATAATACTGCGTAACTTGAATTAGCTACAATTACCCCTGAAAGAGCTCCGCCTGTAGCACCAGCTAACGCAATAAAAACGTCAATCGTTCCTTGAATTTTAGCACGTGTTGATGGTTCTGTAGAATCAACAATTTGGGCGGTTCCACTGATTAAGCCAAAATTCCATCCTAACCCTAATAAAGAAAGGGCCAATATGAGCATAAACATTGAATCACTTGGTGCATATGCAGCGACTAAACCTGCAAACAGTAAAGTAACACCTGCAGCAATACTCATAGCTGTTCTACCAATTTTGTCTACAAGAATTCCAGTTACAAGGGAAGGGAGATACATTGAACCAACATGAAAACCAATCACAATCCCTACAGCACTTAAACTATGTCCATGATGTTGCATATGAATTGGCGTCATTGTCATAATAGCTACCATAACTATTTGTGTGAGGACCATGACAACTGCGCCTACAATAATACCATTTTTATTCATTAAAGGACTAGAATGATTGATAACTCCTTCGGCGTCTTGTTGTGTATGAGCTTCTATTGACTTTGCTAGCAGTAAAGGATCCGGACGAAGCATGATGAAAAGAACCGATCCTGCCATTATAAATGCTACTGCAGATAAGATAAATGGGCCAGCTAATGAAGGGATACCGATAGAAAGCGCAAATTTCCCCATAACATTAACTAAATTTGGTCCTGCTACTGCACCGAATGTCGTCATAACCATCGTAGTACTAATAGCCTTTGCTCGTTGTTTTTTATTTGCTAAGTCGGTCCCTGCATATCGAGCCTGTAAATTTGTGGCTGTTCCGGCACCGTATATAAGTAGAGAAGCGAACAATAAGAAAACACTATTGAGTAAAGCTGCAATAACAACGCCAATCGCTCCAAGCCCACCAGTAATAAAACCTGTAGTTAAACCAATGCGACGTCCGTAACGTTGAGAAAGTTTACCAACTATAAATGCGGCTATCGCAGAACCTAATGTGAATAGGGCAGAGGGTAATCCAGCAAATGCGTCCGTCCCAAGCATCTGTTGCGCTAACAGTGCTCCTACAGTAATACCGGCTGCAAGACCTGCTCCCCCAAAAATTTGTGATATGCTCACAACAATTAAAACTCTTTTATACATTTTTTTCAGTTTTTCGGGAGAATTTACATAACGCCCGATTGAATTATTCGCACTAGCCAATTATATGTAACACCATCTTTCTAGCTATTTGATTGACTTAATTAAAAAGTCACAACTTTATCAGCCCATTCAACAAGCTCTACACAATCATTCATTGTAGAAATATTACAACTTGTATAGTTATCCATTATTCTTGATGTAAGACATGTGCCACATGCGAGGAGAATACCCGATGTAGTAATAAATTTTCTCATTTCCTCTACTATGTTAAATTGTGGATTATTGATATTCTCACATTCAACGGCCTCACCCATGAGGAACATTTTTACCTTATGTTCTCTTACCAAAGCTTGATTGGCAAAGCGAAAAGCATTCCAAGCTTTTTCGGGTTCTTTTGTTTCTAAAATAATACCTAGATTCATGAATCATCCTCCAAGCTAATTTAATTGACCTTCTATATTTCTCCAATCTTGAACGCTTTCTTCTAATCGCATTGCATGAATGCCTTTAGAATTTAATAGTTCAACGGCTTTCACAGACATTAAACAATAAGGACCTCTACAATAAGCAACTACATCACAATTTACTGGTAGGGATGAAAGATGTTCTTCTAATTCTTCAATAGGAATTGATATTGCTCCAGGAATATGTGCAGCTTCATATTCTTCCTTTGGACGAACATCTAAAAGAACAACTTGACCAGAGTCCATTTTTTCCTTTAGTTCAAGTAAAGAAATACCTTCCAATCCAATTTTATTATTGAGGAATTCTTCTTTAATTTGTTGAACTTCAACATATTGTTTTTCAGATAATTGCAGTAAAGAATTTAAGAAGAACGATATTTCTAAGCTTGCTAACTGATAGATAACATAATTACCATCCTTATGGAATTTTACTAATCTAGCTCCGTAAAGTACTTGCAAATGCTGAGAAACATTTGCAATGGACATCCCAGTTGTTTTTGATAAAACTTCAACAGACTTAGGACCTTGCTGTAAAAGATCAAGTATTTCTAATCTTTTCGGGCTTGAAACACACTTACCGATTCTTGAAAATTCTTGATACAATTGATTTTTTAATTGCCGTTCATCAAACATTCAGTCGTCCTCCAATCTATTCAAGTGATTTATTGAATAGTTGAATTATAAATTTATTCTAATTTAGAGTCAAGTCTTTAAAGTGAAAATCTTTACACTTCACTATTAGTTTGTATCATTATGGTAGGGAAGACCTGGGAAAATGAAACAAAAAATGCCCAGGTACACGTTTAATATTGAGTCTAGGCTATTTTTTGTAATAAATGGGAATAGCTCTATAGCCATTACAACTAACCAGGAGCGCATTTTAAAGGAGCTACCTGGTTTCATTATTTTTATTCCTTGTGTTTATAATTGTAATCTGTTTCAGCTTCGCTAGGGTTTATTTGCTTTATTTTCCCAAGTACCATTCCATAGTCGTAAACAATGTCTTTTTCATCTTCAAAAACAACCGATGCCTGAAAAATTATTCCTATTCCTAGTTTTGATTCGATTAATAATATTTGATTCTTATCATAGTTCTTTTCATTTCTTAAATATTCATAAGTACCTTTTTTAATAGCGTAAAGTTTATATTTTACATATCCAATATTTCCTATAAGGAAAAAGATAACTAAACAATTAATAATCGTTATTACAATTACAAATTGTTTAAAATTCGCCGCTCCTTACTGATTCTTTAATATATGCAAAACTTGCGCGTCAAAGTGCTTATGTAACGACCAACATTATTTCTAATTTAGAAAATTGTATTGAAAAAGTATACAAAATAAACGGAGAAATTTTATTGAAAACGTTTTACTTGATAATTAATATATTGGGGTAATCTGATAAAAATGAAGTTGCTTCAAAGGTTACTCCGCTTGCTTTTGCAAATTTCTTTAAGCATTTCTATTATCTATAGAGATGGTAAATGGTAAAACTATCTAAATAAATATGGTTTGAGGTATTATTAAATATAAAGAGCTATTAAACTCAAACTTAAGTTGAAAGGAAGTAGAAAAATGAAGCAAATCATTGCACTTGGTGGCGGTGGGTTTTCGATGGAGCCTGAAAATCCTTTGTTGGATAAATATATCCTTCATCAATCTGACAATTCAAATCCGAAAATTTGTTTTATTGCAACAGCAAGTGGGGATTCAGATAATTATATTTCTCGATTTTATCATTTCTTTGAAAAGCAGAACTGTCAACCATCACATTTATCATTATTTAACCCACCTACAAGAGATTTAGAAAGTTTCTTACTGGAGAAAGACATCATTTATGTTGGTGGTGGTAATACAAAGAATTTATTAGTTCTATGGAAAGAGTGGGGTCTGGATAGCATTCTAAAGAAAGCCTGGGAAAGAGGCATAGTACTAGCTGGTATTAGTGCGGGTTCCATTTGTTGGTTCGAGGAAGGGATTACGGATTCTTATGGAGATGGACTAGAGCCATTAAAGTGTTTAGGGTTCCTAAAAGGTAGTAATTGTCCTCACTACGATGGAGAAGCTGATAGAAGGCCTTCGTATCAAAAGCTTATTGCTGCTAATAGCATTAAACCTGGTTATGCAGCTGATGACGGTGTTGCTATTCATTTCATTGACCAAGAAATCAGTCATATTGTGAGCTCAAGACCAAACGCTAAGGCATATAAAGTTTATAACGATACGGAAATTATTGAGATTGAACTTGAAACAAATTATTTAGGTCCTATTTAAGCTAACTAGATACTTTAGTGAAAATAATTGCATGATTGTGAAAGGTTATTTTTATAGTACGTCCTGTTAATTTTAGTTTGATTTTAAAATTGTTTGAGTGCCAGGCACCAAGTACAACGTAAGCTACAACCATCGCTAATGCACGGTTAGTTGCGGCTTACGTTTTGAGCAGGAATCTTAGTGGGGAAATTGTTTGAGTGCCAGGCACTTTAAATGGCACTTTAAATCAGATAATCCCTCGTTCTAAACTGTTTCTTTCTAATGTTGATTTTTGAGGGAGAAGACTGACAACTATTGTTACGATTGCATTGATGATTAACATATATAAACCATTGTTAATGTCTAAAATAAATGAAGGTAAATTCGGGAATAAAGTTGCCATCGTTGTGCCTGTCCCTGCTGAAAATAAAGCGATTGAAATACCAACGACAATACCAGCAATTGCACCTTGTTTTGTCACAAAGTTTTTCTTCAATAAACTAAAAATTAGAGCAGGGAAAAGCTGTATGATAAAGTTATAGCTAATTAATTGTAGCAATACGAGTGCTCCACTTGAGTTTAATGATAAGTATAGACTAATAATCGCAGCAATAATTGCGAAAGATCGTGCAATGTTCATTTGCTTACGAGCGGAAGTATTTGGTTTCACTTGAACATAAATATTAGAAGTTATCATTGAACCAATTGTAATAAGCATAACGGAACATGGTACTAACGATGCCAGTAATCCAGCGGCTCCGATTAATCCTACAAACCATGGATCAAATGTTTGAAATACTAATTGAATTAAGGCCAAATCACTTTCCGCGCCAGATAAGTTAGGGATTGTTAATATCGCAGCTAATCCGATAAAGCATGAAAATAGCTGCATTAATGAATACAGTGGCATCAAAATCGTATTTTTCCGAAGTGCCTTGTCACTTTTTGCTGCATATGCTGATAGAAACGTATGAGGCCAAATATATACTCCTAACCCCATTAATATGATCGTAGAAATAAACCACACTAGACTTAGTCCCGCATCTGGAAAGAACAATACTTGAGGCTTCACTTCAGAAATATTTTTTATCATGGATCCAACACCATCATGATAATGGAATGGTAAGTACAAACCTAAAAATAAAAGTACGCCAAATGTTAATATGTCCTTTATCAAAGCAACGCGAGAAGAACCGTGGAGCCCTGAAATTAATGTATAGATGACGACGATTATGCTTCCAACCCATATAGCTGTTGTAGAAGATATTACCCCGTAAGATGCAACAGACACAATCAGCCCTAACCCTTTTAATGCCATGACAATCATAGGAATAATTGCAACTACACCAACAATCGTAATGAGTTTTCCTAAAAATGGACTCGTATATTTCTTTTCAAAAAAGCCACCTTGTGAGATTAAATTATGTTCTTTACTGTAACGTCTGATTTTTGGTAATAGGAAATAGCCTAGTACGCAACCAATTGAAATATAAGTCATAATGTAAAGCGTTGCAATGCCACTATTATATGCTAGTCCCACTAATCCAGTAAGTGAGAATGCGGTAAAAAATTCTCCTGCTAATAAGAAGAAAGTAACGATAGCACCCATGCCTCGACCACCTAACGCCCATTCTTCCATATTCTCATTTTTACCTCTACCAGCTTTAATTGCCCAATACATACAGACAATGACAAAGGAAATCATAATTGTAATAGAAATATTCATTCTACCCCCTCCTCATCATGCTGGTCGAACCTATACATAATCCAAGTAGTGAAAGAAGTTAGAACGACACAAAGAACAATCCAAAACATTGAAAAAGGGAGCCCTAATACATAAGGGTCAACACGATTCGTTAAAGGTACACCAACAAGAAAACCTAGAACTGGAATAAACGCTAAATAATACAATGGCTTCAAATTAATCAACCTCCTCAAGTGCTTTTTCTAATAGGGGATGCACAAACTGTTGTATCCGCTTCAAACCTTCTTCTAAATCATGCATTGAACATGCATACGAAATACGGATATACCCTTCGCCATATTCAGAAAATCCATAGCCTGGTATGACTGCCACTTTCTCTTTTTCCACAAGCTGATGGACAAATTCATTTGAACTTAAGCCTGTTTTTTCAATGGAAACAAATAAATAAAACGCACCATCTGGTTCAATTGCTTCTAAGCCAATGTCCGTAATACGTTGGAAAATAAAGTTACGTCGTTTTTCATATTGTTGGCGCATTTCTTCGACTTCTGGTAAATCGTGATCTAATGCGTTAATGGCAGCGTATTGACTAATTGAATTTGCACATACACAGTTGAATGCATGAACTTTAAACATTTCTTCTGTTATATAAGCAGGGGCTAATGTGTAACCGATTCTCCAACCTGTCATCGCATGGGACTTTGATAAACCATTGATGACGATGCATTGCTCTTTCATTGCTGGAAAAGAAGCGATTGACTTATGTTTCAATCCATATGTTAGTTCACTGTATATTTCATCTGAAATGATAAAAATATCTTTACCTCTTAATAGGTTTGCTATTTCTTCTAACTCATGAGCCTCTAACATAGTACCTGTAGGGTTTGATGGATATGGTAAAACGACACATTTTGTTTTTTCTGTTAAGCTTTCTTTGATTAATTTTGCAGAGATTTTACAATTATTTTTACGTGTATCCACAAATACAGGTGTTGCGTAGCACAAACGAATAAGAGGTTCATAACCAGGGTAAATAGGTGCTGGTAAAATGACTTCATCACCTGGCTCTAAAATCGTACGGAATGCAATATCTAACGCTTCGCTTGCGCCCATAGTAATTAAAATCTCATCTTCTGGATTATAATGGAGTTGATAGCGTCTTTTTACAAAGTTAGCAGCTGCCTGTCTAAGTTCAAGTACACCTGCGTTATGTGTATAACCAGTTTTATGTGCATCAATAGCTTGTTTTCCTGCTTCTAAAATAGAATGAGGTGTGACGAAATCTGGTTGTCCAATTGTAAGATTAATAATCGACGGGTCATTTGCCACCTTGTTTCCAATTTCACGTATTGCAGAAATTTTAATGTCTTTGATCGTTTTATTAAGTAAATATTTCACGTTGCTCTCCTTCTCCTATCTATTAATTTGGGGACAGTTTAGTAATATGCAAAAAGCATGCCAATTTGAAAACATTGATAAATCAAGGTTTTCAATAAATACCTCATTGAAATAATGGTTCAAATTTGACTCGTTGATTCGTTTTTGACTCAGTTTTGTATAACTCTCCAATATTAAATGCTATCGTTTGTTACATCAGGGTTTAAAAATGAGTCGTTTTCGAATCGAAAATACTGTTTTTCTTTAATATTGACCTGTATCTTGGCATTATTTTATTGATTATCAAATAATAGGACGGCTCATTATTATAGATTATTTATTAAACTTTGGTAGAATTGAATGAAATAATATAGAATTTGGTGATTTGAATGGATAAATTAGCTCTTTTTCAAGATGAAAAGAATCAATTTTTTTTAGATATTATGAACACTATTAAGGATGGTATTTGGGTACTTGATAAGAACGGAACTGTCATTTGGGTAAATGATGCGGCAAAGCGAGGGCTTTTTGATGTTGATGAAGTGGACCTAATTAATCAAAGTGTATATGACATGGAAAGAAGTGGCTTATTTTCTCCATCGATTGCCCGTCTTGTAGTGGAGAAAAAGCAGTTTATCAACACAGTACAAGTTACAAAGAACAACCAGAAACTATTAGTATCCGGTGATTATATTACCGACGAAAACGGTGAAATTGAATTTATTGTTACCCATGCTCGCACGCTAAGTGAAGCATTTAATATGAATATGGAATTGGAAAAGGCAGAAGAGCTTTTACAACGTTATAAAAACCAAATTCGGGAAATGATCCGGCTTCAAAATAAAGAGCAAGAGCTAGAAACATTTGTTGGAAAAAGTAAAGCTTTTCACGCTGCTCTTGAGTGGCTTGAAAAAGTGGCAGATGTGGATACAACTGTTTTAATTACAGGGGAAACAGGCGTAGGGAAGAGCGCTTTTGCCCAAAAAATGCACCAATTAAGTAACCGCAGTGACAAACCTTTTGTCCACTTAAATTGTGGTGCTATTCCGGAGTCTTTAATTGAATCAGAGCTTTTCGGTTATAAGAAAGGTGCATTCACAGGAGCCAATAATAACGGAAAAATAGGGCTAATCGCTGCAGCGGAAAATGGCATCTTATTTCTTGACGAAATTAGTGAACTCCCATTGCAAATACAGTCTAAATTACTTTTGTTCCTTCAAAATAAAACGTATACACCGATTGGCGATACACAAGTCCATCAAGCTGACGTTCGAGTCATTGCTGGCTCAAATGCTAATCTATTAGAAATGACGAAAGCTGGCCAATTTCGCGCTGATTTATATTACCGACTAAATATCTTGCCATTAACGATTCCTCCATTGAGAGAACGCAGGGAAGATATCGTTCCTCTTTTAGACTTTTTTCTAAACAAATATAATAACAAATATCAAAAAGACCGTAACTTATCAGGTAAACTAACTAATATCTTATATAACTATGATTGGCCAGGAAATATTAGAGAATTAGAAAATCTGTTAGAACGATTGGTCATTACAGCTCCTAAAAAAGTGATTAATGAACAGGACCTTCCGAGTGACTTTCGTCATGAAGTGACAGCTAATATGCTGGATACATTGCCTGAAGGTCAATCATTAACAGAATACCTTAATCATATTGAAAAAGAGATCATTGAAAAAACGTATAATCAACTTCAAAGTACAAGAAAAACAGCTGCTAAACTAGGCGTCACCCAAGCGTATATTGCAAGACGGTTCAAAAAATATAATTTAAACATTACAGAAACGAAAAATTTAACTAGTACGGAATAACGTTTAAAGAGGGGGAGTCAGAAAATCTCTATCGTTAAAAATGACGGATAAAGGGAGTGGAAAATTTATTTGAAAAGAACATTTTTTTATAGTTTTTATAGTTTAGCTTTTATTTTAATGCTAGTTGTTCAACTATTTAACCGTAAATATCCTTTTCTTGAAGCATTGATGCATACTTTTATATTTACAGTTACGATTATGATTTGCCATATCATATCTGAGAAAATAAATATGTCCACTTCGTAATCAGCAGTACCTAATTGGTATTAATAAGAAGTATTTACGGATGATTGGCGTTTGGAGGAATAGAATGAGGGAAATGCAAATTATTGCAAAAGCTATTTGTCTATTTAAAAAAGACGATTATATACTTGTCGCTGAAGGTTTTGATGAAGTGAAAGAGGAATATTACTATCGGCCGATTGGTGGGAAAATTGAATTCGGAGAGACAAGTGCGCAAGCAATACAGAGAGAAGTACTTGAAGAAATAGAGGCAAATATACATAATTTAAACTATTTAGGAACAATTGAAAACATATTTACATATAACGGTGACCTTGGACATGAAGTAGTATTTGTATATAAAGCTGAATTTGTAGACATGTTCTTTTATGCAAACCCTTCTTTTCTTGGAAAAGAAGATAATGGCGAAACGTTCAAATTGCTATGGAAGGCAATTAGTGATTTTACACATAATAAATTAACTTTAGTTCCTGACGGATTATTCGATTTGCTTTGAATGACTACATGAGTTAGGAACCTTCTTACTCTAAATAAACAAATAAAATATTTTTAAGTCGTTCGGATAGTCGGGCGGCTTTTTTTATAGGTGTATTTTTCCCGCTAGTTAATTTTGTAGTGGTAAACTGCTGCTTTCAAAATAAAATTTGAAATTAAGGTCCCTTCGCACAAGAAACAGTTGTATATAGTGTGCAGAAAGGGGGTGTTACCGATGCCAAAAACGAACTTTTTAGGTGCAACGCTTCGCTTAAAGTGTTTAGCTGGACACAATGAAAAAAATGAGCCGAAGTTTGCAATCAAAACATACCGTAATTTAAATGGTACGCATACAACAGCGGGGTTAGTAGCGGTAGCTAAAGCGATTGCGAGTCTTTCATCACAGCCACTCGACAGTATTATGAAGCAAGAAACAACAGAATTATCGTAAATTCAGTCAAAACAAGGGGGGATTATAGTGGCAAAAGTGTTAGAGTTACAATTTGAAACAGAGACGGGAAAGACGGCGACGATTGCGATTGATGCACCGAAACCAAATGTTACACCTGCTGAAATTCAACAAGTAATGCAAACAATTATTACGAACAGTGTATTTGGTGGACAAGCTGGTGCTTTTGTTGGCGTGAAAGGCGCACGCATCATTGATCGCCAAGTTTCAGAATTTGAACTAGGCATGCATTAATGATTGAAATGGTCTTTGCACTAAGGTGCAAAGACCATTTTTAAGACGTAAGCAAAATTCGAAAGGAGGGGGCGGTGTGGAACAGTGGCTGAACATGGTATCTAATATTGGCTTTCCTATCCTCATGTCGTTTTATTTATTACACCGAGTAGAAGTAAAACTTGATGCGATCCATGAAGTGCTTGTGTCGATTAAGGAAAGATGATTTCACAAAGATGTAAGAAAGCTGTCACTACATGTAGTTGTCAACGCTTACACCATTCGATAAGATGAGGGTAATGTTGGTAGGGAGTGTGTGTAGATGAAAAATAAGGGTATAGGGTTCGTGTTACTATTAGCGCTAATTACAGTGCTTAGTGCATGTGGAAATGTGAAGTTTAAAGCTGATTATAGTTATGAAATACAAGATTTTGACCATGTCAATCAACGTGGAGAAAATGTTTCACTTGAAAGTTTAAAAGGCAAACCTTGGTTAGGTATGTATATTTTCACGAATTGTAATTCAGTTTGTCCACCAATGACGTTTAACATGACGCAAATACAAGAAAAGCTCATGAAAAAAGGAATAGAAGATTACAACCTTGTCGCTTTTTCAGTAGATCCTGAAGTGGATACACCTGAAGTGCTAGCTGATTATTTAGCGAGATACACAGTGCCTGATGAATCAAAATGGAATCTCCTTACGGGGTACTCTCAGTCATATATTGAGCAATTTGCAGTGAAATCCACTAAATTACTAGTAAAAGATGACCCAAATTCCGATCAAGTTATACACGGTATCCAATTTTTCTTAGTCGATAAAGATGGTATCCTTGTAAAACAATATGACGGCTATGCGAAGGACGCAGCAGATGTACCGATCGATACAATCGTTGGCGATTTAGAAACATATATAGACGAAAACTTATAAAAAGAAAGCTAGTGCTAAATGGATATAGCACTAGCTTTTTTGCGTAATCGCTTATATTTTCAACGGGATTTTCATTTTAACGACCGTTCCCCAACCTTTTTTGCTTAAGATCGTAAGCCCTCCATGATCACCAAAGGCGACAAGGAGTCGCTTGTGTGTATTACTTAACCCAATATGGCTGTATTGCTCATTTTGCTGAAGACGCTCACGTACTATTTGTAGCTGACTTCGGTCCATGCCTTTTCCATTATCGATAACGACTAAGGTCATCAAATCGGCTTGAACGGTCATTTTAATTTTAATATGACAAAGCTGCTTTTGTGGTTTCCCATGTTCGATGGCATTTTCAATTAATGGCTGAATCGTCAACTTTTTCACTTTGAATGGCAAAATATCATCATCATATTCCCATAGAACGTGAAATTGATTTTGATGACGCGCTTTCAAAATATCAATATAGTGCTTCGTATATTTAATCTCCTCCATAATTGGTACCATACTTGATTCATCATCGAGTGAGTAGCGGAGAATTGTCGCTAAATTATCAATCATGTCATTTAATTCATTTGGTTTCCCTGTTAACGATATCGCGCGCCAGTTCAATGTTTCCAGTGTGTTAAATAAGAAATGAGGGTTCAATTGGGATTGTAGGGCAGCTAGCTCTAACGTTTGCTCCTTGTATTTTTTCTCAGCTAGCTTTCTTTTCAAAGTATTTTGTTCCGTAAAATTCAATAAAACCTTATGTGTAATTAGACTATAAACATCATTAACAGGGATTGAAATGTCAGGTAATGCACCGCCCTGTTCAGCAGATTGGAAAATAGCTAATATCTTTCGCATATGAACAGTTGCTTTTCTTGTTACCCAGTAGGCATAAATAACACTGCCCATAATGCAAATCGCTGAAAGAAATAATACAAGCTTCAACAATTTCTTTGGTACTTGGTAAAGACTCGTTTTAGGATTGATAGATAAAAATGTCCAGTCATATTTTGATGACTCCATTTTAGAAATAACGTATGGCTTGCCATCAATCGTCATATCAAAAAAAGCATTAGGATTAGATGTCAGCCTTTGTATGATTCGGTTACCTAGCTCATAGTTTTGCTCGTTAAAAATAATATTATTTTTATTGTCCACGATTACTAAATTGCGTCCAACTGTCGTTGACAGTGACGCGAGCTGTTGCTGTAAATAGTCTGCTTTAATATTTAACACAAGCACGCCATTATTTTTAGGAATGGTCCGATACATTGTAATAATATTTAAAGGTGTATCCAATTGGTTATTCGTCATACGTTTAATGGTCCTTGATTCAGCCCATGTTTCTTCATAGCCGAGATGGGTCACAAAGCTATGATACCAATTAAAATCGAGTGTATTTCTTAATTCGACTAAACCCGTTGTTGTCGTCGATAAATACTTTCCAGAATCGTTTTTTACATAGATGTATATCGAGTGGATATATTCTCTTGCTTCTTTTGGTGCATCAATAAAATTTTTTAATGTGACAAGGTCCGTATAGTCTTGGTGGGTAAGTGTTGGCTTATCCATCAGCTGCTGCAGGTTGTCAAATTGATTTGTACTAGAAATAATATAGCTGTTTAACGAATCGAGCTCATAAAAAATAAGCTCGATATTTTCCTTTGTTTGCGTTAAAAGATCTGTATTGCGATCAATAATATCCTGTAATACATATTGTTGAATTAAAAAAATAGATAACGCCCCTAATACAATGAGTGGAATAAGCATTGGTATTAATAAGCTAATTAAGTTTTTTAAAAAATAGGTGCGTATGTAATGGTTAGTCAATGTGAAGGCCACACTCCTCGTTTCGATATTCACGAGGCGTTTTACCATAATATTTACGGAATGTCCGGGTGAAATTTTTAGCATTGCTATAACCCGTTAATTCACTAATTTCATAAATTTTATAGTCAGGGTTTTTTAGAAAAATCGCTGCCTTTTCCATTTTTACTTCTACGACAAAATCAGAGAAGTTGCGACCCGTTTTTTCCTTGAAATATTTACTGATGTAGACTGGATTTAAATGAACAAGCTGTGACGCTCCTTCAAGGGAAGCATGTTGGTAATGCTCGTTAACATAATTTAATATCGTTTCAATGACCTTATCATGATTAAAGTCCGTTTTAAAGATTACATATTTTTCGTCGAGCTGTGCTTTAATCTTTGTAAAAACTGTGACTAGCTCACTGTATTTTGTTGGTTTAGTTATATAGTTTTTTACACCATATTGGATAGCTTGCTGTGCATAGTCAAAATCTTTATAACCACTTAAAAAAACGACATGGATTGGTGATTTTTGTTCATCGAGCTGTTTAGCAATTTCGATTCCTGTTAGCTCTGACATTCTTATATCTGTGAGTAACACGTCGACATGATGGTTATTAATAAAATCTAAAGCATCTATACCATTTTCAACAGCCCCCACTATTTCAAACCCAATTTCTTCCCATGGAAAATAACTGCTTAGGCCATTACGAATTTCAAACTCATCGTCAGCAATTAATAGTTTATACATCGCAAATCATCACCTTTTAAATAATTAGAAATATTAAAATAATTACTTTTTATCATACTCTATTTATAAAGTTTATGAATCCCAAATGTTGAAAATTGATACTTTTAGTAAGTATAAGGGACTAACATATTAAAAAAAGATACTATTTTGTCTAATAACAGCCCTTTTTTCAACAATATTATTACTGTTTAATTAAATGTATATTAATTATTTAGCAATTTAGTAATTTCAGATAATTGATATATTTAACAAATGTGCAAGGGGATTATGAACGAGGGGGAGTCTTTAATTTAGTAGAAAAATGTCAATATATATAATGGTAGACAAAAACTCTAGTAACACCAATTAAAACAGTGAGATAACGAATGAGACCGAAGTGTTTGCAGGAAGGATGACAGTAATGATTCAAGTAAACAATTTAAAAAAATCCTTTGGCCCCTTACAAGTTTTAAAGGGGATAGATTTACAAGTACAGCAAGGGGATGTTGTTGTATTAATTGGAGCGAGTGGTTCAGGAAAAAGCACATTGTTACGTTGTTTAAACTTTTTAGAGTTATATGATGAAGGACAAATACGTATTGAAGGACAGGCCATACATGCTACTAAAACGGATTTAAATAAAATTCGAGCCGAGGTAGGTATGGTGTTCCAGCATTTTAATCTATTCCCTCATCGGACAGTACTTGAAAACATAATCGAAGCACCAATTTTTGTGAAAAAGCAGTCAAAAGAAAAAGCAACTGCTTATGCATATGATTTACTTGAAAAAGTAGGGTTACGTGATAAAGCGGCAATGTATCCTGATAGTTTATCAGGCGGTCAAAAGCAACGAGTAGCCATTGCTCGTGCATTAGCAATGGAGCCAAAAGTGATGTTATTTGATGAACCAACCTCTGCATTAGATCCAGAGTTAGTTGGAGAGGTACTACAAGTCATGAAACAGCTTGCTAATGATGGTATGACGATGGTTATCGTGACGCATGAAATGGGCTTTGCACGTGAAGTAGGGAATCATATCGTCTTTTTGGAAGGTGGACAAATTTTAGAAGAAGGTCATCCAGACACCTTCTTCGATAATCCAAAAAATGAACGAACTAAGCAATTTTTAAACAGAATTTTACACATAGGGGGTAGTAAACATGAAACGGTTCAAGCTTAAAGCATTATTAGCAACTTTAACATTAGGGGTAGGTCTTTTGGTAGGCTGTAGTTCAAATGAAGAACCCAAAAAAGCAGCATCGTCAGGCACTGAACAAGAGGAATTTGTTTATGCAATGAGTGGAATTTATAAGCCATTTAACTATAAGGAAAATGGTGAGTTAGTAGGATTTGACGTAGAACTCGGAGAAGCGTTGGCTGAAAAAATGGGCATGAAGCCTGTCCCGATGACTTTCCCCTTTGAATCTATAATTCAAGGTCTTTTAGATGATAAATTTGATGCGATTTTAGGGAGTATGACAGTCACTGAGGAGCGCTTAAAGGTTGTTAGCTTCACAGATACTTACTATCGTTCAGGCTCACAACTATTTGTAGCTGAAAATAATACGACTATTAAATCAGGAGCAGATGCACAGGGCAAAGTAATTGGTGCTGTACCTGCCACAAATTATGAAACTGATGCGTTAAAATTAACGGCTAAGGAAAACGTTATTACTTATCCGCAAGGTGATGTTGCAGCATTGATGGATATTAAGACAGGTCGGTTAGATGCTGTTGTGGCAGATAATATTTTCGCGCAGCTTGCTATCGACGAAGCGAAAATACCTGTTAAAGCTGTTGGGGATTTATTAGCAGTAAATGAACAAGCAATTGCAGTTAATAAAAAAAATGTGGAATTAAAAGAAAAATTAAATATAGCATTAGCACAACTAATAGCGGATGGAACATATGCGAAAATCAGTGAAAAATGGTTTGGTTTTAACTTGATGGATGAAAGAGTTAGTAAATGAGCTACGGAGGAAACATTCCTCCGTTACTTTACAACAATGATGACAACAGAGTGGGTGAATAGATGTTAGAAATTTTTCAATCGAATTATAAAATGCTTTTTGATGCACTATGGGTAACACTTTCAGTAACGATTTGTTCATTAGTATTAGGTAGTATCGTCGGGTTAATTATCGCTTTTTTTAATATGTCAAAAATAAAAGTACTGAAATATTTTGCGGCAGTGTATTTAGCCATTATCCGTGGTACACCGATGATTGTTCAAATTTTTATTTTATATTTTGGTATTTCTTCGTTCCTAACGCTCCCTTCTTTTTGGGCGGGTGTATTAGCATTAGCTGTCCATAACGGAGCGTATATTTCCGAAATTTTCCGAGGTGCAATTCAGTCCATCGATCGTGGTCAAATGGAGGCGGCTCGTTCGTTAGGGATGTCCCAGACATTGGGGATGCGCCGCGTAATTTTACCTCAAGCTATGCGTAGAGCGATACCACCACTTGGCAATCAATTCATTATATTATTGAAGGAATCTGCGCTTGTTGCTTATATTGGTATGTCAGATTTATGGAGTACTACATTAGCCATTGCAGGAGCCAACTATCGTCCATTAGAAACATATATGGTCACAGGTGCCTTTTATTTAATACTAGTATTAGCATTTACGTTTATTTTCAATAGAATGGAAAAGCGTTTGAATTTACAGACGCGTCATTAAAGGGAAACTGTAGCAACGAGTACGTTTGCTACAGTTTTTTTGAGTGCAGAATGAGTAGTTGAGGTGCCTGACACTAAAAAGATTGGCAAAATTCGAAATTGTTTGGGTGACTGGCACTTGTTATAATATGAATGTTCTGGTTTCAAATAAGGGGAGGTAGTTTTGTATGAGCATAGGTGAAACATATTTAAACGTTGTACTAGAGAGATTTAAATCTGTCAAAGCGGATGGCGAGAAAACAATTGCGCAATTAGACATTGAGCAATTGCACTGGGCTTCCAACAAGGAGTCAAATAGTATTGCGGTCATTGTCAAACATGTTAGCGGAAACATGATTTCGAGATGGACTGACTTTTTATTAACGGATGGCGAGAAAACGACAAGGAATCGTGATGATGAATTTATTGATAGCATTGATACTAAAGAAGAGTTATTAGCTATTTGGGAAAAGGGCTGGCAAGTGTTTTTTAATGCTTTACATAGTTTAACAACAGAAGATTTGTTGGCGAACGTCACAATAAGAGGACAGCAGCATACAGTGATAGATGCTATTGAAAGACAGATGGCACATTATGCTTCGCATGTTGGGCAAATTGTCTACGTAGGTAAGCAAATAAAAGGGGACGAGTGGAATACATTGAGTATTCCAAGAGGGCAATCGCAGGCGTTCACAGACGCTATGATAAAAAAGGGCTAGCACAACTGGCAAAATTCAAAATTGTTTGAGTGCCTGGCACATATAACGGCACAAAAACGCCATCCACCAAGTTTAGCTTGAGGGATGGCGTTTATTTTATGATCGATCATCTTCCCAGCAATCTGTATTTTTCAATCCTGGGATAGATTTTGCGTAAAAGACAGGGTTTTTTCCTTTTTTACGTTGCATCGTAAAATCATCTAAAACTCGGAATGCTATTTTACCTAGGATCATAATAACCGTAATATTGATTAGCGCCATCAGTCCCATAAATAAATCAGCTAAGTTCCATACAAGTTGCACTTGAGCTACTGATCCGAACATTACCATGGCAAGTACTAAAATACGATATACAGTCATCCAGCCTTTGTGCGCATTGATAAACTCAATATTTGATTCGCCGTAATAATAATTACCAATAACGGAGCTGAATGCGAAGAAAATAATACTAATCGCGATAAAATAAGGTGCCCAATCGCCAACATGTACAGCTAATGAGTTTTGCGTAAGGATAATACCATCACTTTCACCTGTTTTGTATAAGCCTGCCAAAATAATAATAAAAGCAGTTGCTGAACAAATCATAATTGTATCAAAAAATACGCCTAAACTTTGCACAAGTCCTTGTTTAGCAGGGTGTGAAGTATTGGCTGTTGCTGCTGCGTTTGGCACACTACCCATACCAGCTTCATTGGAGAATAATCCTCTACGAACACCTTGCATAATGGCAATACCAATCGCCCCGCCAGCCGCTTCCTGAAGTCCAAAAGCTTGAGAGAATATGAGCTTGAACACTGCTGGAATTTCACCTAAATTTGTTACAACGACATATAGTGCAACGAGTAAATAAAATACGGCCATTACAGGTACAATTACTTGTGTAAATTTAACAATTCTATGTACACCACCGAAAATAATCATCGCCGTTAGTACCACTAATAGAATGCCAATAACAACTGGTTTAATATTAAATGCTTCACCTACAGAAGTAGCAATCGTATTTGACTGTACAGCGTTAAAAATAAAGCCAAAGCTCAACGTTAAAAGAATACTAAAAACGATTCCTAACTTACGTTGTCCTAATGCCTTTTCTATATAATAGGCGGGACCACCACGAAAAGTATCTCCGTCTTTTACTTTATAAACTTGAGCGAGTGTACTTTCAATAAAAGCTGTAGCCATACCGAGGATGGCAATAATCCACATCCAAAATACTGCGCCAGGGCCACCAACACCGATGGCAAGTGCAACACCAGTTATATTACCAGTACCTACACGCGACGCTGCGCTAATCGTAAAAGCTTGAAACGGAGAAACACCAGATTCACCATCTCTTTTCTCAGCTATTAAACGAAACATTTCAGGGAAAAGACGTATTTGTACAAACTTAGAGCCAATTGAAAAATATAATCCAGCTGCTAATAATAATATAATTAAGAGGTACGTCCATAAAATATTATTCGTGTCATCTACAATATTTGATATCCATTGCATATTGTCTTCCTCCTTTTTTCAATAAGTTTTTATTTTACACTTATTTTTTATAAAACATCAAATTTTTAAAAATTCATAATAATAAAATGATATTTTGTTTTTTGAAATGTATTGTTATTTTGTAAATATTTATATGGTGGTAAAATAGTAGTAAAGAAAATTTGCTGGTGTTGACAACAGTGGTTGGGCTAATTCTTTTCAATTTAGTATTGATCTTGGTTTTTGTTTTATACAGATAAATAGAAAAGATGGAATGGTTGTTTTTAGTATAAAGTACTAAGGAAAGCGCTGTTATTGACAAAGGAAGTATTCTTTTTCCTTCTATTTTAATAAAAATTTACGATAAAATCACGGTAGATGTTAATGGAGAAAAGAGGTTTTTATAGAAAAGGAGTTGATGATTTGAAGACGATTGGATTAATTGGTGGTATGAGTTGGGAGTCTTCGGCTATGTATTACCGTCTTCTTAATGAAAAGGTACAGCAGAAATTGGGTGGCTTACATTCAGCAAAATGTATTTTATATAGTGTAGATTTTCAAGAAATTGAGCATTATCAAGCGAACGGACAATGGCAAAAGGCGGGGGAAATATTAGGGGAAGCGGCATTCTCATTAGAAAAAGCAGGTGCTGATTTTATTGTTATTTGTACAAACACAATGCATAAGGTAAAAGATGTTATTGAGAAGAATATTACAATTCCAATTTTACATATTGCGGATGCAACAGCTACTCAAATTCAACAGGCTCGTTTACAAACAATTGCATTGCTAGGTACAAAATATACGATGGAGCAAGATTTTTATAAAACTAGAATCGAACAGTTTGGCATTAAGGTAATAGTGCCAAACGATGAAGAACGAACAGTCATCAATCGAATTATTTATGAAGAGTTATGTTTAGGTAAAATTGAACGGACTTCAAAAGAAACCTATTTACAGGTTATTGAAAGCCTTGTGAAATCTGGCGCACAAGGAATTATTCTAGGTTGTACTGAGATCGGATTATTAATTCAGCAAGAAGATGTTCCTGTCC
Organism: Lysinibacillus sp. NPDC093210; assembly: GCF_044753985.1. Lineage (NCBI taxonomy): Bacteria > Bacillati > Bacillota > Bacilli > Caryophanales > Bacillaceae > Lysinibacillus > Lysinibacillus sp. NPDC093210. The sequence continues at coordinate 134,697 of NZ_JBIVOE010000001.1, read as the reverse complement.
CTGTTTTCGACACGACCATTATTCATGCGTTAGTCGCTGTAGATGAGGCACTAAAATAGAGAAGAGCCATTGATAAGGAGCGATAAAATGACAAAAAAAGTGAGGGAAATGGGAATTGCTATAGGCATGTTACCAACAGGTGAAAAAAATTGTATTACTGATGTAAAAGGCGTGCAAGTTGGGCATGTCACACTTGATGAAAGGTTAAACGAAGACGGGGCATATGCCTGTACAGGCGTAACAGCCATTTTACCGCATGGTGGAAATTTGTTTCAACAAAAAGTAACTGGTGCAAGTTATGTGTTAAATGGTTTTGGCAAGACAACAGGGCTCGTTCAAGTAAATGAGCTAGGTGTGATTGAATCGCCAATTATGCTGACAAATACTTTTGGTGTGCCTGCTGTGACACAAGGAACTTTGCAATATATGTTAGAGACGAATAAGGAAATTGGCGATAGCACAGGGACCATTAATCTTGTTGTTGGGGAATGTAATGATAGTTATTTAAATTCTATTCGGGCATGTCCGATTACACCAGGGCACGCATTAGAAGCGATTTATAACGCATCTGAAGATGTAGCAGAAGAAGGCGCTGTTGGGGCGGGAAAAGGGATGATTTGCTTCGGCTATAAGGGCGGGATCGGATCATCGTCGCGCATTGTGACAGTAGAACATGAAGAAGAAATCAACTACACAGTTGGTTGTATGGTGCTAAGTAATTTTGGCCATAGCTCCGAGTTTTTAACTGAACACTACAATGTTCCAAATGCTCAAAGTACTGCAGTGTTATCTCCAACAGATGGCTCGATTATCATTGTGTTGGCTACGGATGCTCCCCTTAGTAGCCGCCAACTAACTCGTGTTATTAAACGCTGTGGGATCGGACTTGGACGAACAGGCAGTCATTATTCTCATGGAAGTGGCGATATAGTGATTGGCTTTACGACAGCAAGACTTATTTCACATAGTACGGATCATTATTTGGAGACACGACAGCAGCTCCGCGAAGATCACCCGATTATGAATCTGTTATTTACTGCCGCAGCGGAAGCAACAGAGGAAGCCATTTTAAATTCACTTTCACAGGCGCTAACAACTACTGGTCGAAACGGTCATGTAGTAGAAGCTTATAAATTTAAAAATTAAACAAAAAGCTATTGAGCACTATAGTGTTTCAATAGCTTCTTTATTTTAAACTATAAATAACTGTAAAAATTCCTTTAAGTCGTTTTTTATTGCTTGTAAATCACCGTATATTTTTTGCTCTGCTAAATAGTAAGCATCTGCTAAATGCAGGACGTTCCTCTAACAGTATAAAGTCAATTAGTCTGAACAGCATTGATGCCACTTCACCTTGATTTTTTGAGGATGTATATTCACTACTGAGCATGCCAAGCAGGATTTGGAAAGGGGAATCGTTATAAGGGCTTCTATATAACGAATGTAATAATGAACAAATATCGATCGGTTTTGCTTTTGATGATAATGAAATATTAATTAATTCAACTAGCGGATGTTCAAGTTTTTCGATAATATCCTCTGCCCAATCAATAACGTCCTTTATTGTAAAAAATCCTATTGTAATTCCTAATCGATAAACCTCTGCCATCACTTTTATATCCATTGTAAACTCCTTTTAAAACTACAATATTAGGCAAAAGAGCACGATGCCAGTATTTGATTTTTTTCGGCTGGATAATACAACCTTCAATATAAAAATTCGCTAAAAACTTATAAAATAGCTAAAATTTCTCCCCTTGTATTAATTTTTTCACTATTTATAGCATAATTTGTGTAATCAGTAGAGAATAGCTAATATTTTGACATTATCCTTTTTTTATCTAGTCAACTATTATGTGGTATGTTAATATTCAATGAAAATACTGAATTATCTAATAATTTTACTTGTTTCCTACAAAGAGGTGGGTATGATGCAAGAAAAGATTTATCAGCCGATTGAAGTGAATTATACTCCGAAGAATCAACAACCAACTCCTATCATTCAAAAAAGTTTCGAGCCTTTGATTAAAATTGACAAACAACAATCTAGAATTTTTACTCAACCTGTTTATTACCTACAACAAATTGCTAACAGTTTACAATCCATTTATTTGCGTAAAGAAGCTTTTGAGCGATTACAGCAAGCTTTATTACTATTGCCTGAAAACTATAGCTTTATTTTATATGATGGATACCGTCCATTCCAGGTGCAACAATTTTTATTTTCGCATTTTTCTGAACGAATCCAACATCAACATCCAAACTTCACAAAAGAAGCTGTTTTTAAAGAGACGTTAAAGTATGTGGCTTATCCAAGCGAAGGCCAAGAGCATCTAGTTCCGCATGTAACAGGTGGGGCGATTGATTTAACTCTCGGGGATGATAAAGGCAATGCATTAGATTTTGGTACAGCATTTGATGAAATTAGTGAAAAATCAGCAACCCGCTATTTTGAACTACATTCAGATGAAAACAGGGAAGCGTGTGTTCATCGCCGTCTTCTGTATAACTGTATGACGGCAGTAGGATTTACGAATTATGCAGAGGAATGGTGGCATTATGACTTTCACAATATTGCTTGGGCGAGAAGGGGAAATGCTAAAGAAGCCAGATACGGTGCTATTGAAGCAAAGATTGAAAATTATTTAATAAAGGAGTATCGATATTTATGAAAGTTTATATAAGTGCAGATATTGAAGGGATTACAGGAACAACCTCGTGGAGCGAGACAGAATTGAATGGACCAGATTATCATTTTTTTCAGAAACAGATGACGAAGGAAGTTGAGGCAGCAATTGAAGGAGCGATGGCAGGTGGTGCAACTGAAATTTTATTGAAGGATGCCCATGACTCAGCTCGAAATCTTGATATTGCGAACTTGCCCATCAATTGTAAAGTTATTCGTGGTTGGACATATGACCCAATGTGCATGGTAGCAGGACTTGATAGTAGCTTTGATCGTGCGATTTTCATTGGGTATCACAGTAAAGGAGGAAGCGAGCGCAATCCTTTAGCACACACGCTTTGTGTATTTGCAGATATTAAAATAAACGGCGAATATGCAAGTGAATTTCTCATTAATACGTATGCTGCCTCTCTACATGGCGTTCCAGTATCTTTTGTCAGTGGAGATGTTGGGCTTACGGAAGAGATTCAATCATTCAATAGCAACATCGTAACATTTGCCACTAAAGAGGGGGTAGGCAATGCAACAATAAGTGTCAGTCCCCAATTGGCAATCGCCGAAACAAAACGGCTTGTAGAAGCATCAATGAAAGTATCACGGAATGACTTACAAGTGACATTGCCTGACAAATTTGTAGTGGAAATTATTTATCGCGACCATACACGTGCCTACCGAAACTCATTTTATCCGAACGCAACATTTAAGCCGCATAACACAGTCGAATATGTAACAGATGATTATTTTGAAGTGCTTCGGATTTTACAGTTTTTAACATAAGAATAGACTGTAGGTGAATAGATGAAAATTAAAAATATAGTTGTAAAGAAGGTTGAAGCTCCGCTCATTGTACCATTTAAAACGGCATTACGTACGGTTCATAGCATTCAAAATATTGCTGTTTATGTCCATACAGAGGATGGCCAAATTGGCACAGGTGAAGCAGCACCAACTGCAGTCATTACAGGTGAGACACTTGGTTCTATCAGCCATGCTATCGAACACCATATTAAACCAGCAATTTTAGGGATGGATATAGAAGAAATGGCATCCATTATGGAGCGTTTAGATAAAAGTATTTATCAAAATACGAGTGCTAAGGCAGCGGTTGATATGGCGCTTTATGATTTACATGCACAGTACTACAAAACCCCGTTGTATAAATTATTAGGGGGCTATCGAAAGGAATTAGTAACGGATATTACAATCAGTGTGAATCATACTGAAGAAATGATAAAAGATAGCCTTGCTGCAGTAGAGCGTGGCTTTCAAATACTAAAGATTAAGGTTGGAAAGGATCCAGCGACAGATGCTAAGCGGGTGGTGGCAATACGGGATGCTGTAGGCCATGCAATAACGATACGAGTAGATGCGAATCAAGGGTGGACGCCGAAGCAAGCGGTGCAAATTATTCGTACACTTGAAGATGCAGACACCAATATCGAATTAGTCGAGCAACCTGTTCACTATGATGACCTTGTCGGCATGCAATATGTGACAGCCAATACATTAACTAATATTTTGGCTGATGAAAGTGTATTTTCAGCAAAAGATGCCTTCACGATCATCGAACGACGTGCTGCCGATTTAATCAATATTAAACTTATGAAAACAGGTGGTATTTTTCAGGCGCAAAAGATATGCAACATTGCAGAAGCCAATGGCATTCCTTGTATGATTGGTTGCATGCTTGAAACGAAAATAAGTGTCAGTGCGGCAGCGCATTTCGCCGCCTCACAGAAAAATATTACAATGGTAGATTTAGACGGACCGAGTTTATGTATGAAAGATCCTATTGCAGGAGGTCCCATTTTTCACAATGATCGAATAACGATGACGGAGTCAATTGGAATAGGATTTTCATGATAAAAAAAGCTTAGGGGGATGCTTATGATGAACAGGAAATGGTTTCTTTTAGTATGTCTAGTCGCCTTACTTTGTGCGGCCTGTAGTAATGATTCTTCAGAAGAAAAAAAATCTGAGTATCGGGTCGTTTATTCAGGAGAGATTAAAACATTAAACTATTTAAAAACATCTGAAACAAATGAATTTGCTGTTGCTGCAAATTTAGTTGACGGGCTAATTGAATACGATAAGTATGGTGTTGTTCAACCAGGCATAGCGAAAGAATGGTCATCAAATGAAGATGCAACTGTCTGGACATTTAAGCTACGTGATGATGTGAAATGGGTTACGCATGAAGGTAAAGAGTATGCCGATGTTGTGGCCCAAGACTTTGTGGATGGCCTCCAGTATGTGCTAGATGCAAAAAATGAATCTTCTACCGTATGGAGTGCGACGGTTGTAAAAAATGGTGAAGCGTTCTATAACGGTGAGCTAACTGATTTTTCGAAAGTGGGAATCAAGGCGATCGATAAATCGACGGTCGAATATACTTTAGAGGCGCCTACTCCTTATTTTCTTTCGATGTTGAACTATGTTTGCTTCTTCCCTGTAAATGGAAAGTTTTTAGCTGAAAAAAGTGATAAGTTTGGGACTACACGTGAGAACTTCCTTTATAACGGTGCATATATATTAGACAAATTTGAACCTCAAAATGAGCGTGTCCTTGTGAAAAATGACACGTATTGGGATAAGGATAATGTTCTGATTGATCGAATTCGCTATAAGTATAATAAAGAAGCGGCAACAGTTGCTCCAGAGCTATTTTTACGTGGCGAAATTGATTCAGCAGATATTCCAACTTCCATAATTGACGAATGGTTCAATGATGAAAAGAAAAAATCGCAAGTACGACAAACGCAAAATAATTTTTATTCGTACTTCTATGCTTTAAACTTTAATCCACAATTCGATGCGGAATATGAACCTGATAACTGGAAGGTCGCTGTCAATAATAAAGATTTCAGAAAGTCTTTATTCCATGCATTTGATCGTGTATCAGCGATGCTAACAGTCGAACCGTTTAATCCTCAAGATTTACTAAGTAATACAATCACACCGAAAAATTTTGTAGATGTTGAAGGCGTTGACTATACACAACTTGAACCTTTAGCTGCGATTACAAGTAATGATTCCTTTAACAAAGATTTAGCATTAGAGTTTAAGGAAAAAGCAATAGCTGCGCTAGAAGGGAAAGCTACATTTCCAGTAAAGGTATTGATGCCATATAACTCTGGGATGCCAGATTGGGCAAATCGTACTCAAGTTATTGAGCAACAAATCGAAAAATTATTAGGAACGGACTACGTTGATATTATCGTAGAAGCGGGTCCATCGACAGGCTTCTTATCAGAAGTTCGCCGTCCTGGTAAATTTGCATTAATAGAAGCAAACTGGGGTCCAGATTATGCGGATCCGTCAACATATACAGAACCATTTAGCGTGGACGGCACTTACAATAAGCCGGAATTAGCGGAAGGGTATACAGAAGCAAATGGTCAGACAATCTACTTGAATTTATTGGATAAAGCGAAGGCGACAATTGAGACAGAAGAACGATATAACCTATTTGCCAAAGCGGAAGCCTTCCTAATTGAAGAGGCGTTTGTAATTCCATACGCCGTTGGTGGCAGCGGTTATGTTGCTTCAAAATTAAATCCATTTGAAGCCCAATACTCACCATTTGGTGTGACAGCAGAGAAGTTTAAAGGGCAAAAAGTGTTAGAAAAACCAATGAGTAATGATGAGTTTAAGGCTGCTTTGGCACAGTGGGAGCAGGAACGTGCGAATGCATTAACGAATGCAACAAAATAAAAGAGTGGACTAATCATTACCAACATTCAATCAGTGAGCAAAAAGTAGTGATTTTTCAATACAGAGGAGATGACCGAAAATGCTGATTCGGCATCTCCTTCATGCTTTGTAAAACTATTTAAATGGAGGGGAGGGTTTTGTATGTTGTGGTATGTAGGAAAGCGTTTGTTACAATCCGTTATCACACTGTTTATTATTATCACGATTGTGTTCTCGTTATTACGATTAATGCCCGAAGAAGGATATTTAGGGGCAGCGGCCGAGAAAATGTCACCAGCTCAAAAGGAAACTTATTTAACAAGTTTAGGGTTACGTGATCCACTACCTGTGCAATTGGGGAATTTTTATGCAGATTTATTTCAAGGTGATTTAGGCAAATCTGTTACATATCGTACGGATGTTCCTGTAGTCACTATTATTTCAGATAAAATAACGTATTCATTGTTATTTGGATTAGGAGCTGTTGCTTTATCGCTTCTTATCGGGATGCCACTCGGTATTTTAATGGCTCAAATGAAGGGACGCTGGTTAGACCGACTAGGGACTGGCTACATTGTTTTTGTCGTAGCAGTACCAGCAGCAGTGTATTACTTAGTGATTCAAATGTATATTACGGACATTTTTCATTTGCCGATGCTTTTTGATGAATATAGGCCAATTACTTGGCTATTACCGCTTATGTCGATGGCGTTAGCACCGACCGCCTCCTACGCGATGTGGATGCGCCGTTACATGGTAGATGAATTAAACAAAGATTATATTAAGCTAGCACGTGCAAAAGGAGTAAAAGAGCGAACGTTGATGTTTAGCCATGTACTGCGAAATGCCTTTATCCCGATGGCGCAATATTTGCCAGCAACAATCCTTTTTACAATCACTGGCTCTATTTATATAGAATCTTTGTACTCTATTCCAGGAATGGGAGGATTACTAGTTGATGCTATTCAACGGCAGGATAATACGATTGTACAAGGCTTAGTACTTGTTTTTTCATCACTTGGTATTATCGGTTTGATTTTAGGTGATATTGCCATGGCACTCGTTGATCCACGCATTAAATTAGGGAAAGGGGAGAGTGTGCGCTAATGAGCATTTATACAGAAGAGATAGATAATATATCAGACAAATCTCGCGCAGATCTATTTGAATTTTTTGAAGCTAGTGATTGTCAGGCGGAAGAAACAGCCTACTCCAATTATTCCTATTGGCGTTCTACTTGGAAATCCTTTTTGAAAAACCGCATAGCTGTCTTTTTATTAGTAATGGTTTGTATCATTGTAGCTTTCACTATTTTCCAGCCATATTTACCCGCACAAAAATCCCCGACTGAAATATATCTCGATCAACAAACGGGATTACAGGCACGTAATATTGCACCGACCGCTGAATTTTGGTTTGGTACTAACTCGATTGGGCAAGATTTATGGTCTCGTATTTGGGCTGGGACAAGGACATCGTTAATGATAGGCTGTGTTGTCGCACTAGTTGAAGCGGTTGTGGGTATTACAATCGGCACACTATGGGGCTTCTCTCGTAAATTAGAATTGCCGATTACTCAGCTTTATAACGTAGTAGATAATATTCCAACAACGATTGTCCTTATATTAATGTCATATATATTACGCCCTAGCATTTCGACCATTATTATTGCAATGTGCATTACTGGGTGGGTAGAAATGGCGCGCTTTATCCGTAATCAGATTGTTATTTTACGAGATCGAGAATATAATTTAGCATCAAAATGTTTGGGGACGCCGGACTATCGAATTATTATTAAAAATCTACTACCGTATTTAATATCTGTCATTATGCTTCGGATGAGTTTGGCGATTCCATTTGCAATTGGGGCAGAAGTATTTTTAACATATATCGGCTTAGGATTACCCATTAGTGAACCTTCATTAGGGAATTTAATCAACGAAGGCCGTGTTCTGATGATGTCACCAGATTTGAGGTATCAGTTAATTTTCCCAAGCATTGTACTAAGTATTATTACAATAGCATTTTATATTATTGGTAATTCATTTGCAGATGCAGCAGATCCGAAAAATCATGTATAGGGGGGATTGAAATGGTAGTGGAGCAAACAAAATTCCGTATTTTAACCATTCAAAACTTAGTCATTAAATTTACACTTCGTGGTCAAGTTCTCACAGCAATTCGAGATATTTCCCTTGATTTATATAAAGGTGAAAGCCTTGCCATTGTTGGAGAATCGGGTTCAGGTAAATCAGTGCTAATGAAATCGATCATGGGCTTACTCGATAAAAATGGTTATATCGAGCAGGGGCAAATTTTATACAACGATATGGATTTAGCGCAGTTTAAAACGGAACAACAGTGGTTGAATATCCGAGGTAAAGAAATAGCAATTGTTACACAGGACCCTATGACATCTTTGAATCCATTAAAAACAATCGGCAAGCAAATAGAGGAGTGTGTTGTGTTACACCAAGGGCTAAAAGGCAAAAGCGCATATGCAGAAACACTCCAATTATTAACGGATGTCGGTATTTATGATGTGGAGAAACGCTATAAGCAATATCCTCACGAATTTTCAGGAGGAATGCGCCAACGTATTGTCATTGCCATTGCACTCGCATGCAAGCCGAAAATTTTAATATGTGATGAACCAACGACAGCACTGGACGTAACTATTCAAGCACAAATTTTACAGCTTCTAAAAAATCTTCAGCAAAAGTACGGACTGACAACTGTTTTTATTACACATGACTTAGGAGTTGTAGCAAAAGTCGCAGATCGTGTAGCTGTGATGTACGCAGGGGATGTTATCGAAGTTGGTGGCACACATGAAGTATTTTTTAATGGTAAGCATCCATATACATGGGCACTTATTTCTTCTTTACCTCAGCTTGGATCGAAAGGGGAACAGCTCTACGCCATTAAGGGTACCCCGCCAAACCTTTTTAAAGAAATTAAAGGTGATGCATTTGCCCCGCGCAATCAATTTGCCTTAAAGATTGATTACGAAATACGTCCTCCGTTTTTTCAAGTAAGTGAGACACATTATGCACGTACATGGTTATTAGATTCTCGTGCTCCAAAAGTAGAGCCTCCTGCAGCGCTACAAGCATTTTTTGAAGAAGGGAGACTGTATGCCAATGGGCAATAAAGAAGTATTAGTCGAAGTGAAAAACTTGAACATTGTGTTTGGTAAAGGGAAAAATAAGTTCGTGGCAATTGACAATGTTAGTTTTGATATTTATAAAGGCGAAACATTCGGCTTAGTAGGTGAATCGGGCTCAGGAAAAACGACCATTGGCCGTGCCATTATGCGAATCAATGAAGTAACGGGTGGTCAAATTTTGTATCATGGTAAGAAAATAAACGGCAAAATCACAAAAGATTGGGACCGGGAAATTACGCAAAAAATTCAAATGATTTTCCAAGACCCGATGGCATCACTCAATGAACGGGCAAAGGTGGACTATATTATTTCTGAAGGTCTGATGAATACGAAAAATTTTAAAGATGAGGATGACCGTCAGCAAAAAGTACAAAATGCGTTATTAAATGTTGGCCTATTGCCTGAATTCGCTAGTCGTTTTCCTCATGAATTTTCTGGTGGGCAGCGTCAACGCATTGGGATTGCACGTGCACTAGTGATGGAGCCTGAATTTATTATTGCGGATGAGCCTATTTCCGCACTAGACGTGTCCATTCGAGCGCAAGTGCTTAATTTGCTATCGAACATTCAAGAAGAAAATAACTTAACATACTTATTCATTGCCCACGATCTATCAATCGTACGATTTATTACAGATCGTACTGCCGTCATTTACAAAGGGAATATTGTCGAGTTAGCAGAGACAGAAAAGTTATTTACTAACCCAATTCATCCATATACGCGGGCATTGCTATCAGCAGTACCTGAGCCAAATCCATATAAGGAGCGGGCGAAAGTAGTAGAAGTTTATAATCCATTACAGCATCGATATGATATGACGCCACCTTCATTTGTGGAAATTGAGCAAGGGCATTTTGTTTTAGCAAACGAAGAGGAAATCGAAAATTACCGTACATTAAAAAAAGTGGAGGTAAGCGAATGATTCGACCTAAAGCTTTGACAAAAGGGGATACAATCGGACTTATCAGTGCTTCAGGTGCTACGCCACCAGAAAAGCTATACCCCGCAATCGATAGTATTGAGAAACTCGGTTTTAACGTAATAGTGGGGGAAACATGTCGAGCAAGACATGGTTATTTAGCAGGTTCAGATGAACTTCGTGCGCATGATGTAAATGAAATGTTCCGTAATCCCCATGTGGATGGGATTTTCTGTATACGAGGAGGGTACGGGGCAACGAAAATTTTACCTAGACTTGATTTCGACATGATTAAAGAAAATCCAAAGGTATTTGCAGGTTATAGCGATGTGACTGCATTACATATCGCCTTTAATCAAAAATGTGGTTTTGTTACTTATCATACACCCATGCCATCGACGGAATTTATTGTACAAAACATGGATCAATTTACGTGGGATTCATTTATTAAGCAGGTGATGGCAACAGATAACAACTGCTTGCTGCTAAATCCACCACAACAACCAATGACAACACTTGTTACGGGTAAAGCGACAGGTCAACTTGTTGGTGGCAATTTAACATTGATAACCGCATCACTAGGCACGCCGTATGAAATTGATACAAAGGGTAAGATTTTATTTTTAGAAGATATAGATGAGAGCGAGCAACGTGTAGATCGCATGCTTACACAGTTAAAATTAGCTGGTAAGCTCGATGAAGCGCAAGGGTTGTTACTAGGTGCATGGACGAATTGTGGTCCTGAAAATCCGAAGCACCCAGAGCGTAGCTTATCGCTAAACACTATTTTTGAGGAGATTTTAAAACCGTTAAAGAAACCAATCTTAATGGACCTTGCCTGTGGTCACTGTTTACCGACGATGTCACTTCCTTTAGGGCGGACAATTACCGTACATGCAGAAACGCAAAAAATTAAAGTTATAGGGTAGGTGAACTATGCAACAGACGATTCAACATATTATAGATGATGCTCCGTACAAAGTGCATATGTTTGTGAAAGAGTTGAAAACGAATCAGTTCATGATTAAAGAACGCATAGATGAACCATTCTCTAGTGCAAGCTTAATTAAAGTGCCAATACTCATTGCCGTATTGGATTATTTAGAAAAACACAATGTGTCATTAGATCAAGTTATGACGATAAGCCGTGAGGACTGGGTCGATTATAGTGTAATTAGCGAACAAAAATTAACGACAAGTTCGATCTATGAACTGTTAGTATGGATGATTACGACAAGTGACAATACAGCGACAAATGTATTAATTGATTTTATCGGTATGGATGCTCTTAATAAGTTCTTTCGTAAAATTAGCCTAACACATACACAAGTGCAACGAAAAATGATGGACTTTGAGCGACTAGCAAAAGGTGTTGACAATATTACCTCTGCGCGTGATATGGCACATCTTTTTAGCAAAATTTATACAAAAGAACTTCTAAATCCTGTGTTTAGTCAGCTTGTAATTGATATTTTGTGCCGCCAGCGTTTTCATGAATCTTTAAGACGGTATATAGCCGATGATGTGGAAATAGCCCATAAAACAGGTGGTCTTGATAGTGTTGACCACGATGTAGGAATTGTTTACAGTGACGTTCAAGATTATTGTATTGGCGTCTTTATTACAGAAGTTACTGAAAATGATATCGCTCGGCAAATAATAGGTCATCTATCAAAGGCCGTTTATGACAATCTGATTGGACTGAAAGGAGAGGCGACATGAATGCAATTGTCATTGCTATGATTGCGAATTTACATGCTAAACCAGATAGTGCTTCGGAGCTGACGGATGAAGTCCTTTATGGTATGCCTGTTCAAGTTATAGAGGAGCTAGAGAACGATTGGGTCCGTATTCAAACTGCCTACCGCTACGGAGGCTATTGTGAGAAAAGGAATTTGCTAATAGATGATAAGAAAACAAGTACATGGCTTTTAAAAGCCCAACATGTTATAAACCAGCGTTTTGCAGATGTTTTACAAGCACCGAAAATTCAAAGCTCGATAATAATGACTTTAGTAAAAGGGTCAATTGTGCATGTCGTTTCAGATGAGACGTTAAGTAAGGAATGGGCAGCAATTCAATTGGCGACAGGAGAAATAGCTTATTTACGTCAACAATGGCTGCATCAAAAAGTTGCAGAAAATAGCCTTGCGGAGCCTGTATTCCGAGAAAATGTCGTGCAAACGGCACTTAGCTATATAGCAACCCCGTATCGCTGGGGTGGAAAGTCACCGCTTGGCATTGATTGCTCAGGACTGTGTTCGATAGCCTATATGCTAAATGGTGTGACGATTTTCCGAGATGCTAAAATTGTTGAGGGTTTTCCAATTAAAGAAATAACATTTGAACGCATGCAAAAAGGGGATTTATTATTTTTCCCTGGCCATGTTGCGATGTATATTGGTCAGACACTTTATGTACATTCATCGCTCGGTGGCAATGAGGTTAATATTAATAGTCTAGATGAACAGCATGTGTTATATCGTAAAGATTTAGCAACGACTATTACAGCAGTTGGGAGCTTATTTTATTAAGAACTATGAATGTTGGAAGAAAAAAGAGGTATTCAACGGTCGGGACGTTGAATACCTCATAGGTTGCTAGATTTTTAGCTGGCTTTTTTTCTAATATTGATAAATATTTAATTGTTGCCCAGCTTCAATAGTATCTGTGCGAAGCTGGTTCCATTGCTTAAGAGATGTGACCTTGACATTATGAGCCTGTGCAATATGCATCAGAGAGTCACCATCTGCAACTGTAATTGTTTTTTTAATTTTTACGGGGCTGTCATATTGTTGTAAGTCGTACTTGGCAATTAGGTTATTTAGCTTCTCGTTGTATGTTGAATCCGTTGCGTAGGAGCCAGTTAAAAACTTTGTCGCATCTGTATAGGACTTTGTATTACTTTTAAAGACACCAGTATAAAAATTTTTGTTCCAGGATACACCGTTGCGAAGTAATTGGACATAATCCTTCATGGATTCTTCATAGGAAGGATATTTGCGGAATTCAGCCATCACAGTTGTTAGATTTCCAGAGCCATCATCCTCAAATGTTTCAAGGGTCACGGAATCGTTTCGATATTTGCCTTTCATGCCAAATAAATTGTTATTAGGAGCTGAACCAAGACCACTTTCTCCTTGCTTGCTCTCTAAAATGGCTTGTGCAATCATCACAGATGCATAGAGGTCATTTTCTGCTCCAAGCTGTCTTGCGGTTTCTGCAATGGAACCAATGAATTCTTCAACACTCGGACCTTCATCTACATATTCTTGTACGGGATTATTTGCAGGCTTGAATAACTGGATCAACATATAAGTGGAAATACTGATTACGGATGCTATAACAACCATACCGATTAATAGTTTTTTTAATAATCTCATGTAGTTTATAGATGTTGAATATTTGCAACACCTTCCTCCTTTCTTTTCGAAAAATAGATTATTCTCTTATTATTGTAAAACAATTAGATAATAAAAAGCATTGTTTTTTCATTAGAATTCATAATTAATAGAACGAACTTTAACAAGAAAAAGTTTCGTTATGTTAGCGTTTGTATCTAAGAAATATATAAGAAAATGTAATTGTTATTATATAAAAAGTTGATATTCCCTTTTGTGGTATTAATATAAAATTATGTAAAATAAGGTAGAGAGAATTGAGTGGTTAGGATGTATGATAGAAGGACGGCGTTTTTTGCAGTTTATCTTCTTGAGAATGTGGAAAGATATACTGGAGAGACGAGCGGTGCTAGTCGATTTATCAAAAAGGTGAGAACTTTTCATAAACAAGGAGCTTAGATCATGATCGCATTTGAGAATGTTACGAAAACATATGAAAACAACCAAGTTGCAGTGAATTCCATCAATCTTGAAATACAAAAAGGAGAATTTTTTGTCATTATAGGCCCTAGTGGTTGTGGAAAAACGACACTACTAAAAATGATCAATCGATTAATTCATTTAACTGAAGGAACAATACGAATTAACGGTAAAAGAATTAGCGATTATAACATACATGAACTACGATGGAATATTGGTTATGTGCTCCAACAAATTGCTCTTTTTCCGCATATGACAATAGAAGAAAATATTGCTGTTGTCCCTGAAATGAAAAAATGGAAAACGACAGAAATCCAGCAGCGAGTTCGTGAATTATTAGAAATGGTAGGGCTTGAACCAGACAAATATAGTGAACGCAAGCCGAAGGAGCTGTCGGGTGGTGAACAGCAACGGGTTGGTGTTATTCGTGCATTGGCCGCAGATCCTGAAATTATATTAATGGATGAGCCATTTAGTGCACTAGACCCAATAAGTCGTACAAAATTACAAGATGATCTTCTAGAGCTTCAACGAGCGATCCAAAAAACAATCGTATTCGTTTCACATGATATGCAAGAAGCGTTGAAGCTAGGGGATCGAATATGTGTGATGAAGGATGGGGAAATTGTCCAAATCGGTACGCCACAAGACATTATACAAAATCCAGTTAATGATTTTGTACAAGAATTTATTGGGATAAAGGATGATCCGTTCAGTGTATTTACCATTCAACAAGTTATGGACCCATTTGTTGAAGAGGAACATCAAAATTATAATAAATATAGTGTTGCCGTAGAAGATTCCTTACAGAGCATTCTTCAGCTATTGGCTCTACAAGAATGTGTTGTAGTGAAAGATGATACTGAAATAATTGGAATCATTACAAGGCAATCCATGTTGCAGTTTTTAGCCTCAGAACGAGGTGATGCAAATGACTAATTTTTTTGACGTTTTGAATGAACGCAAAGGCCAGCTAATTGCTTCATTAATAGAGCATGTCCAAATTTCTTTCATTGCCCTATTTTTTGCAGTAATTATTGCTATACCTCTTGGAATCTATTTAACGAATAAAAAGAAAATAGCAGAAAGCGTTATTGGGATTAGTGCAGCTTTACAAACAATTCCTTCATTAGCTCTATTAGGTTTGTTAATTCCGTTGCTTGGTATTGGGAAAACACCTGCTATTATTGCCCTTGTTGTCTATGCACTTCTTCCCATTTTACGCAATACATTTACAGGCATAAATGAAGTAGACCCGTCCTTAAAGGAAGCGGCAATGGCGATGGGGATGAATACGACAAGAAGATTAGTGAAGGTAGAACTGCCACTTGCGATGCCTGTCATAATGGCAGGCATACGGACAGCGATGGTCTTAATAGTCGGAACAGCCACACTAGCAGCATTAATTGGTGCCGGTGGGTTAGGAGATATTATTTTACTTGGTATTGACCGCAATAATACTTCGCTTATCATCTTAGGTGCTGTACCAGCTGCTATTTTAGCATTAGTATTTGATTATCTTTTGAAAAAGCTAGAATCACTGTCCTTTAAAAGAACAGTTACAGCATTAAGTGCGATTTGTGTGGCGGCAATCGTGTTAATTGTGTTGCCATTCTTAAACTTCAATGACAAAGAGGACATTGTAATTGCGGGGAAACTTGGATCTGAGCCAGAAATACTGATTAATATGTACAAATTATTAATTGAAAATGACACAGATTTACATGTGCAATTAAAACCTGGACTTGGTAAAACCTCCTTTGTCTTTAATGCACTTAAATCAGGAAGCATCGATATTTATCCTGAATTTACGGGTACAGCAATAGCAGAGTTTTTAAAAGAGCAAGCGGTAAATAATGACCAAAAGGATGTTTATAAACAAGCAAAAGAAGGCATGCTGGAAAAATTCGATATGGTCATGCTCAATCCAATGCAGTATAACAACACATATGCATTGGCCGTTTCAAAACAAATGGCTGAAACCTATCAATTACAAACGATATCAGATATTAAAGCTATTCAAGACACAATCAAAGCAGGCTTTACATTAGAATTTAATGATCGTGAAGATGGCTATTTAGGCATTCAAAAGCGCTATGGTATTAATATTGCTTCTATTACAACGATGGAACCAAAGCTTCGATATCAAGCTATACAATCAGGCAGTATCGATTTATTAGATGCATATTCAACTGATAGTGAGTTACGACAATATGATTTGACTGTTTTAATAGATGATCAACAGCTATTCCCACCATATCAAGGAGCACCATTGTTAAGAAAGGAGACACTCGAAAAGTATCCCGAGCTTGAAAAGGTATTAGGCAAGCTTGCCAATCAAATAACGGATGACGAAATGCGTGAAATGAATTATCAAGTAAACGTTGAAGGAAAAAATATTGAAGATGTAGCACGGACATTTTTAGAAAATGCAGGATTGCTGTAAATTTGAATATGTAGAAGAAGTCCCGAATAGCGCATACTATTTGGGACTTCATTTGTTGACGATACTTTATTTGACATTATATAATAAAAAAAGACCGTCCAGACGGTTTTATTAGAAGTTTTTAAGGAGGATACGATGTCATCGAAGGCAGATTTAAAACGTACCCATATTATCCAAACGGCGATTCAATATTTACATGAACATGATTTACATACTTTAACGTTGGACAAAATTGCCCAAAAGGCAAATATCAGTAAGGGTGGTCTTCTGTATCATTTCAAATCCAAGGATGAGCTTTATTCGGCTATTGCACAAACCATTATGACTGAATTTGTCGACTCTTTTGAAGCACTAACTAAGCTGGAGCATGGTACTGGTAAAAGAACAAGGGGGTTCATCTTAGCTTCACAAAAAGATTATGAAGACGGAGCTTGGATTAATATCGCCATTCAAATTCTCTATAATGATGATAATTCGATTTCCATTGCCTATGAGCAATTACTCGAAAGTCTTTTACACGATGGCCTTGATTCATCAATCGTTCATATGATTCGCTTAACGATTGATGGTTTGTATTATTCCAAGTTATTAAATATTGCACCAGTATCTAAGCAAGTAACTGAAACTGTATTTGATCAATTATTGCAAATGACGAGAAAGGGCGATAAAACATGAGTGCATTAGGTTTTTTATTCATTGCAATAGTTTCGGAGGTTTTCGCCAGTTCAATGTTAAAACTAACTGCAGGATTTAAGCGGTTATTACCTTCGCTAGGCGTTGCCATAGGGTATGGGGCTGCCTTTTATTTTTTATCATTAACATTGCAATCTTTACCGATTGGCACTGCCTACGCAATATGGGCGGGATTAGGCACAGCGTTAACGGCTGTTGTTGGCGTTGTTTTTTATAAAGAGTATTTTAATGTCAAAAAGCTTGCGGGCATTTTATTGATTATAATCGGTGTGGTAATTTTAAACCTCGCCGGCGGAAGCCATTAGGGGGATTTGAAAATGAAAGGATATATATATTTAACGATATCTATTGTCTGTGAAGTGTTTGCGACAACAATGCTCAAGCTATCTGAAGGATTTACAGTACTTGGTCCATCAATCGCAGTTGCATTTGGTTATGGCATTTCTTTTTACTGCTTGTCTTTATGTTTAAAAACTTTACCTTTAAGTTTAGCCTACGCAATTTGGTCAGGGGTTGGGACAGCTCTAACAGTCGTTCTAGGCATTGTCATTTGGGGAGATATTTTTAATCTCTATACAGCATTGGGCATTTCATTAATCATCGGTGGTGTAATACTGCTCAATCAAGGGAATCAACATCCTGCACATTAGTTTCGCGGAAAACCCGTAGCGAACCGCGGAAATAAAGCATCGCGGAAAACCCGCACTGAACTGCGGCATTAATGCAATACTTCGTGGAAATTTCATCTCAATAGTGTGAAGGATGCTAGGTAAACTCCTAGCATTCTTTTTTTTATGTAAAATGCCGTTATTTTTTAGTGTCACCTTATAAATTATGTCGTCATATTTCGATAACGTACATATTATAACGAGAAAGGACAAATAAAATTTTTGCTACTGTTCGAGTAATGATACATTGCGAAAATGGAATAGGAAGGGGCTGGGGAAATTGGGTGTTGAAAAAGGAAGAAACCACTTTGTAAGTGAAGCGCTATTCGATATAAAAGCACTTCAGGATATAATCACAGATTTTCATTCGAAATATTATGGTCAGCTTCTTGTGAAAATAGTTGGTAGTGATACCATTCCCTTTTTTTTAATAACGCACAATGGAGCACATTTACGATTAATAGATACTGTCAAACAATTTGAAACAGAGTATTTCCGTATAGAAGAAATTGATAAGGAGCGTTGCCGAGGAACCATTTCACTGTTACGTGGTTATGATTATGAAGGCAATGAAACGAACTCAATTGCTGATGTTGTAAGACTAGAAAGAACAACTACAGAAAAGTCTATTGAATTAGGAAGTATTTCAGCTATACAGCTATTAAATCCTGATTTATTAAAAAAGAAATTCATCATTGAGCCTAAGTGGTAAGAAACGTTCAATGGTAAAACTACTAAAATAATTGAAAAACTAGAGCATCTGTCCATATGCAAGCTGCGTAATCTGAATTTAATAGAAAGAATCTATAGAAAGGAAGATTAACGCATGACAATTATAGGGATGTTGCATCATCGTCTAGATCCTAAAACTGTTCTCAAGTCATATGCATATGCAGCAGTTGCAAAAGCAGAAGGGGTAGATTTTTTTTACTTTACACCTAGAAAGGTAAACTTTGACAACCGTACTATCGATGGGAAGGTATTAGAAGATGGGCAATGGCATGAAAGAGTGATGCCCTTTCCAGATGTCATTTATAATGCTGGAAGTCCAGAAAAATTATCGGTGTCAAAAGATATTATAGAGAGATTGAAAAAGGAAATACCGTTTACTACACATTCCATTGGGAATAAATGGAATGTCATGGAGCGATTAAAAGAAGCCAAAGAATTTGATAAATATATTATTCCTACAGAAATAGTAAAAAACATCGATGTATTTCATAGTTATATTGCCCATCATAAAAAAATAGTATTTAAACCGATTGATGGTCGGAAAGGTAAAGGAATTTATTTCATTATAAAAATAGGGGATACTTTCGAGGTACGGCAAAATAGCGATAACCGTATGTATTCAAAACCCCAGCTAAACGCATTAGTAAATGAACTACTTGCTACGGGAACATTTATTATGCAACCTTATATTCAATCAAAAATGAAATCGGGTCAAGTATATGACTTTCGTCTACATGTGCAAAAAAATGGTGAGGGAAAATGGGTAGTGACGACAGTTTATCCACGAATAGCGCCACATGGCTCGATTATTCCAAATATAAATAACGGAGGATATACAAATTATTTAGATCCATTTTTGGAGCAGGAATTTCAGGAAGAAGCTTATAATATACGACGAATGTTAGAGCATTTTTCATTATCTTTGGCACGCCATTTAGATGATATTCAGATGACGAAGTTTGGAGAAGTCATTGATGAAATTGGGATTGATGTTGGGCTAGATGCGCAACAAAGAATTTGGGTCTATGAAGTAAACTGGCGTCCAGGCTGTCCACCCGCATTTTATTTAGAATTAGATGTCGTGATTCATTCAATTCGCTATGCAAAATACTTAGCAGAAAACCACCAACCTGCAAAAAAAGCGAGGGTTAAACAAAAACCAAAACTCGTAGATTCTAAACCTAAACCAGTAGAGCCAAAGCCTCAGGTTGTAGAGTCAAAGCCTCAGCTGGTAGAGCCAAAGCCAAATTATATAGATGCAAAAACCGATAAACCGATTATTGCAATTACTGGTAGTGCAGGGAAGACAACATCGAAGGCATTTTTAGGGTCTATATTATCAAAAAAATGGAATGTATTCGAATCGAAAGATTATTGGAATACGACGGAGCATACTAAAAAACATGCTGAAGAAATTAATGAATCCCACCAAGCCGTCGTTCTTGAATACGGAATGGCCTATCCAGGGATTATTACGAATCACTGTAGCATTATTCAACCGAATATTAGTATCGTAACGAATATTGGTCTTGCACATGTGGGTAACTTTGATGGTGATGTGAGACTAGTTGCAAAAGCTAAATCGGAATTGATTCAAGGTATGGACCAACAAGGGTTACTTATCTTAAATAAAGATGATGAAAACTCGAAATATTTATTGACTGATCAATTTAAAGGGAAGATACTGACAACTGGAGTGAAGACGGAAGCAGACTATCGAGCTTACGATATTCAATATAAAGAAAATGGCATGTCCTTTAAAATGAAACTCCAAGGGCAGGAAATCCAATTGTTTATTCCAATATTAGGAGAACATCATGTATATAATGCGCTAAATGCAATCGCAGTTGCCGATTATTTAGGGTTTACGCCGCAGGAAATAAAAGCTGGTTTACATTTCAAAAAACCGCCAAGAAGGCTGACTGTCTATAACTGTCGTGATAATATAACGGTTATAGATGACACTGTGCATTCCCATCCTCAAGGTGTAAGGGCTGCTCTTGAAGTACTGACAAATGTCGGCAAGAAGAGGCGGATTGCAATTATTGGTCAGATGCGGGAACTAGGAGATTTAAGAGAAGAAGAATATCGTAAATTGGGTGAATATATTGCTGACCAAAGTATTGATCTATTAATTACTTATGGGTTCAGAACCGAAGAAATTGGTGCAGCAGCAAAAGCTAAAGGGATGAAACAAGAGAACATATATCATTACACGAACAAAGATCATTTGCATGCCTTGCTGGAGGAACTTATTAAGCCTGATGACACGATTCTCGTGAAAGGCGCAAGTAAAACTAATATGTTTGAAACGGTTAAATTTTTAGACAAAACATTTAAAGCATAAATAACATAACCCGAGCAGTTGCCAAATTGATAGGTCAACTACTCGGGTTGTTTATGTTTGTGCTGTATTTGAAATGCTATGTACTAATTGAATGCTGTCCTTGGATGTGTAATTTTAGAGCGGATGTAGCAGGAAGAAGCCACATCCGCAAAATCTACTTAATTTGTAATCCTAACAAGTGTATTGGAACATTTATAAGGCTTTTATTAGAAATTTGATTTCCTTAGCGGCTGTTATGGCATTATTTTTAGCTTGAGCTAACGATTTGCCCTCAGCAATGACGTAGGCATAGCGATGCCCCATAGATAATGGAGGGGTTAAAATTGTTCCTTTTCTAGGTTTTACATAGACATCTACAACACCTGTTGATTTTGAAGCCCTTGTTCTTCCAATTACTCTTTCTAACACACCTTTACTTTCTACAATCACATATTTTGTGAAAATGAACTTATTATGACGTGGGTTTACATTAGGTTGTTCACCTAAAAATAACTTAAGTGTTTCTTCCACATAACTAAATCCGAATGCAGCATGTAGCATGTTATTCATAGCGCCCCCTGAAATTCTAGGATTAATTTCAATGAGCTTCCAACCGTTATCTGTTAAACGAAGTTCTAAATGCAATGTTCCATTTTCAATATCAAATACATCAACGATAGAATGGAGCACCTCTTCAATTCCTTTTTGAATATGGGGAGGTACTTCTGCAAGTACACCATAGCCTGTAATAATAAATCGCTTTCCTTGTGTAATCTCTTGTTCAATAATGCCAATCGTATGAACTTGGCTCTTATAAACCAGAGCTTCAACTAGATATTGAGGGCCATCAATATATTCTTCAATCATGATAGTTTCCCCAGGATTTTTGTTTTGGAGAAATGTGAGATGTGTATCGAGTTGGTCTTTATTTGTTGCAAACAGTACGTCTTTAGAGCCTGTTGATTTAGGTGATTTAATGATTAGTGGGAATACCATATTATTTGTAAATGATTCGTGTGGTTTTTTTAGAACAAACTTAGGGGAATAAGGTTGATCCTTTAAGATATTCCTTGTTTTTTCTTTATCCTCCATCATTTCAATAGCAGATGATGACGTATAGTTTTGACAAAATTCATCACATAAAATAGAGGCAATATGAACAAATGGGTCTACAAAACTAACAATTGATTTTATCTCTAATCCGGTATCAAACAAATTGTGAATTTCTTCTATCATATCTTCTATATTGGAGGTGTCGATAAGAACCATTTTATGAATGTCTGGATAGGCTTTTCTCTGTTGTAATTGTTTTGTATTGTTTGTGAAGAGTACCGTAAAGTAACCCAACTTTTCTGCTGCTTTTATCGCTTCACGACTAGATCCAGATTTGTTTGTACCTATAAATATAATTGCCTTCAGTATAATCACTCCTTCAGTTGGCACTTGGATTATTAATATACATTTTATATATATGCTGTGAAATAGTTTTCTTCTAGTTATGTATCATGTTTACATCCAAGCAACTTTTGTGTCCATTCATATAATAGAAATGAAAGGAGTGTGAATTGATATGAAGCCTCTATCGGTGAAGAATTTAACAGCGATTACTGCAGGTAAATTGTTGCAAGGGTCGGATGAGGTGCTGATCCAGTATGGCGCATATCGACTAAAACAAGTTAAAAAACCGTATACTGCACTTTTTACAAACAAACGCATTATCAACTGGAAAAGTCTAGCGTCGCTTTCCCCACTAGTACTTGTAACAGATCGTTTGTATAGTCAGCATGAAATACCTCAAAACATAATCATCATTCAAGTAGAGAATGCAGATGAGGCATACTGGAAGTTTGTACATTATTATCGTAGTCAATTTGAAATCCCTGTTATTGCAATTACCGGTACCTCTGGGAAAACTACAACGAAGGAGATGATTAAGCATATTCTTTCTGCCGAAAAAGAAGTTGCTGCAACTACTTTAAGTAGTAATTCTAGAACAGCTTCATTGCAATATTTACTTAGCATCGATGATGAAACAGAAGTTGCTGTTTTTGAAACAGCGGTTGGATCACCTGGAGATGTAAGGAATGCAGGGAAGTATTTCAAGCCGACTATCGGCATTATTACCAATATTGGAGCACACCATTTAAACTATTGTAAAACGTTAGATGGTTATATACAGGCAAAAGGTGAAATGGTTGAAATTGTGAATCCAGCAGGGTCATTAATTCTCAATGCGGAAGATGCTAATATTAAAAAAATCGATTTGTCGAAATTCAAGGGAGATATTATTAAAATCGGGCAGCATGCATCATGTGATTTTAAAGCAAGTCATATTCAATATGTTGAAAACGGCATGCAGTTTACAATGCATCACAATATGAAAAAATATGACGTTTTTGTCCCTGGATTTGGAGAGCATCAAGTATATAATGCATTAGCCGCGATTGCTGCTATTAATGAATTAAATGTACCGATTGCTTTAGCAATTAAACAATTAGCGTCATTCAAGAAAATGAAAAAGCAGCTACAACTTTTTGAAGGCATTAATAATTCACTGTTAATAGACGATACTTGGAGTTTAACAACGACTTCATTAGAAGCAGCTTTAAAGGTCTTAAATTCAATAGGAGAGGGCAGGAAAAAAATAGCCGTTATTGGAACGATCACCGATTTAGGGTCGTGGGGTTATGTCATCCATGAGCAAGCAGGAGAGTTAATCAATCGCATTGGTGTAGATGTACTAATCACAATAGGAGAGCATGCCCGAATTATGGCTGATCAGGCAGTGAAACTAGGGTTTAGAAACCCTGTGTATACTTTTAAAAATAGTATACTCGTCTATAATTTATTACATGAAATAGTAGATGAAAATACAATCGTTCTGATAAAAGGAGATATGTATAGTAAACAAATTTCCAATTTGGCAGCAGATTTAAAAATAAAAAAATCATTTAGAGATACAAAGTAATGATGGATGCAATGACAACAGGATAAATACTGTGTCACATGAGGTCATTAAATAATATTGTATAGTAATCTACTAGAAAGGAGCGCTCTGAATAAAACATAAAATATTCCAACAAATAATAGTCGTTGCTAGAAATAGGGAAGGATACGCTCCTTTACCCAAACTTCTAGCTATCATTTTTCATACTATAATGAGAGGGGGGACGGAGTTAACGTGCAAAATATAAGTGTAACTGTGATTAAAAAGTTACTACAAGGGGTTTTAGTAAGCGGTTCTGAGCAATGGTTTGTCAAACATGCTATTTATTATAACCGCCATGATTTGACACAGAAAAATACACTAATGTTCATCAATAAAAGTGAATCTATTAATTGGAAGGAAATCGATCATAAGGGGCCATCCCTCGTCATTTCAGATAAACCTTTAAGTGAACTTAAAAACGCACTCGATAATACAACCGTTATTCAAGTAAAAAGTACTTTGCAGGCATACTGGAAGTTTATTGAATACTATAGAGGCCTTTTTGAAATACCAGTTGTCGCATTAACCGGAACATGTGGGAAAACAACAACAAAAGAAATGATAAAGCATATTGCAAGTAAAGATTGGAATGTGCAGGCATCAGTTAGTAGCAAAAATGAGCCTCGCCAATCTTTACCCTATTTAACGGGCATCGATAAAACAACGAAAGCAGCTGTATTTGAGCTAGGTCTAGGGAATACAGGTAACATTAAACATCAATGTATGATCTACAAACCGACAATTGGAATTATTACAAATATTGGTGTGCATCATTTAGATGGCTGTAAAAATCTTGAGGGCTATATAAAAGCAAAATCTGAAATTTTAGAAGGGTTGTCAGAGGATGGCACGTTAATCATCAATGTTGATGATGAAAACACAAAAAAAGTACCCTTGCATAAGTTTAAAGGGAAAATTATCACTATTGGCGTTCAGCAACATGCAGATTACAAAGCGTCTAACATTGAATTTACGAACAACGGCATGAAATTTATCCTGCAAGTATCTAATGAAAAGTATACTATCTTTGTACCTGGTTACGGAGAACATCAAGTGTATAATGCGCTAGCGGCTATCGCAGCTATAAAGGAAATGGGAGTGTCTATCCAAACTGCAATCTCGCGTTTAAAAACATTTAAACCGATGGCAAGGCACCTGGAATTTTCAACTGGTATCGGTGAAAGTACCATTATAGATGATACATGGACGAATAATCCAACATCGGTTGAAGCTGCTTTAAAGGTTTTAGATACGATAGGAAAAGATAAAAAAATAATCCTTATATTAGGTGATATAAAGCGATTGGGTCTTTTCGAAGAAAAGTATCATCGTGAGATTGGTTCTATGGTGGCACAGAGAGATATTCAAATGCTTATTACGATTGGAAAAAGAGCTGAAGATATAGCAGCTCAAGCAAAAAAAGATGGAACAACTGCGGAGGTTCATATATTTAAAGATGTCACAGGTATACTAGAAATACTTAAACCAAAACTTGATAAAGATACAATTGTATTAATAAAGGGTCCTATGTCTAGTAGATCCATGATTGAATTCGCTAATCAATTAAAGGAAAAATAGCCTTTTGTAAGGCAATCCTTGGAACACTCATCAGGAGCTACCTTTATGCGAAAGAATCCTGTATGTGCATAGATAAAATCCACTTTACGATAATGTAAGGTTCCGCTGATTATATCAAAAACATAGCATACGAAGCGTGGTAATGACACTGCTTGTATGCTATGTTTTATTCATTTTATAGCGTTAAGATAACACGTCATGCTGTCAAATAGCAGCTGATTTACTTAAAATACACGTTTTGCTGTTAAATAATGCTCTTTATAGTAATCAACAAAGAGTACTCTAGTAGTAACACCACTTGAAGTTGGAATGATGATACGCTGATCTCCAGCATAGATACCTACAAGGGAAGGGTTTTTTGACCCTTTCACACTATTAAAGAACACTAAGTCGCCCTTTTTTAAATTGGCACGTGATACCGTAGTTCCTTTAGCCATTTGTTCTTTTAAGGTTGTTGTGCCAAGTTTTACACCGCTCTTACGATAGACATATTCTACGAAACCAGGGGCTGTAAAATGTAAGCTTTGCTCTTTATTTAATGAGCTTATTGTTACTTTATTTTTATAAGTTAATGCATTTTCAACAACTGTATCGCCTTTCGTTGCAGGGTTAGCTGATAGTAATGTAGGCAATACTCTTCGTGCAGAAACGTAGTTATCAGTATAATAAGGCTTACTACTCATATCCGAAATGACAATATTTTGCTTGGAATCAGCCATATGAATAATTTTGTTATTTCCAATGTACATGCCTACATGATCGGGATCTGTGCCCGTTTTTTTACTTTTAAAGAATACTAAGTCGCCTTTTTGCAATTGGCTTTTAGGAACAAATGTCCCTTGCTGGATCATATAATTTTCATTATAAGTCCCAATATCTACTCCATTCTGTTCAAAAATATACATAATAAATGAAGCACAAGAAAACTTGTAAGGATATGTAGACTTGTAAACTGAATTACTATATGTAGCCTTACCAATTAAACTTTTTCCTGTTTGAATAAGTTGCTCAGCCTTCGCTGCGACAGCTTTGTCATTATGTTGTGCATTTGTCGTTGCAGCCTCAACTTTGATTGGTTCAATGGATGCTTGAACGATTCCGAATGAGCTAAATCCAATCGATAATGCTAGTGTAGTTTTTAAGAATTGTTTTTTCATGCTGTTTTTACCTCCTGTAAGCGAGCAGTAAATTCATATCTGTTTGCTTGCTGTTGCAATAATCGTAGCATGAAAAAGTAAGGGTTCTGCGAGGTAAATGTTTCCACAGGGAGCATCGCTTTATGTAAAAACCTTGATGTATAAGGCTTTATCGCTTGAAT
Organism: Lysinibacillus sp. NPDC093210; assembly: GCF_044753985.1. Lineage (NCBI taxonomy): Bacteria > Bacillati > Bacillota > Bacilli > Caryophanales > Bacillaceae > Lysinibacillus > Lysinibacillus sp. NPDC093210. The sequence goes on along the minus strand of NZ_JBIVOE010000001.1, from coordinate 107,659 downwards.
TTACAGTTTCATTACAAATGTTTCAGTTTGATAAATAGTGCATACAAAAACCCTAGCAACTATGCATTGTTACATATAGAAACAATGCTAGGCAATGTGCTAATAGAGAAATCAAAATAAGGGTAAGGAATGATATAAAAATAACTTTATTAGTCAAAGAGTACTTATAAAAGCACGTATTATAGGAATTTTTTTGTTGATCATTAAGTGTGAAATACATAGTTCGAGTTATGGGTATTAAAGGTAATATATGTTATATTTAGGTAGAAATAGATTGAAGCATTGCCCGCAAATATTGGCGAAATTAGTTGTTCAATAGTAGTAATTTATATAATTTCACGAACGAAAGGGGAAAATGGTATGTTGCAAAAACTGAGGTTCAAAACAATTAGAGCTAAAATTTTAAGTGCATTTTTCATTTTTGTATTTTTCATCGCCTGTTTTAACACCTATAGCTTTTTCGCCAATAAACGTGTTATTGCTGCTGGAGAAGAAATTGTTAATAAAGAATTACAGTTGTTAACAGCAAGTGAAAAGTTATCATCGACAATTAGTGTTCGAACAACTGCTGCTAAAAGCTACGTCCTAACAGGAAATCAAAAATATAAACAGGAATTTGATGATTATATAAAAATTGCAGAAGAAAATAATACAATATTAAATGAATTGTCGACAGATAAAAGCTTAACGGAAACAGTTGAAAAAGCAAGAAAATGGAGAAGCTTTGTACAAACGAAAGTATTTGATGAATATGATAAAGGAAATATAGAATTGGCTGTTCAAAACCTTAATTCTGTTGATCGTCTCGAAGTGGAAATTAGAGAAGGATACGAGGACCTTGCAAGTGCAAGAGAAGCATCTATTAATAAGCTTGGGCAGGAAATGATCGCTCAATCGAAGCAAACAATGAATGTCGGTTTAATGATAGGAGTACTCACAACTGTAGTTGCGATTGTAATCGCTTACATATCGGCGTTTATGATTGCTAATCCGATAAAAGCAGTAATTGAAAAAATATCGCAAATGGCAGACGGAGATATTAGTCAGCCCTCTTTGCCTGGAAGAATGAAGGATGAAATCGGCTTACTCGTGCAATCGACAAATACATTGAATAGTAAGCTTCATGAAATTATTGGTTCTATAAATGTTGTTTCAGGCAATGTTGCTGCCAACAGTGAACAACTTGCACAATCTTCTTTAGAAGTGAAAACGGGTGCAGAACAAATTGCATTAACAATGCTTGAACTAGCGGGTGGCTCTGAATCACAAGCACAAAATGCAGGGGATTTAGCGCAGATGATTGACACATTTAAAATAAATGTCCAGCAAGCCAATGAACAAGGCATAGATTTACAAGGCTATTCGAGTGAAGTGTTGCAACTTACTGCAAGTGGCCAACATTTAATGAATGACTCAACACAGCAAATGTTTACTATTGATAAAATTGTCCAAGAGGCTGTTGCAAAAGTAGAAGGCTTAAATAGGCAATCACAGGAAATATCTAAATTAGTTTCTGTCATTGATGATATTGCCAATCAAACCAACTTATTAGCATTGAATGCTGCAATCGAAGCAGCACGTGCAGGGGAGCAAGGCAAAGGTTTTGCTGTTGTGGCCGATGAAGTGCGCAAGCTTGCAGAACAAGTATCATATTCAGTGACGGATATTTCATCTATAGTAGCACGCATTCAAAACGAAACAGTTGGGGTAACAGCTTCACTTCAAACGGGCTATGAAGAAGTGAAAAGGGGCACAGAGCAAATTACGAATACTAATACTACCTTTGAACAAATTGCCTCTGCTGTAAATAGTATGGGTAGTAGTATTCAAGGGATAACAGAAAACTTGCAGGGCATTTCAACAACAACTGTGCAAATCAATCGTTCTATCGATGAAATTGCAGCTATATCAGAGCAGTCTGCCGCTGGTGTAGAGCAAACGACTGCAACAATTGATCAAACAGTTGCAACAATGGATGAAATCTCTAAGAATACAGATTATTTAGCATCGATGGCAGAGAATTTAAACAAAGAGGTTCAGCACTTTAAACTGTAAATAAAAAAGCAGCCATCGATGGCTGCTTTTTTTAAAAATTTAAATGGGCTGAATAATTTCTACTCGATTACCAAAAGGGTCTCTAAATTCAAAGCGCTCAAAATTAGGAATTGGAACAGAATCAAGGATTTCGATATGATGCTCTGTTAATATTTTTTTCCAATATGCTACATCCTCTACTTGATAGGCAATATGCGCTTTCGTTGTTAGTCGATCAAAGCCGTCTTCTGTGCCAACATGTACTTCTTGATGACCAACTCGTAACCAAAATCCACCACGCCCTTTAAGGGATTCTGGTTTCTCTATTTCTTTGAGCCCTAACACATGGCAATAAAACGCTTTCCCTTGCTTCTCGGTACCTTTTGGAATTGTTAATTGTACGTGATGTAATCCGACAATCATAGTAATCCTCCTCATTATTTCTTGTTATAACTATATATTTCTACAAATTCCTTGAAATACCTTTTGATAGATTGTTTAATTATTATGTCGGCAATCAGTACAATTTAGAATGATTAAAAGAATTATGTACCGAAATAATATACATATCTTCACAAAAGTTATACTTTTCAGAAAAATGTATGTTATAGTAAGAAACATAATTGAATATTGTGTAAGAGTTGGTGCCAAATGAAAGTTTGGCTTAAAAGGGAAGTCGGTGTAAATCCGACGCTGTCCCGCAACTGTAAATCGGAGCAAATCACATATGCCACTGGGGAACTGGGAAGGCTGTGAGGCGTGTTGATGAGAAGCCAGGAGACCTGCCAATGTCTAGTACACACCAAATAACCTACGTGGAAATAGGTGGTGAGATGTGACCGAATCGGCACTGTGCGACTAACGAATATATACGATAATTAATATATTATCGTATCGCCTCGTCATAGCTAATTTAGATATACAATAACTACCATTTTCCTGAAAAGGAAAATGGTTTTTTTTATTTTAAATCAGAGGAGAGAAGTAATATGACGTATACAACGACTGTAATTGGCTACCCATACATAGGGGATGACCGTGAATGGAAAAAGGCATTAGAGGCATTTTGGAGAAATGAACTTACAGAAGAAGATTTCTTACAAAAAATGAAAGAAATTCGTCTTGCACGCATCGACAAGCAGCTTCGTAGCGGTATAGATATTGTCACTGTTGGGGATTTCACACTGTATGACAGAATGCTTGATACAGCGATGATGTTTGGCTTAGTGCCAAAGCGCTTCGGCTGGCAGGGTGGAAAGGTAGATTTACAAACGTATTACGCGGTAGCGCGTGGAAATAAAGAAGCTGTTGCTAGTGAAATGACAAAATGGTTTAATACAAATTATCATTACATTGTACCTGAATATGAAGGACAAGTTCTGCAACTAACAGACAATAAAATACTTGCAGATTTCCTTGAGATTAAAGAAGTATATGGCATTACTGCGAAGCCAACGCTAATCGGGCCATATACATTTTGCAAGCTAACAAAAGGTTACGATAAAGTATCACAAGTTGCGTTTATTTTAGCAATACTACCACTGTATGCGCAGGTTATCCAAGAACTCGTATCAGCCGGTGCTGACTGGGTTCAATTAGAGGAGCCTGCATTAGTCACATCATTAGATGAGGCAGAGGTCAAACTTGTGCAAGAAATATATACACAATTAGCAGCCGCTATACCAGAGGCTAATATTATGTTACAAACCTATTTTGAATCGTTATCCGCTTATAACACACTAATTGAACTCCCTGTACAAGGATTTGGCTTGGATTTTGTTCATGGCTATACGAAAAATATGGAGGCGCTACGTCAATTCGGCTTTCCACATGATAAAGTATTGGCAGTAGGTATTGTTAATGGGCGAGATATTTGGAGGGCAAATTTAGCAGAGGTAAGTACAACAGTTAGGGCAATTGAACAGCTGACTAGTGCACAGGAGCTGTGGGTTCAATCGTCATGTAGCTTACAGCATGTGCCGATTTCGACCGCACTTGAAACAAAATTAGAGCCTGTCTTAAAAAATGCGCTTGCATTTGCTGATGAAAAATTAGCAGAAATATCAGAGGTGGCTAAATATTTAAAAGAAAAAAATCATACGTCAAACCATACTATCTCTGAGAGCATGAAAGCAATTGAAGCATTAAAAAAACATCCCGTACGAAATAATCAGGCAGTTCAACAAGAAGTACAAACGGTGTCGACAGAGGATTTTGAACGTCAAAATGATTTTAATGCGCGTCAGATTATTCAACAACAGTCACTGCAGCTACCATTATTCCCAACGACTACGATTGGTAGTTTCCCTCAATCTGATGAAGTGAAGCGCACACGTAACGCATGGCGTAAAAAACAGCTTGCAGATGAAGCATATGCTGACTTTGTCGCACAAGAAACGAAACGGTGGATTGCGATACAAGAAGATTTAGATATTGATGTACTAGTGCATGGTGAATTCGAGCGTACGGATATGGTGGAATACTTTGGTGAAAAACTATCAGGCTTCGCATTTACAGAAAAAGCTTGGGTCGTTTCGTACGGCTCTCGTTGTGTGAAACCACCGATTATTTACGGTGATGTTGCATGGGAAGCACCGATGACAGTGAAAGAAACTGCCTATGCACAAAGTTTAACAAATCGATATGTGAAAGGAATGTTAACAGGTCCAGTTACGATTTTAAACTGGTCATTTGTACGTGACGATATCGCAAGAAAAGATGTAACCTATCAAATTGCACTTGCACTAAGGAAAGAGGTTGAGGCACTAGAAGCGGCTGGCATTGCTATTATTCAAGTCGATGAACCTGCATTACGTGAAGGCTTGCCTCTACGTAAAGAAAATTGGGGCGCATATTTGGATTGGACAGTGAATGCTTTTAAGCTCGCTACGGCTAGTGTAAAGGATGAAACACAAATTCATACACATATGTGTTACTGTGAGTTCAATGATTTTATTGAACCAATTAGTGCATTGGATGCTGACGTTATTTCTATAGAGACGTCACGCAGTCATGGAGAGCTAATTGCATCACTGCTAATAAACCCATATGAAAAAGGGATTGGATTAGGTGTTTACGATATTCATAGTCCTCGGGTGCCGAGCGAAAAAGAGATGTTAAGTATCATGCAGGATAGCCTACAAGTATTATCGACAAATCAATTTTGGATCAACCCAGATTGTGGTCTAAAAACGAGAAAAGAACCTGAAACAGTTGCAGCGCTCGCTCATATGGTTGCTGCTGCCAAAACATTACGACAACAAGTACAGCAATCAACATATTGATTATCTAGAATAAGAGAAAACGCTCTTTTCATTACAAGCGTAAGCTAAAAAATAACATCCCCTGAGAGGCGAAAATTCTTAGGGGATTTTGTCTGTATTTAGGACAAGATAGTCTTGTTACATGTTTATATCAAAAACTAAAATAGTTGTTTTATTTAAAACAATGAATTTAATGTGAAATATTTAATGAAAAGTATTATGAAACCTAGTATTTCGGAATTAAAAAAATAATAATATTTTGGAAATTGATTAAGGTGAAATTAAAATTTTTGATAATTATTTTTGATATTTTCGCTAAAATCAAGTAAAAAAATGTTATTTTATTTTTTCTGAATTTATTAGTATTATGATTGAAAATAAAATATTTCTTTATATATGCAAGGTTATCGGTACTTAATAAGGTTTATGTCAGTAAAATAAGGTATAGTATATTTGTTGAATAGATTCTTCTTTAAGGATTAGAAAAGTAGGTGAACAAAGTGGGGAAATATCAATTGGATACTAAAGGTAAGGTAGCTGTGACAAAGTATCATGAAAAAAACAAACCTGCCAAATTTGATAAAAAGCAGCAAATTGAAAAAATACGTGCGGAGTATTTGAAAAAGAAGCAAGAACAAACAGAAAAATAATAGAAATGAAAACATAGGGAGACTTAATTTATTATAGGTTATATATACTAAATGGCACTTAAAGCCTTTATGGAAAAGGGTTTAAGTTTAGTCTATATACTAAAACTTTTAGTAGGGGTATCGTCAAAAAATGCGGTCTTACAACATTAAGAAATATGCATAACCGTCGATAGTGCAACAATGTTTCAAGTACAAATAAAGCAATGCTATGACTGACATTTGAAGAATGTGCATAAAAACATGTATAATTAATGTTCCCAAGGAAAGCCACGAAACGTTGATGGTACAACATTCGTGGCTTTTCATATGCGTCAAAATTTTCATTGGGAACGTTATTTTTTATAGGTATTTCTGTAGATTTTAAATAAAGATTAATCAAATGTAATAAAGTCTGATAATTTGTAATAAAGTCCAATAATTAGAAAAAAAGGTGTGATACAATTGCTTTGACTAGATGGGCAATGACATTTCAACTAATAGGCCGTTTAATTGAATACCATCTACACAAGACCTTCGATCCAACAAAGACTTCAGCTAAAGAAATACATGGTTATCTCAAATCATTTCGATGAAATAGGATGAACACAATAAAAAGTTTAAAGGAGAGAAATTAAAATGAGTGTAGAAATTTATAATGGAGAACGTTCTGAAGAAAGTATTCAATTTGAAAAATGGATCACTTCCCAAGGTAATAAAAAGAGTTTTGCTAGTATTGAAAACACCAAAAGCTTCCTTAAGCAAAGGGGAACTGAAAATACTAAGCCCTATGTTATTGGGGAAGATGTTAAATTTTTAAGTGATATTCAGGAGTTGACTTTCGAGGGCATGCAAGTCTTCACAATAAATGACCAAAAGTCGTCGAAACAAAAAGTTATTCTTTATATACATGGTGGTGCTTGGACGAGTCAACCTTTAGATTTACACTGGTTGTTTATGGATAATATGGCGCAATCTTTAGATGCGAAAATTATTGCTCCTATTTATCCTAAAGTCCCTTATTTTAACTATAAGGATACCTATCCGAAAATCCTAAACCTATATAAAGAAATTCTTGGAACTGTTGAAAGTATCAATCAATTGACTATCATGGGAGATTCGGCTGGCGGAAATATCTCACTTGGTCTGGCCCATCTTTTAAAGATGGAAGATCTGCCTCAACCGAAAGATATTATTTTATTATCTGCATGTGTTGATATGAGTTTGAGCAATCCTCTTATACCTGAATATGATGAAAAGGATCCTCTGTTAGCTCGTGAAGGAATGGAAGAAATTACAAAGATATGGGCAGCTGATAAAAGTGTAACTGACCCATTGATTAGTCCAATTTATGGTGACTTTAAAGGACTTGGGAAGATTACTCATTTTATTGGAACACACGAAGCTTTATATCCAGATGCTATGAAACTTGATGAAAAACTAACAGAACAAGGAATTGAAATCAATACCTTTGTTTATCCTCAAATGATTCATGTGTTTGTTGTTATGCCAATCCCTGAAGCAAAAGATGCTCAACAGAAAATTATTAATATAATTAATAACTAAGTGCTTTCTTTTAAGTCATGGAACAGTTGTTTTATATTTAAATGGAGACAGGTTAGCAAGCTATAGGTAGAAATCACAAACTTGATATTCAACAACGAGCGCGATTACAAAGATCAGCGCTCGTTTTCATTAAAGGGTCATAAAGTCGAATAAGTTCTTAAAAAAACATTGGATATTTATGATTAATTGTATAGTAATGGAGATATTTATAGAGTTTGGGAATAGCGTGAATCACAAGTAGCTCTTATTAATAGGTGAGTTAGATGTAGGTAATAGGTCTGAAGCTGTTTAAAGTAAATAATCATAGGGTATTCATAAACATGTAACAGGATATAGATAGTGCAAGCTCGAAAAAGCCTTGCGATACTTTTTTATCTTTACGATTTAATAATTAATCAAAATAGGAGATGATTTTTGATGGGAAACCCACATCTAACCGATCCACGTAAGAAATTTCATACGGAAAAATTCCCTGATCAAGAACAGGACACTCCAGCACTACAGAATGAAATGAGCCCCAAACCTGACTGTGGAGAAGAATCATATAAAGGATACAATCGCCTGGAAGGGCGCAATGCCTTGATTACCGGAGGCGATTCCGGGATTGGCCGTGCCGTCGCCATTGCTTATGCACGCGAAGGAGCAAATGTGGCCATCCAATTCTTCCCTGGTGAAGAGGAAGATGCCAACGAGGTCAAAGAATTAATTGAAAAAGCCGGCAGAAAAGCATTACTGTTACCGTATGACTTGCGGAAAGATTGCACAGCGACAGAGATTGTTACAAAAACAGTGGAAGCTTTTGGCGGATTGGACCTGCTAGTATTGAATGCTGCGCAACAAATCGCCCAGCCATCCTTAAGTGACTTAACAATCAAACAAGTGCATGACACTTTCAAAGTAAACGTCATTAGCATGTTTGAGACCGTAAAAGCTGCCGAAAAACACCTGGAACCAGGAAGTGCGATTATCACCACTACATCGGTTCAATCTTTCGATCCGTCCTCATCCTTAATGGATTATGCCGCTACAAAAGGTGCGATAAGCAACTTTATGGTATCCCTGTCTTCGTACTTTGCTTCTAAGGGAGTACGTGTCAATGGTGTCGCGCCAGGCCCGATTTGGACGCCATTGCAGTTGGATAATGGAAAGTTGGAAGGTGAAATTCCTGTTTTTGGCCAAAATACGCCTCTCGGCCGTGCGGGACAGCCAGTAGAGCTTGCGCCGGTGTATGTTCTTCTGGCCTCCGATGAAGGAAGTTATATCACTGGTCAGATTTATGGGGTGACTGGTGGCAAGCCGTTAGACTTGTAATCTTAAGTATGTGACAAAAAAACTCCCTCGAAATCAGTGATGTTCCTCTAATTTTCCTTTAATACGGCACGGGAACACATAAAACGTAATAAATAGTATGCTTCCTACAGTTGATGTTTTGTGTTTTAACTTTTGAAGGCAACTAGATGCTTCTTCTTTAATAATAGTCTTCAACTATTGTGCGCTGTAGTTTAATAATTAACGGTAGAAGAATGATAAGAAAAAGGACTCGATTCCATTAAATAGGAATCGAGCCTTTATATTTAAACCCATAGGTGCCACATACACTCCACACATAGAGAGACTGGCGCGTAGTTAAAAATCCATATACGAATCTCAGCCTCTTTGCTATTTTCATTTAAAACTTTAAATGGTTAGTTTTATTTATTTAATTCTTTATATAAAACGTATTTTAAAGCAGAAATTTCATCTTCAGACAGTTTACCTTCAATTTCGGATAATACTTCATCCTTATTAATTGAACCGTTTTGCGCTTGTTCCTGAATTTCAAGTAAACGATTAACGCCCACTTTTTTTATTAACACGCGTGTCGCTTCTTCCTTAGTTTGAAAGGGAAGAGTATCCGGATTTGTCGTTGCTGCCTCGCTTACAATTTCTTGAACCTTCGAATCGTTCTCGATATAAGATTTAACTTCTTCTAGATTTTTGTCATCTAAAGTAGATTCTACTTTTTCAATTATTTTTTCGGAAGCGATATTTGTCCCAAAATGCCATACAGCATAGCCAGCTGCTCCGAGTAAAACAAGAATTATTGCGGTAATTGTTAAAAACTTTTTCATCAACTCACTCCTAACACTTTGAATATAGCACAACTTCTAAAAAACCACGAAAAAAAGATGTTTTTTATAATTGGTTTAATTACAATTATTTGTGAATCCAGAGCAGATAAGAATTCACCTAATAGATAAATTACATAATTATTTATTGTAGGTATATTTCGAATTAAAAGCTAGTCTAATTTTTTTAGACTAGCTTTTTAATTTCCTTATGCAGCTTGAAAAATAAGAAGAGCACTCCGATTTCTACAATGAGCGGGACAAAAATCATATTCAAATGAAAGAAAAGTATACTTATTAAAATAGCTAGACAAATAAAAATTGAACTATATCGATAATTTTTTGATTGATAAAAGAATGAATATGGTAACAAATGAGCACCGTAAATAATTGCATAAACAGGTAACACCCACATCGGTGCTTTCATTAATAGAAGAATACAAATAATTAAATATAAAATTTGATTGTTTGTTGCTATCAAAAGTCCATTAATTAAAGGGTTTTCTTTATAAAATAAATCAACTTTTAATATTTTTGCACAAACAATTGAAACAGGAAATAGCAAGGCACCGCAAGATAAAATGCCAATGTTTTTGATCATTAAATCTAAAGGCAGCAATGTGATTGTTGTAATAACGCCCCAAATAAATAGGGAGGCCATGATAAAAGGAAGACCCTTCTTTTGTTTCTGTGCAATATCATTTAATAGTTCTTGTAAGCTAGTGTCGAGGTTCATTTTCCGTCTCCTTAATTTTCTAGCGAGCTATTTAAACTATCCGCTATTTTTTTGTTTTCATATTTTGAGAAAAAATAAAATCCGATAATATGACCAATTAACGTTATTGCTAAAATGAGCAACAAATAAGGTTTGATAAATCCAACTACTTCCGCCGAAAATAGATATACACTTCCTACGCCACTGAAAAAATTTAAAAGAGTACTAATTGTAATTTTTGAGGTTACTTTTAATGTAGAATAGTTCCACAAGTAAGGATACGCAATACCAAAAACAATACCCATTAACACGCTAATACCAATTAAATTCCACATATAAAGGAAGTTGACCAATTCTTCATGAAGATTAAAAATTGTCATTAATAAGACAATCAAAATTAACCCCAAAAATGAAGTGGACAAAAAGCTGTTTTTTAAGTCTTTTATCATATCAATTTCTCCTTAATAGATTTTGCATAATGTCTGCTGACAATATATTTATGTTGTTGTTTTGTAATAACTTCCAATCTTGCATGACTTCCAGAAGCAAACGAGTGTATTTGATTCAAATTTAAAATCATCGAATTGTTGATTCTAACCAATCTGAATGATTCCAAGTAAGCTAATTCTTTTAAAATTTTATTTAGCAATAGCTCTGTACCATCTACTAAAAAGATTTTAGTAAAATGACCAGATGCTTCAATTGCTTCGATATTATTGAGGTCAATCATAACCTGGCGATTTGTCTTGAAATCTGTTGCGCTTAATTTAATAGGTTGTGAAAAATGCTGTTCAAATGTCAAAAGTAATTCTTTATTCGATGGATTACTAATAATGTCAATTTCAGAAGTTGATTGTTTGTTTTTCCAAATATAGTTGAATTTCATATGTTCTCCTTCCTGTTTTTATCGTAGCAACACTTCTCCGTACTTACGATAATTTTTCGTTTTGTTGCAAAAAAAATAGATTTTGTTACAAATTGATTCAGTCAATGAAAGGTAGCGTCTTCCCATCTTCAAAAAACGTGAAAAATGATGTACCTGAAATTCAAGGTGCTCAAGCTGAATTAGCAAGCAAGCATTCTGGATACAACCTAATGAAGCGTTAACATTTAAAGATAGGATGACATCACTCTCTTTTTTTTTGAAAAAAGGAAATGTGAATATATTTCATTTAAATGGATTTATTGGAAAAATAGCGCCATTACTTTAAATATTAGTAATCTATTAGGATAGTGTCAATGTACACAAATCTTTATGGTATAATAATAAAAACGGAATAATAAGATAGAGGTACAAATCGGAATACCGATTTGTTTAAAAGGGAAGATCGGTGAAATTCCGACGCTGTCCCGCAACTGTAAATGGGAGTACATTTCAGAAAAACCACTGTTACGCTAGTGTAATGGGAAGGTGAAAAGTGTGATGAACATAAGCCAGGAGACCTGCCTTTATCTAGTACAACCAAAAAACCTACGAGGATAGGGGGTGTTGAGTGTGACTAGAGAATTTCTTCTGCATGCTCATAGTACGACGATCGTCAAGAGGGTAGCTTCTATGCGTAATAGCAAGCTTTTTCCGTCATGGCAATCGACGTATTATGTCGTGTATTTGTCATAGTAGGCATCTTTCTAAAGAGGGAAAGATGTTTTTTTATGCTAAAAATGAAGGAGTGTACCACATGAATCCACAAGTTATCGAGTATTATGAAAATCTTTTTAAATATGAAATTATGCAAAAACAGTTTGATGGAGCAAGAAAAACGTTAGTAGAGCTTGTCGAATATTTTTTTGGGCAAGACGAAGCGCACCATTCAGACATATATACAGCTTATTGCAATGTAAGAAAAGAATTAATCGGATAAAATAACAGATGGCTACTTAACGCAACCTGATTTCTGGGATGTTAAGTAGCCTTTTTTATATTTCCAGATAGTCATACATAGACTTTTTCAATATTTCTTTAGGACTTCATTCTTATTTCACTTTTATTTTATATAATAAATTTGCTTTTATTATAATAGATTGGGGAACAAGAGATGAAAAATGCAACTTATTCACGTTTTTGGCGAATGCATTTTTATGCTGCATTATTTATTACACCACTTCTAATCACACTCACACTAAGTGGCATTGGCTATTTGTTTTATACCGATGTAGAAAATCAATTATATGACGATTACTTCTTTGGTAGTAGTAAAAAAACAGAAGCATTAACAATTGATGAAGGTGTTCAACAGGCAGAAGCGGCATTTTCAAGCTATACGACGACTAAAATTATTGAATTAGAAGAACCTTACAATACACGTTTAACGATGACAAATGCCAAGGGTGATCAAAGATATTTATTTTTAGATGAAAATAATCAAATCGTTGGTCATCAAGATCCGACATACACATTTTCGAATGTGTTAAGAAGCTTGCACAGCTCTTTATTTTTAGGTGGAACTGTAGTCAATTATTTAGTCGAATTGGCTGCATGTTGGGCAATCTTTTTACTACTATCTGGTCTGTATATGACTTTTAAAGGTAAAGTGTTAAAGAAAGCGAAACAGGAGAATAAACGACAAAACAATAGAAGATGGCATGCTCTTATCGGTACAATTATTACAATTCCGATGATTGTTCTTATTTTTACAGGCTTACCTTGGTCGGCATTTATGGGGAATTTTATTTATTCAGCTTCACAAGCAAACCCGTCAATTGGAACGCCATTATTACAACAACAACCGCCTACTTCAGATATGAGTGAAATTCCGTGGGCAACACGTAAGGAAGAGGCACCAACTTCTTCTAAACATGCGCATCATGGAATGGGAGCAGTAAATGTAAGTCGAAATCCAAATCAAATTAATGTCGCTAGTTTACAACAACAAATAGAGGCAAATGGTATTACAAAGCCATATTCTATTATTTATCCGACAAGTGATGATGGTGTATTTACAGTAGCAAAATCAAGTAATACAGGTGTAACAGGACTCGATGTTAGTCCTTATGAGGAAACGACAATCTACTTTGACCAATACAGTGGAGAATTTATTTCTAAGGTTAGCTATGATGATTACGGTATTTTGGCTAAATGGTTTACTTGGGGCATTCCGTTGCATGAAGGTCACTTATTTGGTTGGCCAAATAAGTTATTAAACTTAGTTGTTTGTATAGCATTTTTAGGTGTTATTTTCTGGGGATTCCGTACGTGGTTGCTGCGCAAGAAAAAAGGTTTACTGTCAGCACCACCTCAATTATCTCAAAAAATATCGATTCCTTTTATCGTCATTATGATTATTTTAGGTGTCATTATGCCGTTATTTGGCATTTCTTTAATCATTGTTGTGTTGCTTGAACTAGTAATGAAAATAAAGCGTAAAAATCAAACAGTAGTAAATGATAGGAACTAAAACTCAAATGATAGATAGTATGCTTGGATTATTCCTAGCATACTATTTTTTTATTTGTTAAGCATTTTATCTTTTAAATAAAAAATTAAGACGAAATTGTTGCGTAGCTCATGAAATATTTGAAAAGGGTTTGCACGTATAACAATAGTGTCGCGTGGGCAAGAATGGTAATTGAGGAAGGATAAAGTTTGCAAATTTCGCAAAAGAACAAAGAGCGAGAAAAAACACTTGAAGGAGAGTCAAAATTATGACGAAAAGATTAAGTATTATCGCGCCCATTCTTTTAACAGTCACTTTAACGCTATCAGGGTGTAATTTCCTAAATAAACAAACGGAACAAAAGGAAGGGCAAACACAACAAGAAACTAAAAAAGATACGAAAGAAGCAGTTCAAATTACAGAAATAAAGCCATTAAACATAATGACATTACAAGTAACGTTTGCTGAACCATTATCCGAAGAAGATGTGAAAGTTGAAAATTTAGAAGCAATAAAAAAAGACTTTTCATTCAATCATGAATTAAGTATCGTCAATGTTCCTCGATTAAAAATAGGGGCTAAAAGTACGTATATAGTGCCAGTCACTATTCAAAAGGCAGGAACTACTTACACATTAAGATACAAAGATGGAGAAACGACAGCCTTTGATGCCAGCGATGAATTAATAAATATTAGCCAAGCGAAACAAGTTACAAATGATACGTTTGAAATTGAATCATTTAAAGATGAAGGTGTAACAGATTATTCAAATATTATTGAGGCATATAAAGAGGCTAGAGGTGACCTTTCGTTCCAAGTGAATGATGAAAATAAGGACGAAAAAGGCAAGCAGTATCAGGTCATTTCCTCCTTACGTGATCGTGTCGTTACACTGACGGCGGATAATGGTGAGAAAATACAGGCAAATTATGTACTGTTTACACAAGCGGCAGATGGAAGACAGGCACCAAAATTCCGCCTTCCTGAAGGAAAGGCATTAAAGTCAGGAACGAAATATACGGTAACAGCTGACTGGGCAATCCTTAAAAATCCAACATTTTCGGCAACTGAAATAGCACCCTTAACGATTAAGTCGCTCGAACCAATCGATGCAACTTCATTCGAGGTTACGCTCGACAAAGACCCAGGGATGGAATTATTTGCAGGCCGCAGTGTAGAATTACAGGCTGAAGATGGCTCAAAATTACAAGCACAATATCGTTATTCATCTCGTAAAGGGGCTGTCGGTATTTTTGATGTAAAAGACGCAACATTAAAGTCAGGTGGTACTTATAAAGTATTACCAATTAACAATTGGGCAACTGCCGATAATGTAACTTTAACAGCGAAGTAAAAAGTTGAGAAGCCAGTAGTGAATCGTTTCGCTCGCTACTGGCTTTTTTGATGGTTTATTTTAAGCTTAAAGAGTTGTATTAACCTTTTTCTTTAACGTAAGATAGTTCTACAAACACTTAGCAAGGGGTTAGAGATAATGAAAGCATTGGTATTTGAAACATTTGGCGGTCCAGAGGTATTACAATATAAAGAGATAGCAGATCCTATTATTACAGATAACGAAATATTAGTAAGAACAAAGGCGGTTGGATTAAATTTTGCTGATATTTATCGAAGAAAAGGCAATTACCATTTAGCCGGTCAGCCTCCATTTATTTTAGGGTATGAGGGTGCAGGTATCGTAGAAAAGGTCGGTGCAAATATTCACAATATCCAAGTAGGTGACCGTATCGCATTTGCGGATGTTCCATTTGCGAATGCAGAGTTAGTGGCAGCTCCACTAGATAAGGTAATTTTATTACCAGATGAAATTTCTTTTGAAACAGCGGCTGCGATTTTATTACAAGGTTTAACAGCTCAATATTTAGTGACAGATAGCTATGCTATTCAACCAGGTGATACGGTTCTAATTCACGCAGCAGCAGGGGGTGTTGGTCAGAACTTAATCCAGATGGCTAAGTTAAAAGGGGCTAACGTAATCGGTCTCACATCTTCGAAAGAAAAAGCAGAAGTAGCATTTGCCATCGGTGCGGACCATGTCTTTTTATATGAAGAGCAGTGGGTGCAAAAAGTGAAGGAGAATACTGGAGGTCAAGGGGTTCATGTCGTGTACGAATCAGTAGGTTCTACCTTGCTAGATAGTTTAGAGGCAACAAAAATTGGTGGAACTGTCGTGTTTTTTGGTATGTCAGGAGGAGATCCGGTGGCGGTGGATCCACGTATGCTAATGGATACTTCGAAAACATTAACCGGAGGAGACCTTTGGAATGTCTTAACCTCTTTTGAGGAAAGAAAAATACGTTCACAACAACTATTTGAATGGATTACAGATGGAATGATAAAAATTCACGAGCCGTCTATTTTTGCCCTTAAAGATGGTGCAAAGGCACATGCTTTGTTGGAAAGTCGTAAAAGTGTAGGGAAAATTTTATTACAACCATAAGCAATGCAGATGGAGGATAGCCCACCTCCTCTGCATTTTTATTATGCCAAATCTTTTGCTAGTTCGAATAGGATGATTTAGTCTAATAATCTTTATCCAACTACCTATTAATGATACGATAAAATAGAATATAAATTATTGAGGTGAGCAGAATCTCATGTTTCTAGATAAATTGAAGCATCAATTACAGCAAAATCAGCAATTATTTATTGGAGAAGAGACAGCCTTTCGTTCAGCCGTTTTAATACCATTAGTCCAAGTGAATGGCGAATGGCATATTCTTTTTGAAGTGCGTTCATTTACGATGAGAAAACAGCCTGGCGATATTAGTTTTCCAGGTGGTAGAATTGACGCCACAGATGCATCACCATTGGCAGCCGCTTTACGAGAAACGTACGAGGAATTAGGAATCGATCCGAAAACGGTTCAAGTAATAGGGCAATTAAGTCCATATATCGCATCTTCTTCGTTTGTTACCTATCCATTCGTGGCAATTGTTGATTTCAATCAAATCATTCATGCTTATAACAAAGATGAGGTTGAAGAAGTGTTTACAGTTCCAATCAATTGGTTATTACATCATGAACCCTATATGCATTTAGTATCTATTGAACCAGTGCCTTCTTTAGACTTTCCTTTTGATAAAATTGTTAACGGGGCACAGTATAACTGGAGGACTCGATCTATGGAAGAATGGTTTTATGATTATGAGCAATATACCATTTGGGGTTTAACTGCTAGAATTTTAAAACATTTTATAGCAATAATTAAATAACAGTTTAAACCAACTACGATTTATTTGCACAAAGCCTGATGAAAAAGCAATACTGCAAAATAGCTGCTTACACAATCATTAAAAAGAAGCGTATGATTTTCACAGTTGGCATTTAAGTATGCAGTGTGAAAATCATACGCTATTCTTTATTTCGTACAACTATAAATTCTATAATCTAGAATTCCATCATATTTTAAATTCATTTCAATGTGTTGATCCATGACCTCATAAAATTTAGATTCGATATTTGGTGAATGCTGAAATTCAGGTGGTGAAGAAAGCGATTGATTTTTGCGTATATGAATTGTTTGAAATCCAGCATTGTTAAATAGAGCAACCCAATCTTTTTTCATTAATAATGTATCGAAGCCATAAAATTGTTCAATTTCCTTCTTACTCTTTTCGTCTAACAATTGATTAATAGTGAATTCTATTGCAATAAAACGACCCCCGTATTTCAATAAACGATAAATTTCATCGAGAGCTTTAGACTTGTTGACAAAGGAAAGAACAGATTCAGAAATAATCAAATCAAATTGCTCATTGCGTAAAGGAATTTCTTCGATTGAAGCTTCTATGATTGTGACTGGTAAGCGATGCTTTTTCATTCGCTTTTGGGCTTTAGCTACCATGATTGAATTGCGATCAATACCAGTAACAGCAGCTTTATATTGGGAAGCTAAAAAGGCAGCTGTTTGGCCTGTACCACAGCCTACATCTAATATTTTACAAGTGTTGCTAATATTCTCAGCCCTTAATAGTTCCTTTGTTAGTGCCATACCACCAGGATGTGCCCCCCCAACACCAAATTTGGACAAAAAATCTAGATATTTAGATTTATGAATTTCTAACACCTTCTTTATTGTTCTTATTTGTATAATATGAAAATAAAAATAGTATGGTTCCTAGAAGGAGATAGGACGGACTATATGATAAAAAGCAAAATACAACGTAGCAATTAATTATTTCAATATGTTTACGTAGCACTCATTTATACTATTAATTTTTATAAACATCTTCAAAAGTCTAAACGTAAAAAAAATCCAGACGTATAATATATAAACGTTTTTGTATAGGAGGTGAATTGATGCCATATTATTCGCCGAATCCTAGAAGGAGGCCAGTACCACGGAGATATAGACAAAGTTATAATCCTATGGTTCAAAGTATGCGTCCACAGCCCAACTCGTTTAATAATCAACAACCTCGAATTTCTCGGTTTGGAAATTTAGCAGAGAATTTCAGCGCAATGAAGGGCCACGCAGACACTATTTCGAGTGGGGTTAATATGCTTAGGCAAATGGGGTCATTATTAAGTCTATTTAGATAGTTATATGTAGATATGGGATTCAGTAAAGGGCAGATTGCAATGTATTACACAAATAAAGAGGATATGACGTTTACTTTAGTAGCGTATATTCTCTTTTTTTATTTAAAACAATAGATAGCTTTACATGTTTGCTTGGAAATATAGGAAATAGCCATGGGTGATTTTGCACATCAACTGGACAGGATCTCAACGAATGTCTTATTATTAATCAATTGGTAATTGAACAAAATGATTTTCATAGTTAAAAATTAAAGAGGGGTGTCGTTGATGACAAAAATGAAAACAAATCCTAAAGTTGATGAGTTTTTAAATAAAGCTAAAACGTGGAAAGCAGAATATGAAGCATTGAGAAATATTGTTCTTGATAGTGGACTGACCGAAGAATTTAAGTGGATGCACCCTTGTTATACTTTAGAGAACAAGAACATCGTATTAATACATGGATTTAAAGAATATTGTGCATTGTTGTTCCATAAAGGTGCGTTGTTAAAGGATACGAAAGGAATTCTGATTCAACAAACAGAAAATGTACAAGCGGCACGCCAAATTCGCTTTACAAATGTCCAACAAATCATGGAAATGGAAAGCGACTTAAAAGCCTATATTATACAAGCCATAGAAGTTGAAAAAGCAGGGTTGGAAGTGGAGTTTAAAAAGAATACCGATTTCGATATTCCGGAAGAACTACAAGCTAAATTCAATGAACTCCCTGCTTTAAAACTAGCATTTGAAGCATTAACACCTGGCCGTCAAAGAGCATACATGTATTATTTTTCTCAGGCTAAGCAAGCCAAAACTCGCGTGTCGAGGATTGAAAAATATACACAGCAAATTCTCGATGGTAAAGGTTTGAATGATTAACATGGAATTACTTTAGCTCAAATAAAAAGGCTGAGATATAACGTAAACATTTTTATTTGCTTTCAAAAGCCCATGAATCGCTGGTAAGATAGTGAAATTACCAGTAGAAGCTCGCGAATTGCCGCTAAACATTTTGAAATAACCTATCATTGCAGATATCCATGTTCACGACAAAAAAGTGTTAGATTGAATGCAGTCAATCTAACGCTTTTTCTTTTTTAGCTTCTTTTGGATGATTGCATTACTTTACCAATCCATTGTTTTATCTCGACAAGCTATTTTCAATTATGGAGCGATTTTTTTCTTTAAAGATTTCATTATGAGAAGATACGACTGCATTACGATTAGCAGTCGGTTCTAAATACGTTTTGATTGAGTTGACAGCATTGGCAGCATCTTGGAATGTTCCTAGTAGAAGATGAATTTTCCCTTCGAAAGATAAAATATCACCTGCTGCGAAAATACCTGGTTGGGCTGTTTCACCAGTTGCTTTTCCTTCAAAATAATAGTCGTCTTTTTTAGGAATCGAGATGGCTTCGTCAAATGTAAGAGATGCTTCACGGTTATAGCCATGACTTACAATGACTTCATCCACTTGGCGTGTGTAGCTTTGTTTTGTCTGAGAATTTTCGCATGTAACAAATTCAATCGCTGTTTTATCTGTATTTGCCGTTAACTTTGTAATTGTCGTGTTACATTCAATTTGAACGCCAGCATCTAGCGCTTCCTGGATCGTCGCTTCATGTGCAGAGAGTGTGTCCTTACGATATACAACAGTTACGTTTTTAGCGATAGGGCTAAGCTCCACTGCCCAGTCAATTGCAGCATTACCGCCTCCAGAAATAATAATGTCCTTATCGACAAAACGCTTATATGACTGGACAGTATAGTGCAAATTAGACATTTCGTATTTTTCAGCACCTTCTAGCGTCAGTTTTTGTGGATTAATAATGCCCCCACCAACAGCTAAAAGAATCGTTTTTGAATAATGTTTTTCTCCTTGTGCTGTATGTAAAACAAACATTTCACCTAGACGTTCGATAAAGTCAACCTTAGTGTCCGTTAGTATTGTTGGATCGAATGTTTTAGCCTGCGCAATTAATTGTTTAACAAACTGTCCACCTAAAATAGGAGGGTGCCCACCAATATCCCAAATTAACTTTTCTGGATAAAGTAACACTTTACCACCTAACTGTTCCTGGCTCTCTATCAATTTTGTTTTTAGGCCTCTTAACCCGCTATAAAAAGCACTATATAAGCCCGCAGGCCCACCACCTATAATCGTTACATCGTATAAATCTTGCACTTATATCGTCACATCCTTGAAAAATATTAAAAAAGTATTTGACAAATCCTTAGTGGAAAACTAGACTAGCTTTAGTGATAATGATTATCAGTATCGCATTCGATGTTATCATATCATGTGTATTAGTAAAAAGAAAGAGAGGGCATATTTTGCGTTTACAAATTGAATCGATCCGTGTTGGCTATGAGAACAAAACCATTGTGCATGACTTATCATTACAAATTCCAGATGGAAAAATAACAACAATTATTGGTTCCAATGGTTGTGGCAAATCTACGCTTTTAAAGGCAATTACAAGAATACTTAAGCATGAAAGTGGGCATGTCATTTTAGACGGTCAAAATATTTCCAAAATGCATACAAAAGATTTGGCAAAAGAGCTAGCTATTTTGCCACAAAGTCCTGAAAGTGCGCACGGTTTAACGGTAGAAGAGCTTGTGTCCTACGGTCGATTTCCATATCAAAAGGGCTTCGGCAATTTATCTCAAAAAGATAAAGATGTCATTGATTGGTCCCTCAAGGTAACAAAAACAGATGCTTTTCGTCAGCATGCAGTAGACGCATTGTCTGGTGGACAACGTCAGCGTGTATGGATTGCGATGGCATTAGCACAGGAAACCGATATCATTTTTTTAGATGAGCCAACGACTTATTTAGATATGGCACATCAATTAGAGGTTTTAGAATTATTAAGCAAGCTAAACGAAGATGAAGGTCGCACAATTGTTATGGTGCTCCATGATTTAAATCAAGCAGCCCGTTTTTCTGATTATATTGTAGCGCTTTCACAAGGAGAGCTCGTGAAATTTGGTACAGCAGAGGAAGTCATTGTACCTGAAGTATTACAAAAAGTGTTTCATATAGATGCAGTCATTGGAAAAGATCCACGAACAGACAAACCAATGTGCATTACATACAACTTATTACAAACAACTTAAAGGGGATATATAAATGAAAAAGTGGCTTTTACCAATGTTTATGATTGTCGTGCTTGTACTTGCAGCTTGCGGCAACAAAGAAGACAATTCGAAGAAAGAAGATGAAGGCGCAAATGAGTCATCATCAGCGGATACAATTACTTATCAATCTGAAACAGGTCCTATTGAAGTACCAGCGAATCCTAAACGTGTAGTCGTGTTATCATCATTTGTTGGGGATTTATTGCAACTTGGCGTAAATGTTGTAGGGATAGATTCATGGGCTGCAGATAATCCAAACTTTAAAGATGCTATTAAAGATGCAGTAGTAGTTGAAAATACAGACATTGAAAAAATTATTGAACTAGATCCAGATTTAATTATTGGTTTAAATGGGATTGAAAATGCCGATAAGTTAGCTGAAATTGCACCAACTGTCTTATTTACGTATGGTAAAGTCGATTATTTACAGCAATTTATTGAAATCGGTAAAGTCGTAAATAAAGAAGATGAAGCAACGAAATGGGTAGCAGATTTTAAAGAACGCGCTGCTAAAGCAGGGTCAGAAATTAAAGCAAAAATCGGTGAAGATGCAACAGTTACAGTAGCAGAAATGTTTAACAAACAAATGTATGTCTATGGCGATAATTGGGGTCGTGGAACAGAAATTTTATATCAAGAAATGGGCTTAAACATGGCTGAAAAAGTGAAAGAGGATGCGCTAAAACCAGGTTATTTCGCTATTTCTACAGAAGTTTTAAATGAATACGCTGGGGACTATGTAATTTTTAGTACGTTTAATGGCGAAGAGACTTCTATTGAAAATGCAGGTTGGTATAAAGATTTAGATGCTGTGAAGAATGGTCATTTATTTAAAGTAAATGGTAACGCATTTTACTTTAACGATCCTATCACATTAGAATATCAACTAAAATTCTTTAAAGAGAAGTTTTTACAATAATTTCGGTAGAGAGTAGCGAAGGCAAATGACAAAGTTTCGGCATTTCCCGTTTTGGCTTCAAGTGTTATTATCACTGCTAGTGCTAGTAGTGATAGTAACGATTTCGTTATGTATTGGCGCTGCGAATACGAGTATTCAAGATGTTTATCAAGCAATTGTCGGACAAGAGGGCGGCAAGCATTATGCGATTTTACGTGAAATTCGATTTCCACGTATAATTGCAGCTATTTTTGTTGGTAGTGCACTTGCAGTTGCTGGCGCTATTATGCAGGGCGTCACAAGAAATGCTTTAGCAGATCCAGGGCTTCTTGGACTTACAGCAGGTGCAAATGCTGCTTTAGCCTTAACGATGGCATTACTCCCGAATTCCTCGTATTATATACTAATTTTTGCATGCTTTATTGGTGCAGGAATCGGGATGATTATTGTTTATAGTATCGGTGCATCAACAAAAGGTGGCTTTTCTCCATTGAAGCTAGTTTTAGCTGGTGCAGCGGTATCGGCTCTTTTACAAGCGGTGGCTGATGGTACGGGTATATTATTTAAAATTGCAAAAGATGTATCGATGTGGACAAGTGGTGGTTTAATTGGCACAACGTGGCACGCTTTAATCATCGTACCTGTTATTGTAATCGGATTAGTTATTGCGTTTATATTCAGCCGTCAGCTAACGATTTTAAGTTTAAATGAAGAGGTAGCTGTCGGTTTAGGTCAGAAAACAACAGTGATTAAAGGAATCATGATGTTCGTAGTTGTTATACTTGCGGGCTCTGCTGTAGCGCTTGTAGGGAATCTAGCATTTGTTGGTTTAATGGTGCCACATATTGTACGTTCTTTAGTTGGTACAGATTATCGTTTCGTGTTGCCGATGAGTGCGCTAATAGGTGGCTTGTTGATGGTAGCTGCAGATTTGTTAGCTCGTATAGTGAATGCACCTTACGAAACGCCTGTAGTAGCCATTATTTCAATTATCGGCCTTCCATTCTTCTTATTACTTGTACGTAAGGGAGGTCGTCAATTTGCTTAAAATTGCACAAAAAAAACAACGAACTTGGCTTCTTATTTGGCTAGTGCTAACACTCCTTATTTTTGTAATGGGCATTTCACTGGGTGCTGCTTCGGTGTCCATTGACCGTATTCTTCCTATCCTGCTAGGTGATGGTACTTTTAAAGAATCCTTTGTCTTATTTTCTGTCCGTCTACCAAGGCTATTTATCCTCGCAGCAGCAGGTATGGCTTTAGCATTGGCAGGAGCTGTATTACAGGGGGTAACACGTAATGATTTAGCGGACCCTGGTATTATTGGTATTAATGCTGGTGCAGGAGTGGGAATCACCATTTTTTATTTATGTGTTAATGGTGATTTACCAAACTTTGCGTATATATTGCCAGTAGTAGGATTTTTCAGTGCTATAGTAACGGCTCTTAGTATTTACTTTTTTTCATATAAGCGCAATCAAGGCGTCCAACCTGTAAAACTAATTTTAATCGGGGTAGGCGTGGCATCGGCATTATCGGGTGTGATGATGCTGTTAATTTCCTCTGCTGAGCGCTCAGATGTCCAGTTTATTGCACAATGGCTTGCAGGAAGTGTGTGGGGAACTGATTGGCCATTCCTATGGGCATTAATACCATGGCTAGTCATATGTATTCCGTTTATTTTTTATAAAGCAAATGTTTTAAATGTGCTAGCAATGACTGAGCAATCAGCAATTGGGTTAGGCGTAAATATTGCTAAAGAGCGACTACAATTATTAATGGTGGCTGTTGCCCTTGCTGCCGCTGCTGTATCTGTCACAGGTGGCATTGCATTTATCGGCTTAATGGCACCACATATTGCAAAGCAGCTTGTTGGACCACGCTATCAATTCTTTTTACCAATAACATTATGTATTGGTGCTTGTTTATTAATGCTAGCTGATACAATAGGGCGCGTGGCCATTTCAACTGCCACTGTGCCTGCAGGCATTGTTGTAGCATGTATCGGTGCACCTTATTTTTTATATTTATTAAGAAAAAACGACTGAATGGCTTGCGCTGTTCAGTCGTTTTTTGTTTAGAAAGATTGGGCAAAAATAGAAGTGTAGCAAACTTCAACCTAGACAAACGGTGTAATTTAATATATAGTTAGCTAGGCTAACTAATTAAGGAGGGATTTTTTTGACGATTGAACAGCAATTTTTTAATGAGTTTCGCTTAATGTACCGCCCGTTTACGAATCAACTCAACAAGCAGTTGGAACAATATCAACTATATAGCTCTCAGTGGGCAGTTTTACGCTTCTTAATTGATAAAGGTCCGCATTCACTAGTTGAAATCGCGAACTTTATGTCTATTGAAAAGCCTAGCGTAACGAGGCTTGTACAAAAGCTAGTAGATCTTGGTTATGTTGAGACGGTGGCTGGTAAAGATAAGCGAGCAAAAGTTGTACAATTAACACCATATGGTGAAAAAAACGTGGACGAAATCCAGGAGCATATAAAACCTTTTTTAGAAAAAGCATTAGCTGGTGTATCACAACAGGATATTGAAATTGCTTCTCGGGTTTTAGCAAACATAAGTAAAAACATTCATCAGTAGGAGAGGAAACAAGTGGAAGTAACTAGACAGAAATTATGGACAAAAGACTTTTTAATCGTTTCACTTATCAATTTTACGATTACGTTAATTTTTTATCTATTGATGGTCACAATAGCTGGCTATGCGGTGGAGAAATTTGACGCTTCAACAAGTACTGCAGGGCTAGTGTCGAGTATTTTTATTATCGGGACGTTATTTGGACGACTTGGCACAGGACGTATTATCGGTGATTGGGGCAGTAAAAAAACATTATTTTGTGGATTATTATTATTTATGTTATCTACGATGTCTTATTTTATCGCCTTAAATTTACCGTTCCTTATGCTGAATCGTTTAGTGCAAGGGATAGCGTTAGGTATAGCAAGTACAGCAACAGGTACGATTATTGCACAAATTTTACCCCCAGAACGACGTGGTGAAGGGATTGGCTATTACAGCTTAAGTGCTATTTTAGCAACGGCAATTGGTCCATTTATCGGCATATTATTAACGCAGTTATTTGAAGATTATCGAATGATTTTTGCGGTAGATTCAGTATTAGCAATTATTTGCTTTATGATGTATTTTATTGTGAAAGTTCCAGGGGCACCTAAAAATGCGAAGGCATCTGCAGAGAAAACGGGCTTCAAGCTATCTAACTTTATCGAAATGCGTGCATTACCGATTGCCTTTGTAGCGCTTGTTATTGGCTTTGCTTATTCAGGTGTTATGTCATTTATGACGTTCTATGCTAAAGAGCTTAATTTGGTAACAGCAGGTAGTTATTTCTTTATCGTTTATGCAATCGTAATTTTAGCTACTCGGCCATTTACCGGAAAATTACTCGACTCAAGAGGAGCAAATATTATTATTTATCCTTGTCTTGTGTTATTTGCAATAGGTATGTATGCTTTTAGCTCAGCAACAAGCACTGGTGTATTTTTAATAGCTGCAGCTTTTATTGGAATTGGTTATGGTAATTTCAACTCGGTAGCACAAGCAATAGCTATTAAGGTTACACCAAATGAACGTTTAGGGCTTGCAACTTCTACGTACTTCATTTTATATGATTTAGGATTAGGTATAGGACCTTATTTCTTAGGATTTTTTGTACCGACAATGGGATATAGTGCCATATTTTTAGCGATGGTAGCCGTTATTTTTATTTCAATCGTACTTTATTATTTCTTATATGGAAAAAATGAAAAGATAAAACAAGTCAATATTTAGTAGTTTAGAATCATTATATTGTAGAAAAAACGTCTTTTTGCTAGTTGGAAATAAAATTCAACTGCAAAATGACGTTTTTTTCTTAATTTAAAAATACTTCTTGCAATCAAATATGATAATGATTATCATTCACGTTAGAGACTAATTCGGAAGTAGGTATTAAGCATGAAAAATAAATCATTATTGTCAGTATTAGTAGCAGGTGGCATCCTTATGGCAGGCTGCGGTAATACAGAGGAAGTAAAAAAAGATGAGAAACCAGCAACAGAGCAAGCAGATCAAACGATAGCGGTAGATTTATCTACTGAACTATCAGCCTATCAACAATTTGCATTAGAACAAATGGACCAATTCTTGCTAAATACAGAAAAGTTTGTGAACCTGTTCAAGGCAGGTGATATTGAAGGCGCGAAAGCAGCGTATGCGCCTGCACGTATGTATTTTGAGCGATCTGAACCAATTGCAGAGAGCTTCGGTGATCTTGACCCACGTATCGATGGCCGTTTAGCGGATATCGAAGAAGAAGGTAAAGGCAAAGAAGAATGGACAGGCTACCATAAGCTTGAGTATGCACTTTGGGTAGAAAATAAAACTGAAGGCTATGAGGCAGTGGCAGACCAACTGCTTGCTGACGCGAAAGAATTACATGCACTCGTTCAAACAGTAGAAGTGACACCAGATGTAATGATTACAGGTGCAGTTGATTTATTGAACGAGGTATCTACTTCAAAAATTACTGGAGAAGAAGAAATTTATTCACATACAGACCTATATGACTTTAAAGCGAATATTGAAGGTGCAGAAAAAATCTTTGAAATTCTTCGTCCAAAATTAGAAGCAAAAGACAAAGATCTAGTAGCAACGTTAGATGAAAAATTCAAAGCGGTAGATGATTTATTGGCTCAACATGCAACAGCTGATGGGGGCTATATTTCTTATGAAGAATTAACAGAAGAAAATACAAAAGCACTTGCAGCTGCGGTGAACCAGTTAGGTGAACCATTAAGTCAAATGGGAATTATTTTGGAGTGATAAATAATGACATCGTCAAAAGATGATAAATGGATCGATAAAAAAATATCGCGCCGTGAAATGTTAAAGCTAACAAGCATGGGCGTGGCGGGTATTGCTATTGGTGCTTCTGGCTTTGGTGGTGTGATGAAAGCGATGGGCTATGATGTTTTCGAGCCTGTCGCAGATAGCTCAACAGCAAAAAACAAAGTTAATTTTTATGGAAAACATCAGTCAGGCATTACTACACCCGTTCAAAAAAATATTTATTTTGCTTCTTTGACTGTCCTCGTGTCATCAAAAGAAGAGCTACAAGAGTTGTTCAAAAAATGGACACCTCTTGTTGTCCGTTTAATGAATGGTGAATTAATGGTAGATTTAACAACAAATATACGAGTGCCGACAGGTGATACAGGAGAAGCAGAAGGTTTAAATGCTTCTAATTTATCGATTACTGTAGGTGTAGGTCCTTCTTTATTTGATAAGCTTGGAATGTCCCATTTAAAGCCTGCTGAATTAGCTGATTTGCCACATTTTCCAAAAGATCAGCTACAAAAGGAATATACAGGCGGGGATCTATGTATTCAAGCGTGTGCAGACGATCCGCAAGTGGCGTTCCATGCTGTCCGTAATTTAGTGCGCGCTGCTTCCGGAAAAGTGGAAATTAAATGGTCGCAAGCGGGCTTTAATTCATTCCCAGCAGAGGGAGGCACGCCTCGCAATTTATTCGCATTCAAAGATGGCACAGTCAATCCTTCAATTACGGATGAACAAGACTTAAATAAAGTCGTGTGGGTCGATAAAGGCTGGTTAAAGGGTGGCTCCTATTTAGTTGCTCGAAAAGTTCAAATGCATCTTGAAACATGGGATCGTACATCTTTGAAGGATCAGGAAGCAACGTTTGGGCGCTATCGCGATAGTGGTGCCCCATTAGGTAAAACGAAGGAATTTGATGATTTCGATATCGAAGCAAAAGATAGCAAGGGCCAGTATATTATGCCTGATACATCGCATGTGCATTTAGCACGTAAATCAGGTGCCCGCATATTACGTCGATCTTATTCATATGCATCAGGTGTAATGTCGAATACGGGTGCGCACGATGCAGGACTAATATTTATCTCTTTCCAAAAAGATCCAGCACAATTTACAACGATCCAAAACAGTTTAGGCCGAATGGATAAAATGAATGAATATATTACCCATCGAGGCAGTGCGGTGTTTGCTTGCTTCCCTGGAGTACAAAAGGGGAGTTACTTAGGTGAAGCACTTTTTAACGCGCTGTAGCATTATTGTATGCTTATTACTGACACTTGCAGTACCCGTACAAGCAGCTCAATCTTACAGTCACTTATACATCTCGATAAGTGATGCGCTAATGAATACAAAGCAAGACAAGGAAGCAGAAGCAAAAGATGCACTTGAACAATTCGCAACAGATTGGTCTTCTGTATCATCGGACCAAACTGAAGCGAAAAAGGAAGTCGATAAAATACTCGACCAAGCAGTAAAGGCATCTTCGAAAGAAGAACGTTTAACGGCATTGTCTGCACTATCAAATGCTTTGCGTGCTTTAGAAAAGCTTGAAAACCCTGTGGATGAAGCGGCACAGCGAGCAGAATTTGGACAAAAGTTTAAACCTATTATGAAAGCATTTGAAGATGCTTTGGCAAGCGGTGATGTAGCTTCAATTAACGATGCTTATAAAGATTTTAATGCGAAATGGAAAAAAATTGAACGTCCAGTACGTGAGCAAAGCATAGGGATGTACGGTCAAATTGAAACGCAAATGGCTTTTATACGAATAACACTTGCTTCAGAAGAGCCTGAAGTAGCGTTAATGCAATCACAATACGCTGACTTAAAGCAAACAATTGAGGATTTCGTAGCAGGTCATGATACTGCGCAAGTAGTAGAAGGCGATTATTCTTTATCAACATTAATTGCCTATATTGATGATGCCAACGATTTAATTGATGAAGGCAACTACAAAGCGGCATCCGATAAAATCCGAGAATTCATCAAAATATGGCCGAGCGTAGAAATCGATATTTCAACTCGTAATGGTAGTCTTTATACAAAGATTGAAAGTGATATGCCGATACTAGTAAGTGACTTATTAAAGTCTCAGGTAGATGTCAAAGGCATTAAAAGTAAGCTTGATCAATTCCGAACTGAAATTGAATTAATTCAAGGAAATTCAGATTATACTATTTGGGATTCAGCACTAATTTTACTGCGTGAAGGCTTAGAGGCATTATTAATAATTTTGGCATTAGTGTCATTTTTAAATAAATCTGGGCAAAAATCGTTGCGTAAATGGATTTATGTAGGAGCATTAGCTGGAATATTAGTATCAGCGGTAGCCGCAGTATTAATGTCTACGATTTTCAACTCAGCAACGGTGGATACGAACCGAGAAATGATGGAAGGTTATGTAGGTCTTGTTGCTGCTGCGATGATGATAGGTGTCGGTATTTGGCTTCATAGTAAATCAAGTGTCGCAAGCTGGAACCGTTACATTTCAAAACAAATGGGCAACGCCATTTCAAGTGGATCGGTATTTGCAATGGCATCTGTTAGCTTCTTATCGGTGTTCCGTGAAGGGGCAGAAACACTTGTTTTCTATGCCGGGATTGCCCCAAAAATGGCGACATCTCAATTTATACTTGGTATTATCCTAGCACTTATCATTCTAGCAGTAATAGCCGTTGTATTATTTAAAGCAAGTGGCAAAATAGCCATTCATAAGCTTTTTGCCGTGGCAACGGTGTTAATTTATGTGTTAGCGTTTAAAATTATTGGTGTCAGCTTGCATACATTGCAACTTCGAGATAGTGTGCCAACGACAATCGTTGATGGTCTACCAGTAATTAGCTTTATTGGCTTCTACCCAACTGTTGAAACAATCATTGGGCAAGCTATTTTACTTGTGCTCGTTATAGCGACTGTTCTTTATAAAAAGAAACAAGTGAAGTAACAAAAAGGGACAGATTGAAGAGAAAGATTCTTCTAATCTGTCCCTTATTTTTGTATGGAATTATGCCAATGTGTCGGCATGCTTAAATAAAAGGGAAGTTTTGTTTCGTAATTACCAACTGCTGAATTGATTTGCATTTGCGTTAAAAACATCGCAGTAGAAAGATTTGCCCCGCATACATTGGCATCCCGTAAATCCGCGCCGATAAAATCAACCCCTCTTAAATCCGCATGTTGCAAGTTTGTCGCAATTAACAATGCACCTCGCAGATCGGTTGCTCTTAAATCTTTGCCTTTTAAATTTTTCCCCATCCAATTGGCCCCTCGATAATTAGTTTTTCGACTATTATGTTTCCCAAAAGTGTTTACTACAAGCTCATTGCGAATTAGTTCACTTGTCTTTAACAGTAAGCTATTTATAGGGAGTCGAATATGAGGGATATCAATTGCTAACAGTGCTTCTACGTCTAATTTAGTTAGGTGTTGCAAGTTCTCTAACTGTTCATGTAATTTATCGTATAAGCGCTGTGAGATTGCATAAGACATTGCTTCTGCTACATAGGCAATCATTTCGTATAACTGTTCCATAATCGGGAATACCTGAAACATTTTATTACCAATTTCAGAATTATTGCGCCGATCTTGTCCACGAAACGTCGATTGCGAAACCCATTGCCCTGCCCCTAAACAATCGTATACGGTGCATCCTTTAAAGCCTTTGTTTCTAAGTTCACTATGAATTTGGCAGCTAAAGTTAGATTGCAAATTTGGACATGGTGTACCAGCTGGTTTATGAATAGCAAAATCGCTCGATGCTACAATATTTAGCGCGGTACAGCATAAGCCAAAACAGTTTCGACAATCTGCTTGCATGCTCTTCCGTAAATCATTTCCAATAGAATTACCGATCTTTAGTACTTCTGACATAGTCTTTTCCTCACTTATATTTTAAATTCACTTATAATTTTACCATTAAATAACTTTTAATGGATATTTTTTTATGTCGCATTAAGTGATTAATAAACGCATACAAAAGTTGAGCAGGCTGACAGCAAGTAAATTACTTGAAAAATGTCTATTTTTGAAACATTGTGTCGAATGTGATACTCTTTTTCATAGGGTATCGACTTTTGTGATACCAGTAATATTGAATAGAATGCAAATTTTTAACAAAGTAGTGGTGAAGAAATATGGGGGTAACAGTAAACGATTTGCTGCAATTACCATCATTTAGAGGAGCGGAAGTATTAACGGGTCGAAATAATCTTAATCGAACTGTTTCCTCTCTATCTGTTTTAGAAGTTTCAGATGGAGATTTTTGTTCGAAGATTGTCCAAACAGTGCAAGAAGAGTGGTATGCGGAAGAACTAGTGATTAGCTCTTTTTTTTCCATTCGAGATAGTGTGGAAAAACAATGTAGTACCATTCAATATTTACATGACCTAGGAGAATTGGGTTTAATATTATATTATGTCGGTATCGTTTTGCCAGAAATCCCAAAGGAAGTTCTAAAATTAGCAGATTCACAAGATTTTATTATTATTTGTATGCCTAAAAATGATTATTCACTAAGGTATAATGAAGTCATTTATGAAGTGATGGAGACAATCATTAGTAACCAAGCGGTCAATGATCATTTCGTTAAAGAAACATTAGAAAAAGTTTCGTTGCTACCAGAGCATTTACGCAGTGTAGAAATTACGCTGAAAATGTTATCGGATCGCCTGAAAGCGAATATTGTGCTGACGAATACGAATTTTGATATTGTCAATCAAGTAATGTGGCCTAGAAATTCTTCCTTAGATGTGTCCAAAGTCATCGGAGAATTTTCCGAAAGTTTAGTCAATCAGGACAAGGTGGAGCTTGAGC
Source organism: Lysinibacillus sp. NPDC093210 (assembly GCF_044753985.1). Classification (NCBI taxonomy): domain Bacteria; kingdom Bacillati; phylum Bacillota; class Bacilli; order Caryophanales; family Bacillaceae; genus Lysinibacillus; species Lysinibacillus sp. NPDC093210. The sequence continues at coordinate 75,717 of NZ_JBIVOE010000001.1, read as the reverse complement.
TTTTAAATAATGATATCACTTGCGTTATTGACTATAAAAGCGTTCACCAAAAAAATGGCGAGCTGCTGTATTTATTTCTTATTAAAGAGAATACGAAATTGCCCTCAAAGACAATTGAAAAAATTAGTGAAGTGGTACAAGTTGCAATTAATCTATGGGGAGATAAACATGATGATGTAAGTGAGTATGCGTTGGTCAAAGCAATTATTAATGATGAAAGTGATAAAATGCGCAGATTGGCGAATGTACTTCATATTGATGTCTCTGCTGTGCAGATGATGTGGTTAGTTACGATTAATGATTTAACGAAAGAAAAAAGTATTCGAGATGAATTGGATGAACAACTTTCAAAATATTACAAAACAAGAGTGATTCAATGTATTGATCATTGCATCATAGTTCTCTTAGGAAATTGTTTATATAAATATAACGAATTTGAAATTGCTAGTGAGTTTATTCAAACGACAAATTTCGACGCTCAAATTGCTGAAATTGTATATTCACCGAAAATGAAAAATACGAAAGCAGTAAGACAAATGTATCAGTTAGTGAATCAAGTCGGCGAAAAGGTCCATGCCATTTTCCCATTGCGCCAATTGTATACTGCAGCTGAAATAAGATCCATAAAGCGGGCGATTGATTTAAGTAAACATGGGGAAGAGATGATTGAAGAATATTTGTCAGCGATTGAACCTATTTTGAATGATGAGGAGTCGTTAAAAACTTTAATGACGTTTCTCTTAGACGCAAATGGTAATTTTGATGACTGTAGTAAGATTTTATTCATTCATAAAAATACTGTAAAATATCGCATAAAAAAAATTAGTGAATTGATTGGCAGTGATGTTACAATCTACTCAGAATTTTACGATGTTTATATGGCATGTATGCTCTATCGTTTAATTAATTATTAAAATAATCTGGAATTTTGTTCGAATTGACAAAATTTCAGATTATTTTTTTTATTTATGAAAAAGACGTACCATTACCTACTCTCTTATAATTAGATTCATTCAAGAAACAAGGAAGTATAAGGAGGGAGTATTATGAGAAACGAAGGCAATGAACAGTCCTGGTATAGTTTAGGTATTATTTGGGCTGGTGCGATGATTTGTATCCCGAGTTTACTAGTAGGGAACGCGCTTATTTCGAGTATGAGTTTACCAATGGCACTTGCCGTAGCACTAGTTGGCTATACGATTGTTGTTATTATCATGGTTTTGCAAGGTATGCAAAGCAGTGACTTAGGTAAGCCGACCGTCCATATCGCAGGACATGTATTTGGTAAAACAGGATCTCGCACGATTTTGTCTATTATATTAGCCATCGCTTGCTTGGGCTGGTTTGGTATTCAGGCCAATGTTTGTGGGGTAGCGTTAGCAAATTTATTAGCGCATTTTAATGTGAATGTACCAACGCCATTCGCTTCTTTCCTTAGTGGGTTGGTCATGGTGATTTCAGCGATTTATGGAATGAAAGTACTACGTGTATTAAGTTATATTGCAGTACCTTTATTAGTTGTAATTTGTGTATTTGGTTTAGTACAAACATTGACGGGAGATCATCTACAAATCATTTTGGACTACAAACCGAAACAAACGATGAGCTTTATGGATGGATTAGCTGTAACGATTGGCTCGTTTGCTTTAGGAGCAGTAATAGCAGGGGACTATTCGCAATTTTCAAAAAAACGAGCAGATGTTTTTAAAGCAGCTACCTTCGGCATCATCCCTGCTGGTATTTTAATGATTGGCGTAGGGGCTGTGTTAACAATCGCTTATCAAACAAGTGATATTACGGCTGTCTTTTTAAATATTGCAACACCATTTATTGGTGGTGTGGCGTTAATTTTAGCGACATGGAAAACGAATTTGGTCAATGCCATTTCAGGAGGAATCGCTCTTATTAATGTCTTTAACGTTTCTAAGGAAAAAGAAAAAGTGGCAATAGGTATTGCTGGAACAGTTGGGACATTATTGGCTGTAGTAGGGATACTCAATTACTTTACACCGATTATGTCAATATTATCAGCAATGATTCCTCCAGTTGCTGGCGTAATGATTGCTTCATATTGGTTTATGAATAAAGGTGATAAAAATAGTTGGCATGAGGTAGAAGGGGTCAATCGTTTAGGTGTATTTTCATGGCTAGCTGGTGCAATTATTGCCAGTGCTCCTGTTGTTTTATCCTTATTCCCTGAATTACCTCAAATACCTAACCAGCCTTTAATCGGGATTGTCATTTCATTTGTTATTTATTATATAGGGCATCGGATAACTGTCCAAAAATCGATAATATTGGAGGAAAATAGATGAGATATTTAGATAAAGAAGCAATTGAAAACATTGCGATTGGCGCAGCATTTTTAGGCACTGGCGGAGGCGGAGATCCGTACATTGGAAAGCTTATGGCTCTTTCTGCTATTGAAAAAAACGGGCCTGTCAAATTGTATTCAGTAGATGAAATAGCAGATGAGGACTTTTTTATTCCCGCTGCAATGATGGGAGCACCTTCTGTTTTAGTCGAGAAGTTCCCACGTGGCGATGAATTTGTGAAAGTTTTCCAAAAGCTTGCTCAGTATTTAGGAAAGGAGCAAATTGCAGGTACGTATCCAATGGAAGCCGGTGGTGTAAACTCGATGATTCCGATTGTAGTAGCTGCACAACTTGGTTTACCCCTTATTGATTGTGATGGCATGGGTCGTGCCTTCCCAGAATTGCAGATGGTGACATTCCATTTAGATGGTATTTCAGCAACACCAATGGCGATTACCGATGAAAAAGGAAATATTGGTATTTTTGAAACAATTGATAATAAATGGACAGAGCGTTTAGCTCGTACAGCGACAGTAGAAATGGGCGCAAGTGCTTTAGTAAGCTTATATCCTACAACTGGTGCACAAATGAAGAAAAGTGGCGTGCATCACATCATCACACTTTCTGAAAAAATTGGGGAAATCATTGCGTCCAAAAATAAAGAAGTAAATGACAAGCTACAAGAATTGCTAAACCTCGTTTCAGGCTTCGAATTATTCCAAGGTAAAATTGTTGATGTCATTCGAGAAACGAAGGGTGGCTTTAACCTTGGGAAAATGAATCTTGAAGGCATTGATGCCAATAAAGATGAACAGATGAAAGTCCATTTCCAAAATGAAAATCTACTAGCAGAAAAAAATGAGCAAGTCGTTGCGATGACTCCAGATTTAATTTGTTTAGTAGATTATGAAACACTATTACCTGTGACAACAGAAAGTTTAAAATATGGTAAGCGTGTACGTGTTATTGGCCTGCCTGCTAATGAAAAATGGCGTACGGCAAAAGGGATAGAAACAGCTGGTCCAAAATACTTTGGCTATGATTATGATTATGAGCCTATCGAAGAAATCATGAAAAAGGAGGTAGCTGAGCATGTATAAAATCGGAATTGACGTAGGTGGAACAAATACAGATGCCATCCTTTTAGATAACAATAATAAGCTTATTCATAGTGTAAAATCACCAACAAGCTTAGATATTAAAACAGGGATTGAAACGTCTTTACGACATTTACTGCAAGACTTAGCAATCGATAAAACACAAATTAGCCATGCGATGTTAGGTACAACACAATGTACGAACGCTATTGTAGAGCGTAAAAAACTCGCTAAAGTAGGGGTCATTCGCCTTGGCTATCCTGCAACTGCATCAGTATTGCCATACACTGCTTGGCCGAAAGATATGGTTGAAAACCTATCAGGCAATTATGCTTTAGTGCATGGTGGTTACGAATATGATGGGCAAGTATTAGGACAGCTTGACGAAGATGAAATTCAATCGCTATTAGAGGGCTGGCGACACCAAGTAGAGTCAATAGCCATCGTTGGGGTCTTCTCTTCTATCAAAAATGATCAAGAATTGAAAGTCCGTGATATTATTCAACAAGTTTACGGTGAAGAGTTTCCAATTTCTTGTTCTTCATTGATTGGGTCAGTTGGGTTAATTGAACGTGAAAATGCAACAATTTTAAATGCAGCACTTTGCAAAGTAATTGAAACAACGACACAAGGCTTCGTTCATGCATTGCAAACAGAAGGGATTTTTAATGCGGAAGTGTATTTATGTCAAAATGATGGAACGTTGATGTCAATTGATTATGCAAAACAGTTCCCAATTTTAACAATTGCTTGTGGACCGACGAACAGTATTCGTGGTGCATCATATTTGTCACAAATTAAAAATACGATGGTGTTGGATGTTGGCGGAACAACTTCTGATATTGGTGTCCTACAAGATGGTTTCCCAAGAGAATCGTCTGTCGCTGTAGAAGTAGGGGACATTCGTACGAACTTTAGAATGCCAGATATTATTTCAGTTGGACTAGGCGGAGGTAGTATCGTTCGTGTCAATGATGGCAAGATTACGGTTGGCCCTGATAGTGTAGGCTATAAAATTAGCCAAGAGGCACTGGTCTTTGGAGGCGACACATTGACAACAACAGATATTGCTGTTCGTTTAGGTCTTGCAGATGTAGGAGATTGTAGTTTAGTAGCTCATCTTGATGAAGCATTTGCCAAAGACGTACAAAAAGAAATGGCGTCGTTACTTGAGCAAGCCATTGATAAAATGAAAACTTCATCAGAAGATGTCCAACTTGTTTTAGTTGGCGGGGGTAGTATTATTGTACCTGAATCGTTACGAGGGGTAGCTAAAATTATTAAAAATGAACATGGTAGTGTTGCCAATGCAATTGGTGCATCAATTGCTCAAATTAGTGGGCAATATGAACAGATTTATATTTATGCTAAAGAACCACGTGAAGAATCATTGCAAGATGCACAAAATAAAGCAGTGAAGCAAGCGGTATTAGCCGGAGCTCTTGCTGAGACAATTGAATTAGTAGAAGTGGAAGAAACGCCACTTGCTTATCATCCAGAAAACGCAACAAGATTAAAAGTAAAAGTTGTCGGCAAAATGGCATAAATAACAAGGAAGAGCCATTTACTAGTAAGTGGTTCGGTTATGAAGTAGAAAATGTTAATTCACAAGTAAAATAGCAATTTGAATGTCCTATTTTCAGAGTAAATTGCACAAGAAAACGCAGAGGTTTTAGTATCCTCTGCGTTTTCAATTATCGCATTCGGTTATTGAATAACTACAAACAATATTATCTATAATTCATATGCGAAAGCACCATTCTTATTGTGTATAAAATCTCTTTTATTACTAACTACATTTGTATAATCAATCTCAATAAAATAAGTAGCTTTGCTTAGATTATCATAAAAGAAAGGAGAAAATTCTAAATCTTTAAATACAAAAATTTCTAGTTGTTTATCGTTATTTCGATAAGCTTCAAATAAGCGATGGTTGCCATTGATACAATAAGGTTTATTATCAGTTAAATATTGACTTTGAAGTATCATTACAGGATTTTTATGATTTGGCTTTATTTTGTTTGGATCTTTATTTATGTTACCGTAGTCAACGGAATGAATAATGCTCGATGGAATAACCTTGACTGGTTTCAAATTGTTTTCTTTTATGAGGGTACAAGCACCATCTATATCTAAAGCATATTCAAACACCCCTGTTGGGAACTCTGCGTATAATGAAAATGTCTCTTGACCAATCGGATGCACTACTGGGTAAGTTTCATTGATTAGTATTTGATTTAAAATCTCCGTCCATTTCAAGGCAAGTTTAGCGCCATAACTACTCTTATTTTCCATTTCTTGAATTCGTGAAATAAAGTGTTTTGACGGTTGGAATTTCTGAAATTCACTTTCATAAAATTTAATTTTACTTTCCATTCTTTAACTCCTTGTGTCTAATATTTATTATTTAGTTTCCTATATTCCGATGTCTCCAGAAGATTTTCGAAAACTCCTTTTGGCTTCCCTATACTTATCCACTTCTTTCCCTTCATAATACCGCTTTATGTAAACATATTCCATTCGATATTTATCATTAATTAAAAGCACCTCTCTAAATTTCAAAAAAAGTGCCTGACACTTGGAAGGCATCAAGAGCCTTGGTGCCTTTTAGCGACATAGTGAAGAGCCTTTCCTTCTTTTTATAAATAGAAAGCGTTGCAATTATGCTACTAGTTAAATAAAATATCGTCGTAAAAGATCAATTTTTGTCGATGAAATATTTATTTTTTATTAGCATGGAAATATAATTATTGTAACTTACTCAAATTTTTAATGGTCTAGACAACTATACCAAAGGAGGCTAAATTATGTTTGCTTTTTTACAAAAAATAGGTAAGTCATTAATGTTTCCAATTGCTACTTTACCAGCTGCTGCATTACTTTTACGTTTAGGCTCTGGAGATATGCTTGGAGCAGTGCAACATGAAGTTCTACAATATATTGCTATCATAATGGCTGCATCGGGTAATGCAATTTTGGGCAACTTACCTATTATTTTTGCAATCGGTATTGCGATGGGCTTTGCACATGATAGTAGTGGAGGTGCTGCATTAGCTGGCGCCATTGCCCATCTTGTACTCGTTGCTGTATTAGCGGCTCTAAATGAGGCATTAAACATGGGAGTATTTGGTGGTATTATTGCAGGTATAACAGCAGGTTTACTTTATAATAGATTTTATAATGTTAAGTTTCCAGAATGGTTATCGTTCTTCGGGGGGCGGCGATTTGTCCCTATCGTAACATCAATGACTATGGCGGTTGTAGCTAGTATATTAGCGATAGTATGGGGGCCAATTCAAGGTGGTATTGATGCAGTAGGGAATTGGCTTATCGGCGCAGGTTCGCTTGGAGTAGGTATGTATGGTTTCTTAAATCGACTATTAATTCCAGTTGGCTTACACCATGTAGTGAATACCGTGATATGGTTTGATTTTGGTGAATTTACTAATACCGCAGGCGAGTTAGTAAAAGGAGATATCCATCGCTTTTTAGCGGGTGATCCATCAGCTGGACATTTCCAAGCGGGTTTCTTCCCCATTATGATGTTTGGTTTACCAGCGGTTTGCCTTGCAATGTACTTTGCAGCCAAAAAAGAAAAGCGTGCAGCTGTTGGCGGTATGCTTTTATCGATCGCTTTAACAGCATTTTTAACTGGCGTTACAGAGCCAATTGAATTTTCATTTATGTTTTTATCCCCAATACTCTACGCAATCCACGCTGTATTAACAGGGCTCTCACTTGCCATTTCCTACATTGTTGGCTTTCGTGATGGCTTCGGTTTCTCAGCAGGCTTAATCGATTATTTATTAAACTTTGGTTTAGCAGATAAACCGTTATTGTTAATTCCACTCGGATTAGGTTTTGGGACTTTCTACTTCGCAATATTCTATTTCATAATAAAAAAATTCGACTTGCAAACACCTGGACGTGAAGATAATGATGAAGATGAAATAACAGGGAACTCTACTATAACCGATGATTTAGATTTACGCGCTTTCCAGACTATAGAAGCATTAGGTGGAAAAGAAAATATTAAACAGATTGATTACTGCACAACGCGTCTTCGTCTATTAGTGGATAATATAAATAAGGTGGATGAAAAAAAGCTCAAGCAAAGAGGTGCTCGGGGTGTTTTATGTATAAGCAATACAAATGTCCAAGTGATAATCGGGCCATCTGTAGAGTTTCTAGCTGAGGCAATGAAGGAACAACTGAAGAAGGATAATCCTACCCCAACAAACGAAAGCATTCGAAAAGCAGAACCAATAGCTGAGTCGACAGATAATAATCCATTCATTTTACTAAACGATTTTGATATGCCCATATCCGGAGAATTAATACCATTAGCTGAAGTACCAGATAAAGCATTTTCAACTGGCATTATGGGTTCAGGATTTGGGATTTACCCGAAAGATGGTACAGTTTATGCGCCAGTTGACGGTCAGGTAGTGATGGTTTCTATGGCAAAGCATGCTATCGGCTTATTATCCGACACGGGTGTGGAACTATTAATTCATGTTGGATTAGACACGGTAAAACTAGAAGGAGAAGGATTTGACATTCGTGTGACAGAAGGTCAAAGGATACAACGTGGCGAGGTATTATTAAAGGTAGATCTACCACATATTAAAGATCAAGTTCCTTCAATCATTACACCTGTAATATTTACTAATTTGCATGGACTAGAAATAACACTTGAAAAGCTCGGTTATCAAAGAGCGGGCACACCGCATATTATTTCGATAAAAAATCATAACTTTATAATTGATGAAAAAAATTAAGAAAGTTAGCATTGATTACGGTAAACTAAAAGAGAATATAGAGTGAAAGAGTGATGGCATGCTACAAGTAAATGTGGAGGATTCAAGTTTAATATTAGAGGGTGGAACGTTTCGTACATTGTTTACATCCGGTGTATTGGATGCTTTTTTAGAGCATGACATTATGATGCCTTATGTTGTAGCCATATCAGCAGGCGCAATCAATGCTTGCTCCTATGTGTCACAGCAAAAGGAACGATCTTTACGTGTATTAATGGATTACCGTCATGATAAGCGTTATATGGGCTGGAAAAATTTCCTTAAGGAAAAGAGCTTGTTTGGCTTAGACTTTGCTTATAATGTTATTCCAAATGAGCTAGATATTTTTGACTGGGATACGTACAAGCAATATGACGGGAAATTACTTTTTGGCGTAACGAATGCAGCAACAGGGCAAGTTGAATATATGGATGCAGGAGAAATGGATCGTCAATGTATGATGTTGCGTGCAACTTGTGCTATACCTATTCTATTCCCGGAAATCAAACTAAATAATACACCCTATTACGATGGCGGTTTAGCGGAGCCAATTCCAATAATGCACGGTGTCGAAAATGGATTTAAAAAGCATGTACTTGTGTTAACAAGACCTAAAGGCTACCGTAAACAAATGGATCGCCAAAGCAAGTGGGCTATGAAACTACTAGCAAAACGTTATCCTAATTTGGTGAAAAGCATGCAAAAACGTGCAGATCATTATAATGCTTCTCTTGAGTATTGTGAAAAGTTGGAGGCTCAAGGAAAAGCGTTTATATTCCGCCCAACACAAGCACTCAACAGCTTTGAGAAAGATATGGAGCAAATGCGTAAAAATTACGACATGGGCTACGAGCAAGCTATGCAACAAATCGATGCATTGAAGCACTTTTTAAAATAATTGCATATAATCGAATTCAAAAGGAGAGTGCCTTACATGTTAAGGTGCTCCTTTGTCCTTTTTAGTCGCAATAATAACCTATATAGATTGAAAGGTTTCAAGTTATACTATAATTTCGTTATAATGAATGAAAAACTAAAAGAGGCTTTGTCTATGGAAACAGAATGGTTACGGACGTTTATCGTGGCAGCGAAAACCGAAAATTTTCGTGAGACGGCAGAAAGATGTTTTATTACACAATCGACAGTATCGAAACATATTCAGCATTTAGAAAAGGAATTACAAACACCGCTTTTTGAACGGCAAACAAAACATGTAAAATTAAATTACATCGGGGCACACTTTTTACAGCAAGCCCAAAAAATAGTGGCAACCGTTGATGAGGCATTACATAGTACACAATCTTTGAAAAGTGGTTTTACTTCAAAATTAACAATTGGCGTAGCGCCGCAAATTGCGAATTCTACATTACCAGCCATAATTGATTATTTTCACAAGCAAAAACCTACAATTCAGCTCTCAATAGAACTGTTAAAATCCAATGAAATCGGAGAAGCGGTATATGCAGGAGCTGTCGATATAGGTATCTCGAAATTGACGTCCACACGAGCTATCCATATGGAAATGCTTGCCGAAGAGCCACTCCAACTGATCGTACCGATAGGCAAAAAATTTACCGACCCAATGACACTTTTACAGCAAGAAACGATTTTAATCCACGAATATGCGCCATATTGGCAAGAGGTCCAGCAAGTACTACAACAATTACCGAGCTATAAAAGTATGCAGGTTAATCAAACCGAAGTCATAAAAAACTTTGTGAAGCAAGGCTTAGGTATTGCTTTTTTACCGAAAAGTGTAATTGAAGCTACCTATCAGGAGCAATTACTTCATAGTTATTCAGTAAAAGAGTTTTCACATATTGTTTCAAATACTTATTTTTTATGTAAATATGTAACTGCAGATATTGAAGCTTTTTTGGCTGTTTGTTATGACATTTATAAAAACAAATAGTTCAGCGGTCCATTACTAGGATTGAAGGTGATAGAAACATGTATAGTTTGATGTCAGAAATTAGTCGCTTCGTTAGCGGTCCAATTACTTTATTTTTAAACTCCTATGAACATTCCCCACTAATTATAGCATTACTTTTAGGGTTAGTTGGCGCCCTTGCACCTTGTCAATTAACTGGCAATATGAGTGCTATTACTTTCTATGGTAATCGCTCCATTCAAGTGAAAAATAATTTTGGGGAAGTAATATTTTTTATTATCGGTAAAGTCGTTGTGTATAGTCTAATCGGATTATTGGCTTGGCTATTTGGTCAATCATTTGAAACGACAATGACTAGCTATTTTCCAATCTTCAGAAAGGCGCAAGGGCCAATCATGTTGTTGACCGGTTTTGTCCTAATTGGCATCTTAAAATTAAAATGGCTGCATCAACTGTCAACACGTATCCCACTTATATTGAAAGAAGGAAAGTTTGGTTCCTTTATAATGGGTGCTTGTTTTGCCATTGCTTTCTGTCCAACGATGTTTGTGCTATTTTTCGTTTGGCTTATGCCGACAGTCGTTACAACTTCGTATGGCTTTATTTTGCCAGCGATTTTCGGCATTGCGACCTCAGTTCCATTAATCTTAATGCTGACACTTATCCTTGTGTTTGATACAAAAAGTCTTATTATGAAAAAAAGCATGAAAATGGGAAGAGGGATACAAATCGTAGCAGGTATAATTTTAATTATCATAGGTGTAACGGATACGATTACATATTGGGGCTTTAATATATGAGGAAGGAAAGTTGAATGTAGGGACAAGCATAAGCAGCATAGCAGTAATTTAAATAAGAATAAGAAGAAAGTGGGAAAACATGATTTACGCTATTATATTATTTATCGTAGCAGGAATTGGTGAAATTGGAGGGGGTTATTTAATTTGGCTTTGGTTAAGGGAAGGTAAACCATTTTATTGGGGTATTTTTGGAGGGATTGCATTAGCATTATATGGCGTTGTTGCAACCTTTCAATCATTCCCAACTTTCGGTAGAGTCTATGCAGCGTATGGAGGCGTCTTTATTGTGCTTTCCGTATTGTGGGGCTGGGGAATAGATAAGCAAAAGCCAGATATGTTAGATTTAATCGGTGCTGGCATTTGTATAGTAGGGGTCATGGTCATGTTATGGCCTCGTTCGTAATAAGAGGCGGAGACAATGAGAAAAAGTGTTAGAATGACTGCAGTTATTCTAACACTTTTTTGATATCTTTTAGCCCTTTGTCACAAAAAAACGTAATCGCCAATAATCGGCAATCCATTGCTTGTCTTGATATTGGCTTGGCTTTAACAATTCTTCACATTTAGTGTAAACTAGCTCCTTTTCATCTGCACTTAACTGCTGAAGAACGTTATTGCTAAACATGACTAACCAATTGCGTAGACCATCGTCGCCTTGAAGAGGGGTCGGACGTTCATATAAAGTAATCATTTGAACTGTAAATCCCGCATTTTCTAGCATAGTTCGATATTCCTCAGCAGTAGGAAAATACCAAGGGAAATATTGCTCCTCAAAAGGAAGCTGAAGCTCCTCCATACTTTTTCGAAGTGCCCCCACAATTGAAGCAATATTCTCTTTACCGCCCATTTCTGCAACGAAACGTCCATGTGGTTTCAGTGCACGGTAAATGTTTTCGATGACCTTGTCTTGTTGTTTCATCCAATGCAGAGCAGCATTGGAAAATACTGCGTCAAACTGATATGTGTAGTCCATCAAAGCAGCATCCTTTATTTCGAACGAAAGTGCCGGGAATTTTTGTTGTGCGCTTTGAATCATTTCATTTGAGGCATCAATTCCTAAAACGACCGCATTAAATTGAGCAATTTCATTTGCTAAATCGCCAGTTCCACAGCCAACATCTAAAATACGTTCATGTTTTTGGGGTGCAAGTAAGTTCACTAAGCTTTCCCCCAATTTTGAAACAAAGTCATGCTTTTGATCGTATAGATTTGCATTCCATTTTATTGTCATTGTTATTCCAACTCCTTTGCATTAGCATAACAAAGCTATTTATTGTGAGGAAATGCAAAAAATTCACTGTTTTGATTCCACTTTGGAATCATAGAAATAGAAAAAATCTGCAAGTAATCTACGATGTAATTACGTAGACTGCTAGCAGATTTTTTATGCTAATCTAGTTTTTCAAGCTTTGTTAACGTTTTGCCACTCCAGCCAAATAGTACTGTTAAAATTGGACCAAGTAAACAGAAGAAGGTGAATGGAAGGTAAGTTGTCGTTGATATATCTAGTACACTTGCGATAAAAATTCCGCACACGCTCCAAGGCACAAGCGGATTAACAACAGTACCAGCATCCTCCATCACACGTGATAAATTTTTGGGTGCAAGTCCGACCTTTGCAAACTGAGCTTTAAAAGCCTCTCCTGTAAGCAAAATAGATAAATATTGCTCGCCGATTAATGTGTTGACACCAATCCCAGTAAGCGCAGCACCAGTAATAACTGAGCCTGCACTTGTAAATAAACTTTCTACTTTTGCTAAAATACTTTGAATAATCCCGAGCGTAAATAGAAGTCCACCCATTGTTAATGCTAGTAAAACGAGCGCAATCGTAAATAGCATACTATTCATGCCACCACGCGTCAGCAGGGCATCTACTTCCTCATTTCCAGTATTGGATACATAACCATTAAAAAGCATTTCGAATACATGGGAAAGTGCAAGTGGTTCTTGAATGTAAGCAAGTCCAACACCAACGATCGAAACAACTGCAAGTGTAATAAGTGCAGGAGCCTTATATAATGTCATGATGACAAGTACAACGATTGGTAGCAATGTATACCAATGAATAAGGCCCGTTGATAGTAACCCTACTTTAAATTGTTCGACCGTTTCAAAAGAAGTATTGGCGCTAGATGGAGATAACAAGGCATACAGTACAAATGAGATGATAAAGGCGGGAATTGTCGTCCAACCCATATTTTTAATATGCTCAAATAGATCTACACCTACCGTACCAGATGCTAGATTAGTCGTATCGGAGAGTGGTGACATTTTATCGCCAAAAAAGGCACCCGAAACGATTGCACCAGCAGTTATTGCTAATGAAATATCCATTGCACCAGCGATTCCCATAAAGGCAACACCAACTGTTGCGACTGTTGTTAGTGAACTACCAACAGATACACCGACGATGCTACAAATTAGAAAAACAATTGCAAAGAAAAAGCTAGGTGAAACCGTTAAAAAGCCGTAGTAGATGAGTGTTGGGATGGTACCACCCATAATCCAACTGGAAATTAAAATACCGATAAAGAAGAAAATAAAAACAGCGCCTAAACCAGCACTAGCACCTGCAATCATCCCAGATTCAAGCTCACGAAACGGTACTTTTTTAATCAGTCCATAGGCAATTAAAATCGAAATGACTAGAACAATAGGAATATGGGGCGTTGCCTTTAAATAGCCGATACTAATTGCCATTGTGGCAATAATTAAAAGTGTAATGAAGCAAGCCTCAATAAATCGAGGGTTACTTTTTGCTTCAATTCGAAACATATGAATCCTCCTAAACATTACTTTTGCGCTTCAATGCGGTGAAGCCCAAAAGTATTATAGCACGCTAACGATTATTGTCAATTGATTGAAAATTCAATCAACTAAAAAGGTAGCGATCAATATCGCTACCTTCTAATTAATGAGAGCCGAAATAATCCCATGCATTTTTCACAATTAAGATACAAGTCATCATAACAAAAATAATACGCATTATTTTCGTACCGCGTGTTAACGCAAATTTTGAACCTAAAATGGCCCCGAAAATCATCACGAAGCCCATTGGTAAACCGTACAAAAAATTAACCTGTCCTAATACTAAAAACATTGCAAGGGCTGCTAAATTCGATGTGAAATTAAATGCTTTTGCATTGCCTGCTGCTTGTAAGAAGTCATTACCCATCATTAATAATATGAATATGAAAAAAGAGCCAGTTCCTGGACCAAAAAATCCGTCATAAAAGCCGATTACCGCAAAAGCACAAAGAAACCCAAGTTTCTTTGCAGTACTTAAAATGCGTTGAGTAGGTTTTTGTCCCCAATCTTTTTTAAAAATTGTATAAGTTGCTACAAGTACGAGCATAACAAGCATAAGTGGCTTTAAAATTGAGGGAGACACGAGGTGCACGGTATAAGCGCCAATTAGTGAGCCAATAAAAATAAAGGGCAAGGTTTTTCCGATCTTTTTAAAATCTACTTTACCTGCTCTCAAAAATGTGAGCATGCTTGTTCCATTACTTATGGTATTCGCAAGTTTGTTTGTTGCAATTGCTGTGCTTGGAGGTAAGCCAACTGCCATTAACGCTGGTAAAGAAATTAATCCGCCACCACCAACAATAGCATTCAAAAAGGATGCAATAAAACCAAAAACTAATAATGTTCCGAGTGAGAGTAAATCAATATCCATATAAAGTAATACACATCCTTTTATAAATCGTCGCTTTCTTATAAGCGTACTGTGAATGGCTAAAAATAACAATGGTGTTTGTTATTTTAGTGAAAAAAGCCTTTACAATTCCTTTACATTAAAAAATAGAAAGAAAAAAATTTTTTCAAGTATTTTTATAAAAACAAAAGAAAAAATGTTACATTTCACAGCAAAAACTGTGTTTTTGTTAGAAGATTTCCAACGTTTGTAACTTATTAAAGTATGCTGAAATGAAATGTGGCGATTTTTATATTACATTATTGTAAATTCAATTTATTTATCTTTAAAGTTATGTAGAATTATGTAAAGGTTTTGTTATGATAGTTGCAGCAATCGACAATATTTAATCAACAGGAGGAACATAATGTTCAACTCAAGTAAGCAAGATCCATTTTTCCAAGCATTATTAAAAATCTCTCAAAATGTGAAAGAAGGCATTTACTACGCTCATAATGCGCGTATTCAAGATAATATTGATGCATTGAAAGAAATTGCCGATACAATGAAAGAATATGAAACAAGCGGTGACAAATTAATTCATGAGCTAATTGTAATGCTTAATAAATCATTTATGACACCGATTGAACGTGAAGATATTTTAGCACTAGCAAATAAATTAGATGATGTAATTGATGGGATGGAAGGCTGTATTGCTCATTTTAATATGTATAACTTAACAGAAGTAACAGAGCCGATGCGTCAATTCCTTACTTACATTGCGAAAAGTACAGATGAAATGGTACAAGCAATGGAATTGTTAAATAGTAAAAAGCTTGTTGAAATGCGTAAACATGCAATTCAAATTAAAGATTATGAGCGTGAATGTGATGAAATTTTCCGTTCTTCTATGAAGCAATTATTTATTCAAGAAAAAGATCCAATGCGCATCATCGTATTCAAAGATATTTACGAACAATTTGAAGATATTGCGGATTGCTGCCAAACAGTAGCAAATACAATTGAAACAATAATCATGCGAAATGCGTAAGATGGAGTGTACTAATTAATGGATACGATATTACTGATAACAATATTAGTCGTTATGTTCGCTCTTATATTCGACTTTATTAACGGCTTCCATGATACAGCCAATGCGATTGCAACATCTGTATCAACACGTGCATTAAAGCCTCGCACGGCCGTTTACATGGCTGCGGTAATGAACTTTGTCGGAGCAATTACGTTTGTTGGCGTTGCGAAGGCGTTAACGAAAGATATTGTTGACCCTTTCACCTTAAATACTTATGACGGTGATATTACTGGCTCAGTTGTTATTTTAGCGGCATTACTTTCAGCGATTACATGGAATTTATTAACCTGGTATTTCGGAATACCATCTAGTTCCTCTCATACATTAATAGGTTCGGTAGCTGGAGCAGCAATTGCAGCAGCAGGCTTTGATATCCTAAATTACGAAGGTTTCATTAAAATACTTCAAGCACTTATTTTCTCACCTTTACTAGCATTTGCTGCTGGTTTTTTAATGATGTCACTATTTAAAGTAATCTTTAAAGATATGAATTTATATCGTACAAATAAAGGATTCCGTACAGTACAAATCGGTACAGCGGCATTACAGTCATTTACGCATGGTACGAACGATGCGCAAAAGGCAATGGGGATTATTACACTTGCATTAATCGCGGGTGGCTTGCACCAAGGGGATGATATTCCATTCTGGGTACGTTTTGCAGCTGCATGTGCGATGGGTCTTGGGACATCGGTAGGTGGTTACAAAATTATTAAAACGGTGGGTGGTAAAATTATGAAAATCCGCCCAGTCAATGGTGTAGCAGCGGACTTAGCATCTGCTTCGATTATTTTCGGTGCGACGTTAATCCATTTACCTGTATCGACAACACACGTTATTTCATCTTCCATTATGGGTGTAGGTACTGCACATCGTGTTAAAGGAGTTAAATGGGGTATGGCACGTAAAATTGTGACGACATGGGTAATCACAATGCCTATCTCAGCAGTTATGGCTGCTACAATATACTTTATCTTAAGCTTATTTTTCTAAAATAGATTGAAGGAATGTACGAATTACGTGCTTCCATAATGTTGACAAAAGGCTCAAAAAGTTGAACTTGATGCCTTTTGTCATTTTTTTGAATTATAATGGAATTACTCTATTCACTTGTTCGGTTGATTTGAGCAGAGAGCGGCGAATCCTGCTTTGAACAGCACAAAATGAAAAGACACAACAAACTGCGAGTTAGCGAGGGTTGCGGCTTACACGTGCGACCGCGGAAAGGGCTGCCCGTAGAGGAAATCTATGGCAGTAGTTTAACTCTTTGAGTTTGTCTACAGTCAGGAATGCACAATTAATGTGCATTCTTTTTTTGTTTTCTTTTTGATTTGCCCTTGTTAATACAGGAAAGTCCAACTATCGTAATTATAAAGAAAGTATAAAGTTCAGAGGAAATGAATGAATCCATAGTAAGGTAACTACAGGGGGAAAACAGATGAGTGAAAAGCTATTACTAATTGAGGATGATCCCGCAATAGGACGCATAGTTAAAGATACGCTAGTACAAGAAGGATATGTAGTCACGTGGGCTACAACAGGTTTAGAGGGGCTAGCAGATTTTCAAGCACAACCATTTGATTTAGTATTAGTCGATTGGATGCTACCTGAAATGGACGGACTTACCGTTTGCCAAAATATTCGTTGGGAAAGTGATGTACCAATACTAATGATGAGCGCTCGTAAAGACGAAGCTGATAAGGTTGAGGGTTTACAAGGTGCTGATGATTACTTAGCGAAACCTTTTAGTTTGGCAGAATTAAAGGCACGTGTTGCCTCACATCTTCGTCGTTGGCAACGCTATAAGAAAATAGAAGTTACGGAACATGTTGCTACATTTGCTTTTGGTTTAACAATTGATTGGCAAAAAGAAATAACGACACTTCAAAATAAAGAACTAACCTTAACACATAAGGAGTTTGCACTGTTAAAACTACTGGCAAAAAATCCTGGTCAAACATTTTCTAAAGAAGAACTATATCAGCATATTTGGCAGCAAGCAAGCGTTGATGAAACACATACAGTAACAGTCCATATTAAAGCACTACGAGAAAAACTACAGGATCCTGTTAAAACCCCACGTTATATTCAAACAGTTTGGGGCAAGGGCTACCGCTTCATTGGAGATCCGTTATGAAAATTAAATCTTGGCTTCTCATCATGTTTTTCATTGTCATGATTGTACCAATTGGCGGGGCATATGGTTTATTCATGTGGATTAATGCATATTACCATGATAAAAGCTTTGCAGAGTATATGGAAAAATGGACTGAACTAAATCGTGTAAAATCTGTTCTTAACGATCCAGCATTGTATACAAAAAATGCTGATTTGCAACAGGTGAAAGTACTGACGAGTGATCAACTTGCTATTACGCTGTACGCTAAATCTGGTTTTGTTTATTATTCTTCTAATCCTTTGAACTCTGGGTTTGTTTCAAGAGAAATCATAATGAAAAACTTGTATGAATTACAGCAAAAATATAATGCATTTACATACAAAGAACCAATTTATCAAAAAGGGGATTTAGTTGGGATTTATGAAATCCAATTAGTGAGGAAGGACTGGGTTCAAGGTGTAGAGAGCCGTTCATGGCTTGTTATTGCTAGCATCATTACATTATTTCTAGCAATTTATACGACTGTAATTCTGTTGCTTAACCGTAAATTGAATCGGCCATTACAAAAGCTAATGCAACAAATGCATGCCTTTGGTAAAGGAAAACATGTAGAATCTGCTATTGCAACAAGAAAAGATGAAATAGGGGAGCTTGCGAACACTTTCCTAAGTATGCAAAGTGAAATTGAAACAGCACGTGCTCATTTAAAAGAAGAACAGCAACATAAGGAGCTGATGATTGCCAGTATCTCACATGATTTAAAAACACCATTAACGTCAATTCAAGCATATGCAGAAAGCTTACAAAACCCTTTACTCTCTTCTCAGATGAAGGAGGAATATCGTGCGGTTATTTTATCTAAGGCAGTGGATATGAAGGAAATGCTAGAGGATTTACTTATGTATACATTGCTTCAATCTACAAGCTATGATGTATCACTTGTTCAAGTAGAGGGGCAGGAGTTTTTTGATATGGCGCTTTCGGAATATGAACCACTTTGTCAAAGCAAAGGATTTTCGCTGCGTACGTTATGTGAAGTAGAGGGAGTATATGCTGTCCATCCTTCACAAATGCAACGGGTGATTGATAACTTAATGAGCAATGCGACACACTTTGGAACATCGGGCACTACTATTGGTTTAGCAGCCATTAGTAATCGTAAACTTGACTGGGGTTTTGATTTTGTCAATGCAGCGCTTACCCAAAAGAAAGGAATGTATTTAGTTGTGCAAAACAGTGGGGCTGGCGTATGTGAACAAGAAATCAATCAATTATTTGAACCACTGTATCAATCAGATAACGCTAGAACAAAGACAGGACAACGAGGAACAGGACTTGGTCTTAGCATAGCGAAACAAATTATTGAAAAACACGGTGGAACTGTAAATATGGTATCACAACAAGGTGTTGGTACAGCAGTGCTCTGCTGGCTACCTCTATACAAAGGAGTAGATGAACAATGAACTTGAAACAAACATTATGTGTAGGAGGAATGATTGCACTGCTGACCATGAGTTTAGTTGGCTGCAATTCAGAAGCATCCTATTCGCCACAGGAGATAATAGATCAAGCATTACAGGAAACAAAAGAGCTAGAAAGCTATTATGGTGAATATACTATGGATATAGATGAAGCTGGGGTCGCTACAGTAAAAGAATGGATGAAGGATGGTAAGCGTCGAATTGAAATGACAGTCGAGGATGATCATGTAATCGCAGTCAATGATGGTAAGCAGATTACTACTTTTAATAAAAAAGAAAATAAAGCTTCGATTATGACATTTGAAAATGGAGAACTAGAAGAATTAATGGGGAAATCGGCAAAAGACAGTGCCCAAGTATTATTAAACATTGTAAAGGACTCCCATGATATTTCAATAGCGGGTGAAGAAAAAATTGCTGGTAGAGATGCTTATCATATTACGGCGAAAGCTAAAAAAAAGAATACGTTACTAGGCGACATTGAAGTGTGGATCGATAAAAAAACATGGTTGACGTTAAAAACAATCACGACGAATGCAGGCAATGTGACGCAACAAGAATATACGAAGCTTGAAGTTAATAAGAAAATAGATGATGCATTGTTTGCCTTTGAAATTCCAAAGGGTGCAACAGTCGAACAAATTGATACGTTAGATCAGACAGCACCTACGACATTAGATGAGGTGAAAAAACAGCTTGGTGATTTTTTACTACTACCTGAAGAAAATGGGTTGACCCTATCAACGATACTAGATATGAAAGTAGAAGAACGTCCAGAATTTTCTTTCGAATATGAAAAAGATGAGCAACCTGCATTTTCAGTCTCTGTTTTTAAAGTTGTTAGTAATTATGAAACGTTTGGTGGTAATCTTGCGAATGAAGAAGATATACAAGTACGAGGAGAAAAAGGGACATATATGGATTTAGGGGAACTCTTTGTTATTAGTTGGTCTGAGAATGGCTACGAATACAGCATCATTACAGAAAATCCCGAATTGACAAAGGAAGAAATACTAGCATATGCGGAGGAAATGACCATTGTTCAGTGAGGTGAACGGTATGCATAAGGAAAAATTTATTAAATGCTTCGCCCTGTTTTTATTTACTACTGGTTTTTTATATGGAGTTGGTGAGACATATAATATATCATGGCTTGCGTTCCGATTTTTAGGACAGTACGATGCTGAAGGATTTTATTTTAGCTTCAGTTCACTGATTCCTGTCTTTGGCGGCTTGCTCATGGTTGGGGTATACGAAACGCTCGTTAAACGATTTATTTAAGTATAAGAAAATCCACTATTGAAATAAAGTGGATTTTCTCTTTTTTTATGCATTAATTTAAAAAAATTACATAATGTGAAACGGACGTCGATTGGTAATCGTTTATAGTGTAAGAGGAGGAGGTGGACGGCATTCTTGAAAGAATTATCGATGATCATGCAGAGCACTTGCTTCGTCTCGCTTATTTTTACGTTAAAAATCGACATGTAGCAGAAGATATTATACAAGAAGTGTTTATCAAATTTTCAGAGCATGCATATGAGGAACGTGGACAGCTCCGTGCTTATTTATCGACGCTGACGATTAATAAATGTAAAGATTATTTAAAAAGCTGGCATTATAAAAAATGTATTTTACAAGAAAAATTATTTCTAACACAAGCAAAAAGACAGCGAGATGCATTAATTGAAGCGGAGGAAAGGTCACTAATTGGAGCCGCAATACTAAACCTTCCGCTAGCATATAGAGAACCGATTCTACTTTATTATTATGAAGAAATGAAGATTGCAGAAATTTCTCAAATGCTTGCGATACCTGAAAATACCGTCAAAACAAGACTAAAAAGGGCACGTGAAGCATTAAAGCCACATTTAGGGGAGGAATGGGAGGTGTTACTACATGAATGACGTAAAAAAAGAGCTGATTAAAATGGCAGGGGATATGTTACCGAGTAAAGAACGTGTTAAACAACGTGTTTTACAGCGGCAAGAAGTTAAACCTAAAAAGTCCATGCGCTTTAGAGCAATAGCTACCATTGTTACGCTATGTTTAGTAGCATTCGTCATACAGCTTGTAGATGGCGATAAAAAACAGTCGGCACCATTATTTAATCAGACCCAGCTCGCCTATTATGAAGATATTTTAAAAATCATTTCTTTTAATCCAGATAGAGAATCTAATAAGGAAGAGGCATATGAGCGCTATGAAAAACGTGTAGCCTCCTATTATTTTGCGCAGTCTCTTGGTATCGAAAGTACAAAAGAGGAACGTGAGGCAGAAGGAAAAAAGCGCTTCGAGGAGTTGCAAATGCTTCAGGAATCACCTGAATATGCCAAGCTTTTTGAAAAACAAGGATTAAAAGGCTACTTTACAAAGTATATTGAGCCGATGTTACCAATGATGGTAGCAGAGGAAAAGCTAAAAGCATTTTACATGGAAAAGTATCCTACATTTCCTAGTTTTATTGTGAAGGACATAGCTACGCGAGAGGCGCTTAACTACTTTAATGCACATTTTTCAGAACAGGCAAAGGCCTTTCAGAAGGAATTAGGGTTAAAATATTATTCAAATATTCGTCAAGGTTCTCATCATATTGGGACTGTAGTTGCAATCCAAGACAATGCCTTTTTACTTGTTGAAGGGGCTGTTCCAGAGGATATTGTCAATCTGACGCAGGAACAAATTGTTGAAAAATATCAAAACGCTACATGGTACCCACTCATCGGTAATATTTCCTTGCAAAAAGGAGATTATGTAGGTGTTCAGTCAGTAGGAGGAGGCTCGACAGATGAGAGTGGATCAGTAAAACGTTTTGGCCTAGTAGATGCAATAGAAATTATGGAGCCTACTGTTACAAAAAAACTTAGCCCTGAAAATACGGATGAAGTTAAACAATTTCTTCAACAAATAACTTGGAGAGTAAAAGAAAAAAACATTGAGAGACCACCAAAATATTCCTTTGTTTTAGATGAAGTTCGAGTGGACATTTGGGACGGCTATGGCCATTCACTTTGGCTACAAGCGCCAGAATACGGTGAAATACAACTTAGCCA
Source organism: Lysinibacillus sp. NPDC093210 (assembly GCF_044753985.1). Taxonomy (NCBI): domain Bacteria; kingdom Bacillati; phylum Bacillota; class Bacilli; order Caryophanales; family Bacillaceae; genus Lysinibacillus; species Lysinibacillus sp. NPDC093210. Next base: position 53,429 of record NZ_JBIVOE010000001.1, on the reverse strand, counting down.
AGAAAGAGCTGACCAATTAAAAGCGTTATTAAAAATTGAAGAATAGCAACATTTCTCTTTTAAAGCACCATCAGTTAATTGTTTGAGTGCCTGGCACTTGTAGGTAGTATGAAAAACGTAAAAATCCTCTATGCTTTCCGCTCAGTAAACCGTAAGCCGCAACCATCGCCATGCGCGTATTGTTGCGGCTTATTTTGATTTTTCGGATAACCCTTCTAGCAGTACGATAAAAAGTCAAAATTGTTTGAGTGCCTGGCACTTAGTTGCTGTCCTCCACTTCAAACAATAGAAAAATAGGCATTAAGAATGTACCTCTTGAAGCCTTTGTGATGCTTTGAAGCTACATCGCATGATGGTTTCAGCATCAAGTTATAGCTCTCACCGTAAATATTACTATACTTTAGGTTAAATTACTCATTAATTGGAAAATAAATAAGGATAAAGAATTGTAATATTTTATAAGCGAATGTAGTATTAAGGGAGTAGGGGTTGAAAAAGGAGGGTGCGGTATGGATTTACAAGAATTTGAAGAACTATGGATTACGCTAGATGAATTATATAGTGCGAATCGCTATTTAGAATATATCGAGTTAAGTAGTGCCGCTATTGAAAGTGCCAATGCACTTGCATTGTATGATAAAGCAATGCATTTATTACGTTACAGCTGTATTAGCTATTTTCAAGTAGGGGATCTCCAAATATCCATCAATTTATTAGATAAATACCGAGAACTGACTTTTTTATATGGTAATGATATTGACATCATTCAATATTATTCTCTAGCCTCCATTTACTGGGGAACATTTGGACATTTAAAAAAAGCGGAAGAGCTATTAATGAAAGGCCTAGAAATTGCAGAGCGTATACAACATATAGAAAGCATGGGGAAAATCTATAATAATTTGAGTGGTTTAGAAATTGAACTCGGTAAATATGCAAAGGCAAAGAGACTTGCATTAAAGAGTTTGTATTATGCCAATGAATTTGAAACGAAACATGATGAGCCCTATAAAAGTATTATACACTCTAAGACAAATTTAGCTACTGCGCATATTTGGCTGAAGGAATATGATGAAGCGGATGTTCTAATAAAGGAGTTACTAATGATGGTTAAGGACCCTCCCTATAATAAGGCGCAATTAGAGGTGTTCAATGCCCAAGCATTACTATTTGAAAAACAAGGATATATCGGCGAAGCGATTGATATGTACCAAAAATCGAAGCACTACGCATTGCAAAATAATGATTTATCTTTGTTACAAACCATCTACAATTCATTAGTTAAGCTTATTGAAGAGCAAGGAAATAAAATTATTTTAAGTGCCGTTCAAAAGGAATATATTAATATATTATTAGAGATGCAAAGAGAGAATTATACCCAAGTATTATTCGAAATGGAATATAACAATCAAAAGAAGCATCTTGAAAGAACTTCCTACATTGACCCACTTACAAATATATATAATCGTCGCTATTTTGATGAACATGCAAAAGCAATGGTGGAAAGTGCAACAAATGGTCAGAAATTAGCTTTACTCATGATTGATTTAGATCATTTTAAATCCATTAATGATTCAAATGGTCATTTATTTGGAGATGACGCGTTAACAATGACAGCCACCACATTGCAACAGTTTTTTCAGCCGTACAAATCAATTGTTGCTCGCTTTGGTGGTGATGAATTTATTGTTCTCATCCATTTAAGAGAGGAAGAATCCATCTCCATAATAGCGCAAAATCTATACAATACATTAACCTCACTTGTATTGACTGTAAATGATGATATTGTGCAATTGGAATTTAGTATAGGTGTTAGCACGAATGAGGATGCTCACATTACAAGCGTCGAGCAATTAATTCATTATGCTGATAGTGCACTTTATACATCAAAACGAAATGGACGTAACCAAATTACGCTCTATAACCAATATTGTAATGTGGGAAATAGTAAATAAAGTAATAAAAAGGTAACTTATTGAACGTCCTTTAAATGATTAAGTAAGTATCCGTGACCTTTATGTAGAACATTGAACAATGCAATACCTCACCAGCAAGCGTAAGGTATAGTGTTGTTCGTGTAAAGGGAGCGGATTTTTGTAGTTGTTGGACTAGCTTGCAAGTATTAGAAAAAAATTTATATAAAATGAATCGGAAATAAATTGGCTTACGTCAGTAGTTTAGAAAGAAGGTGAGGCAGCAATGGAAATTGAAGAAATTATTGCAGAGCACGGGGATTATCTACTGAAGGTTGCCTACTTATATGTAAAGAATGAAGCAACAGCAGAGGATATTGTCCAAGATGTGTTTATTGCCTTTTATCAAAAGCAACAGCAGTTTCGACAAGAATCATCATTACGTACATATTTGGTCAAAATGACGGTCAATCGCAGTCACGACTATTTACGTAGTTGGAAAAGTAAACGGCTGTCGCTGTTTGAGAAAATATCTGGACGTTCAACGACCGTTACGCCAGAAAAAGAAATGCTCGCTAAATCGACTAAACAGGAGCTAGTAGAAGCTTTATTTACTTTGTCCGTACAATATAGAGAGGTTTTGATTCTTTATTATTTTGAGGAAATGACAACAGTAGACATTGCGAAGCTTGTACATTGTCCTGAGGCAACTGTGCGTACGAGATTACAACGAGCAAGAAAGCAGCTAGCAACAGTAATCGCTGACTATGACTGGGAGGTGCTACGCTATGAATCAATTTAAAGAAAACGTGTTACATGAGCTACAGCATGTCAAGCTCTCGGAGGAAAAAAAGCAACGGATTGCACAAAAAGTAAGAGCTAAAAGTAAACATAGAAGCAGTAGCCAACTGCAGTATCGAATCGTGCTGGCGACGTTTACACTGCTTGCTATTGGCTTTAGTGTACTTGTATCACCAAAAACAGAACCACGCACTAGACCTTTGCAAGGCGCAGCCTTACAGCAAGAAACAGAGAGATGGAGCCTTTGGACGTTATTAGAGCTTGATTGGGTGAAAGGATTGCTCCTCATTAGCATTTTTGTAAGTATAGCATTAATTATTAAGCGTATTTTGCATAAAAAAGGATATGGCTTGCCTGTATGTATTGAATGTGGAGAAATTTGGACTGCTAAGCAAGTTCGAAAATTGTATTGGAAAAATGGGCAAATGGAATGTCCACATTGTAGAAAAAAGCAATATCGTACAAAAAAGTCGGTACAATTATCTGCCATACTTAATCTGCCAATACCATTTATCGTCTTTTTGAACCAAGCATTTGATCATTTCTTTATCGGTATCGTATTTTTTATCGCAAGTAGCGTAATTTATCATTATTTATTACTACCTGATATAGTAAAATTACAAGAGGAAGATCCCACTAATGAGCCCCTCTGGTAAAATTAAAAGTCTCTTTTTATAGTAATTTGTCAAATTCGATTGACAACTGTTTTTATTTGCATTATCTTTTTGTTAACTTATTTTAAAAGTAGGTTAACAAAAGGGGGATTTTCGTTTGAAGAAAAGTAGTACTTACAATTATGTGTTAGCGGCGTTCGGAGCGGCTATTATCGCAGTTCTTGCACAGGTCACGATTCCGCTACCACTCATTCCAATTACAGGTCAAACTTTAGCAGTTGGCTTAGTTGTCACGATTTTAGGTACAAGACTTGGTACATTATCTGTACTTGTATATATTTTACTTGGCACAGCAGGTCTTCCAGTATTTAGTGGTATGTCAGGAGGATATGGTATCGTCATAGGACCAACAGGGGGATATATTGTAGGCTTCCTTGCGGCGGCTGTGTTAATGGGTTTATACTTAAATAAATTTGGCATTACCTTTGTACAAGCAATCATCGCTAACATTATCGGTATGGTAGTGACATTGGCGTTTGGTACAGTTTGGTTAAAAGTTGTTGCTGATTTAACATGGACTTCAGCATTTATGGGGGGAGCTGTTCCATTTATTGTTGTTGGCGTATTGAAGGCAGTCCTTGCTGCTTGGCTTGGTGTCATTGTACGTCGACGATTAGAAAGTGCGCATTTAATCGAAGCAATAGCATAGGGGGAGAAAATTGATGGCAACACTTTGGACAGGTGGAACAATTTATACGATGGAACGAGCGGGCGAAACAGTTGAAGCAGTTCTTGAAAAAGATGGACAAATTTTGGCGGTTGGCTCCGCTGATAGCTTATTACCTCAAGCTACAACGGTCCGAGATTTAAAAGGAAATGTGATGTACCCAGGATTTGTTGATAGTCATTTACATATTATTGGCTATGGCGAAAAATTAATGCATATTGATGTTTCGAACGTAACTAGTAAGGAAGAATTGTTAAATATTATTCGTGACCGTATGCAAGGCGCTTCTGCAGAGCAATGGGTTGTTGCTATTGGCATGAATGAAACAGGCTATACAGAGCCAATTTTCCCCACTTTGTCGGAGCTCGATGCACTTGGTGAAGCCCATCTGATCATTAAACGTAGTTGCCATCATTTAATTTTAGCTAATTCTAAGGCACTTGCATTTGCTGGAATTACAAATGATACACCATCACCAGAAGGTGGCATTATTGATAAGAAAAATGGTCAATTAACAGGTGTTTTAAAAGATACTGCATTATATTTAATTGTTAACCATATGCCGTATTATACGCCTGAATATATTGAAGAAGCTCTTCAAAAGTCCGTAGCATCGCTTCAATCTTACGGCTTAGTAGGAGGTCATTCGGAAGATTTAAGCTATTTCGGACCTCCTAGTCAACCGATAAATGCTTATCGAAAAATAGTTGATACTCAAAAATCATTTAAAGTGCACTTATTACAACACCATACAGTTTTTGAGGAAGTTGCTATGTTAAACGAGCAAGCAACATCATATGTACAATTTGGCGCAATGAAAATATTTGTCGATGGGGCTTTCGGCGGGCGTACGGCAGCTTTACGTGAACCATATTGTGACGACCCAAACAATAATGGCATACTTGTTCATTCAACTGCACAATTAGAGCAGTATGTACAACTTGCACGTCGCTATGGACAAACAGTTGCTGTTCATGCAATTGGTGATTTAGCAATTGACATCATCTTAGATGTTTTCGCAGCATTCCCACCTCGTGAGGGGCAAATAGACCGATTAATTCATTGCAGTTTAGTTGACGAGGCTATTTTAGACAAGTTAGCAGCATTACCGATAGCTGTAGATATGCAACCACAGTTTGTGCAAGGAGAGTATTTAGCAGAGCTTGTAAAGTTAGGCGAGAAACGCTCACAAGGCCTACATCCATTAAAATCACTTCTAGACCGCGGACTAATTGTAGCAGGTGGTAGTGATGCACCGATTGAAGTACCGAATCCTTTATATGGCATTTATGCTGCAGTGACAAGACGAAATTTTGGTGAAAGCCACGATGGTTTTGGTCCACAGGAGAAAATATCGCGCTTCGATGCTGTGCGACTCTATACAGTAGGCTCTGCTGAAATAATTGCTCAGCAGCATACGAGAGGCAAGATAAAAGAAGGATTTAGTGCTGATTTCACCGTATTCGAAGATGATATATTTGAGGTAGATATAGAAAAAGTACCACATATTCAAGTTGCCTATACAGTTGTGGATGGTCGTATCGTATATGAAAATACAAAAAATCGTTGTGAGGCTTAGCCTCACAACGATTTTTTTAGTAACCAAAATGTTTCAAATGACTAAAAGCGATTAATCTATCGTCTTTCTGATAGATCTTGCACTTGTCTCTCCAATTGTTTAACGCGTGTCGTAAGTTCATTTATTTGTTGTTGAAGCGTTTCTGGAGGAAGCGGTAGAGGGGTAGACTTTCCAATCTTAATCATCTTTATCAGAAAGAAAAACATAGCGCCCAAAACGACAAGAATAAAAATAGTACTAATAATATCGCCAATGTAGAACTGCATCTAAATTCCTCCTTCTAATTAGTTGTAATTCTTTATTTACTGAATCGGCTAACAAAAGGTTTCAAAAAATAATACCTGTACCCCTCTAACATTTATCTCATATTCGTGACAATTTCTTGCGTTTAACTTGCCTAAGCAGAATTCCGCAACTTCTATAAGGTGGGATGAATACTTACATGAGCGTTTCGAGCAGCTCAAAAAATCTGCACGCAACCATATCGAGGCGTAATTGATAACATTTTCTATTTGAAAGATAACTTGAAATGCAAAAATTATCATACGTTATAAGAAGAAATAGCGTGAAACGGCTAGTAACGGTTAGTATGCGACAGGGGTGAGGTAATGCAAAAAGCACGTCAAATTATGCGACAAGCCATCTATAACATTTATACGTTTCGTATGGACTATATCCGAGTCTTCATTATGATTCGTGTATTTCAGTTTTTATTAGTAATACCGGTGTCTACCGTCGTTTTGAAGCTAATGCTAAATGTAACGGGCTACACCCACATTACTGAACAAAATATTCAAAGCTTTCTTATGCACCCCTTTGTCCTAGCTATGATGCTTCTTTTAGTACTGGTTGTCTTGCTATTTATTTATTATGAGATGGGTTTTTTATTTATCATGGCTTTTAATCAGCAAAGGGGTATCCGTTATCGATTTCTTACAATGTGGCAGCAATTAAATCGTAAGCTTGTCTATTTTTTTAGCCTGCAAGTCATTTATTTAATCATTTATATTGCCCTATTGTTGCCTTTAGCTTCATTTATGCTTCCTTTAACATTAACGCAAGGGATTACATTACCTCACTTTATTACAAATGAAATAATGAGTACACGTTTAGGAAGGGTACTTTATACAGTGATAGCCAGTATCTTAGTTATAGTAGGTATACGAAGTATGTTGACATTACCAATTTTTACAATACAGCCGAAAATATCTATTCGTCAGTCATTTCTACAAAGCTGGCGTTTTTCCAGACGAGGTTTGATTGAGTTACTCGTGTTACTGGCAATGATTTTAACAGTTCATTTATTTCTTTTATTAGCTATTACAGTTGTCAGTACATTACCTCTGTTTTTCTTGGAGCGAAATGTGCCGAGTTCAGCGCTTGTAACGGCAGGGCTAACACTTGCGTTTTTAGAAATGGTCTTTGTTGCGTTATTTAGTTTGTTGCAAGCAATGTTTTCGCAAGTAATGGTTGCTATTACTTATAATAACCGTAATTTGGCAATGCCAAGATATTCTCGTAAAAGCAAACGCTATAACACTTTGCCACTACTGCTTTGTGTTGTTTTTTCAATTTTAAGCATCATGAATATTGATTCGTTAGAAAAAAGTGTTTACGCACCAGATACAAAAATTATTGCACATCGAGGATACACAGCAGGCAACGTAGAAAACACCATTAGTGGACTTGTTAGTGCGGCCAATGCAGGTGCAGATATAATTGAACTAGATATTCAGCAAACAGTAGATGGGGAATTTGTCGTTTTTCATGATCGTACATTAAGGCGCTTAGCTGGTAAAAATGGAGTTATCGCAAATATGACACTAAGTGATTTAAAAACAATCACCATTTATGAAAATGGTTTAACCGATAAAATTTCATCTTTAGATGATTTTATAGAAATCGCAAAAGCCCTTGATGTTACATTGCTTATTGAACTAAAGGTACACGGTAAAGAAAGGGAAGACTTATTGCCTCGATTAGTAGAAAAGTTACGAGCCTATAAGGTGCTGGATACGTACTATGTACAGTCCTCAGATTCACAATTGATGACACAGTTAAAGAATTTAACACCAAATTTGCGGGTAGGAATTGTTTATGCGCTTAATATTGGACCGATCGATGATTTAAAGGTGGATTTTATTGCATTAGAAGAATCGTGGGTGAATGAGAATTTAATTTCTGAACTAAAAGCACAACATATGGATCTATTTGTTTGGACATTAAACAAAGATCGTTCATTACAAGAGTTTATTGAGAAAAATGTCTCGGGTGTAATTACGGATCATCCCGATGTGGCATTAGAAATAAGATCAAAGCAAAATGAGCAACAATATTTTTTACAACGAATATTAAATAGATTGTCCTTTGTATTCTAGCTCGTTATATCATAAATATTCTACTTTTCGAGGAATGTGAAAATAATTTGGCAATAATGTAACCTTTTTCTTTTGAAATCGACTACTTCATTGAATTCGTGAAATGAAGGAGATGTATTTTTTATGAAAATGACTAAGGTCGTACCATTTGCAATGACAGCATTATTACTAGGGAGTGTGGCAATCGCTCCAACAGCATCAGCAAACGGAGGAGAAGCAGTTGTGACAAATGCTACCCAACAAGATGAACAAAGCCCACAAGTGCAGCCGATTTTTATAAAAGTAGCTGGAACTATTGAGAATGTGGAAGAACGTGACAATGCGACTTATTATACAACGAAAGATGGAGAAAATACGAACGTATTTGTTGTAAATAAGGATACACTTATTTTTGATAATACAGGGAAAGAAGTAAAGCTTCAAAAAGGAGATAAAGTAACGGCTTATACGTACGCAAATAAGCCAATGCTGATGATCTATCCACCACAATATAACCCTGAAGTTATCATTGTAGAGTCGAAGGAAATGGGCAGTGTGACTGTTGACTTTTTCAATAAAGATCTAGTGAATACGGATAATAGTCTAAAATTAAACGTTGGGGAAGAAACAGTAGTCCAAAGCCAATCAGGTAAAGAAGTATCAGCTAAAGATTTAGCAGAACAACATTTACTTGTGTTCTATACAATTACAACAAGAAGTATCCCAGCACAAACACCGCCAACAAAAGTAATCGTGTTAGATGCTACAGCTGAAGAACAAGGTGAAGTAGGAGAGGAAGCTTCTTCTAATTCAGCAGTTCAAGAAATTATTAAAAATGATTTCTATGATATTAATGGTACAACTATGGTACCTTTACGATTAATTGCTGAAGAACTTGGCTTTAAAGTAGAATCAACAGGAACTGGCGCAATTATTTCAAAAGGCGCATTATCTTATACAATTACACGTGGTGAAAAAGCATATGGCTACAATAAAGCACTTCGTCACTTTGAGGTAGCACCTGCTTTATTAGAACCAACAAAAACATATGTACCTGTCGAATTTTTCGAAGAATTAATGCAATAACATATCAAAACCCCCTCCAATGTTTTTGGAGGGGGTTCTTACTATATGAACATTCAGAATTGTTTTGGTGACTGGCACTTTAACTGAAAAAATAGTCATAGGTGTTTTTTAAAAGAAGGGTCATTGTGACAATTATGAACAATTTCCGCACAAAGGTACTGCCCTTTTTAATTGCAAACTGTGTCCCCACAATAGCGCCAAAAATTTGAGCAATCCCCATAATAAATCCATATATATAATGAACTTCGTCTAAATAGACAAACATAAGAAGTGCCGCCATATTACTGCCCAAATTTAAAAACTTTGCATTTCCAGCCGCCTTTAAAAAATCTAAGCCAAGCATTAAAAAAGTAAAAATAAAAAAGGAACCTGTACCTGGACCTAAAAACCCATCATAAAAGCCAATCGCTAATAGTAAAAAGATTAATCCGAAAATCCGAACTGGTGACATTTTTTTTATTGTAGTGCTGCCACCCCAATCCTTTTTAAAAATCGTGTAAATGCCCACTGCAGCAAGCATTATGAGCATTAAAGGTTTTAATTTATCTGGACTAATTAATGTAACGGTCCATGCTCCGATAAGAGACCCAATAAATGCTAGTGGGAAATACTTTATGACAGATCGGAAATCGAGCTTTCCAGAACGATAAAAAGAAATAACAGAAGTTAATGACCCCATCGTTCCTGCGAGTTTATTAGTGGCAACAGCAGTTGTTGGATTTAAACCTACAAATAAAAGAGCTGGTAGTGCTATTAAACCTCCACCTCCAACAACAGAATCAATAAATGCAGCTAGAAAGCCAAGTAATATAAGGATAGTTAAAACTTGTGGATCTAAATCAAATATCATATTGTCACTCTTTTCATTTTAGTTACTACCGTAATAGTAACTAAAATAAATTTATAAGTAAAGACTATTTTCATTCGCAATTAGATGAATAAATTTACTATAATGAAACAAATGGAGGTAATGGATGATGGAGTTAATTTCCCAATTGAAGCAATTAGGTTATACAGAATATGAAGCAAAAGCATACATAGCGCTTGTACAAAATAATAATGTGACGGCATATCAAGTGAGTAAAGATTCTAAAGTTCCAAGAGCACGTATATATGATACGCTCAATCAATTGGTGGAAAAAGGACTAGTTATGAAGGAAGAGACACCTGACCAAACAACCTATTCAGCGATACCAATTTCTATTTTTATACAAAAAACAGAGCAGCAATGGCAATCCAATTTTACGTCCATTACGGATCAATTAAAAGTTTTAGAACAAAAAGAAAAAGAAGAAGATAATCAAATATTAATCATTCGAGATAAGGAAACAATTCTTAGCTTTTGTACTGCGATGTTAAAACGAGCGAAAGAAAAAGTACTAATTTCAATGTGGGATGACGTCTATAATTTTTTACGCGAGGACCTAGAGGAAATCGGGAAAAAAGTGCCTATTCATGGCATTACAATAAATGTAGATAACCCAATAGCTACTGTAGACCAACATCGAACAACAAACTATATAAAAGCACAAACAACTGCCCATTGGTTTATTATCGCTGTTGATGGAAATGAAATGATTTATGGCCCATCACCTTTTCGCAAAGATTTAGCTTTTTTTACTGATGATGCCTTTCATATTAACTTTTTAGAAGATTATATTTGGCATGATGTACTCGTCAATCGATTAGTAAAAAGAAGTGATGATCATTTGAATGATTGGATTACGAAAGAAAGAATTTCATTTTTTTTAGAAAACAAGAAATAACAACTGACTACTCTCAAATTTTATTAAAAAATTTCGTTCAGCCACCAAATTGCCCTTTCAAATGGTAAAAGGTGGCTGCTTTTATTGTAAAAAGTTAACACTCTAAGATCTTATCTTGATTATTACTCTAAAAATAATAGTTTGAAAAATTGAATTATTTTAACATTCAGTCTACAATTTGGTTTATATAGAGGGGGGAGATGATGACAGTTCAAGTAGGTGAAAAGATTACATTTGAACGTACGTTTACAATGGAGGATGTTGAATTATTTACAAAGGTATCAAAAGATAAGGGGGTTCATCATATTACACCAGATGAACAAGGTCGTTTTGTTGTGCAGGGACTTTTGACAGCAACGCTACCAACAAAAGTAGGTGGTGACTTTAACGTATTAGCCCGTACAATGAATTTCGAGTTTTTACGTCCCGTTTTTAGTGGTGATACCATTCGGTGTGATGTCATAATCGAACAATTTGAACTAGATGAAAAAAATCGCCAGGCGATTCGGGCAACATTTTCTTGCATAAATCAACTCAACAAAGAGGTATTAAAGGGGAGCTTTGCTGGCATTATTCTATAAAAATATAGAAGTGGGGGCTAACATATGAAAACTGCAAATATTATGTTTTTTGAACGTCCGTTTCCAAGTGCCAATAGTATTGTTATTCAAGATGATCAAACCTTTTTAGTTGATACAGGCTTTGGCAGTGATGTACTCCAAGCTGAGAAAATTTTATCCGATGCTGGGATTTTCCCAAAGCAATTAAATAGTATCATTAATACACATTATCATAGTGATCATGTTGGGGGAAATCATTATTTTCAACAGCGTTATGACCTACCGATTGCTGCACATCTTTGGGAGGGGGAAATGGTGAATCAATGTGATTTAGAGTCGTGTGGTTCCCAATATTTAGATCAACCTGTAGAACAATATGTCACTAATAGATGAACAAGAAATTATTACAGGAAATAGTGCTCTTAAGGTTTTACATACACCAGGACATACATTAGGGCATATAGCTTTATATGAACAACAGCAACAGATATTAATTTGTGGTGATTTGTTTCAATATAATGATGTTGGTTGGTTGAATATTTTTCGTGAAGGTACAAATAGTATAAGACGTTCATACGAAAGTTTAGAGCGACTTGCTAAATTGCCAATAAAAATAGCCTATCCTGGCCATGGACGAGCAATTGAAGATCCATTACTAATGATAGACAAAGCAAGAGAACGACTTGAAAAGTGGATGATAGCTCCTGAAAAAATGGCTTGGCACGCATGTAAGCGAATTTTTTCGTTTACACTGATGCTGAAAAATGGATTAACGAGCAAGGAAATTCCACAGTATCTACTTGGCTGTGTCTGGTTTCATGATTTTGCCGTACACTCTTTCCGTTTAGAACCTAAGGAATTTGTCCAGCTATTACTTGATGAAATGATTCGCTCTAAAGCAGCCATATGGCAACAGGACAAGTTATTAGCGACAGCACCATACGAAGTACCAAATTCAAAATGGATAGAAGAAGATTGGAAACCGATTAATTGGATAAAGTAAGTAAACAAATTTCACTAAAAAACGGTTTTAGAAGATAAGAGATTTCTAAATCTGTTTTTTTATTTGAATTAAAATAACTTAAGGATTCTTAAGAATTTTTAACATGTCCTCTTAAGGTTTGAATTTTAAAGTATCATTATCAATTCAAACTAATGAGGTGAATATGTATGAAAAACCTTTCTTTCTTATATCAATTTATCGTGAATCCCAAAGAAATTGGAGCCATTTTTCCAAGTTCAAGTTTCCTTGGAGATAAAATGATTGAAAAAATTGATTTTAAAGAAGCGAGATTTATTGTCGAATATGGTCCAGGTACAGGCGTGTTTACAGAAAAATTGCTTAAAAAAAGAAATTCTAAGACCGTTATTTTATTAGTGGAAAATAACATAAAATTTTGTTCTTTGCTTAAAGAACGATATAAAGGAAAAGATAACATATACATTCAATGTGGATCAGCAGAAAATATTGAACAATATTTGATGGAGTTCAATATTCCTTGTGTCGATTATGTTATATCTGGGCTCCCTTTTTCTAGTTTGTCTAACAAGATATCATATGAGATTTTATTAAACACCACAAAAATCATAAAAAATAATGGCGTATTCATTACATTCCAATATACAAAATTAAAAAAGGCATTCATTAAACAGTTTTTTTCAAAATTAGATATAACAAGAGAATATAGAAATTGGCCACCTGCCTACATTTTTAGCTGTTCGGTTCCAAAAAAACAAACGGAGGAACTTGATGATGTCAAGAATATTAATTGTAGATGATGATAAAGCGATAAGAAATCTTATATCCGTATATTTAGAAAATGAAGGTATGCATACAGAAAAGGCAGAAGATGCTGTTGGAGCGTTAAAAATGCTCGAAAAAAATGAGTTTGATCTTATTATTTTAGATATTATGATGCCGAAAATGGATGGTATAGAAGCATGCTTGAAGATTAGGGAAGAACGAAGTATGCCTATCATTATGCTTTCAGCAAAATCAGAGGATATGGATAAAATTAAAGGTCTTGCTGCTGGTGCCGATGATTATTTATCAAAACCATTTAATCCATTAGAGTTAATAGCTAGAGTAAAATCTCAATTAAGAAGATATAAAAAATATAATCCTGATACAACTTTCGAAAAAAGTGTACTTGAGATAGGGGATTTAACGATTAATACAGATACACGCCAGGTTAGGGTACAAAGCAAAGAAATTAGATTAACGCCAAAAGAGTTTGATATTTTAGAACTTCTAGCTCGAAACAAAGGAATTGTCTTAAGTGTTGCAAAAATTTATGAGGCTGTTTGGAAGAATGACTTTTTTAAATCAGATAATACAGTGATGGTACACATTACAAAAATTAGAGACAAAATAGAGGAAGACCCAAAGCATCCAATATACATTAAGACGATTTGGGGAGTAGGATATAAAATATGAGAAATATCAAGTTTAGCAATAAACTATCTATCCAGCTCCTTGTTATGATTGTAATCAGTTTATTTGGTGCTATTTTTTTTATGAGCATTATCTCTCGCCCTATACTTAGTTTCATTAGCATGATAATTAACCCTAATGAATTTAGTATTTTGCAAGCAAGTGTGGCCTTTATTCTTTGGTTTTCTCTAGCTATAATAACTTTTGTTGTTATTTTCATATTGCTAGTACGGAAAAAAATTATGTATTTGAAATTAATCTCCGATACCGTTCAACATATTGCAAGTGGAAAACTAGGGCAAACAATTGATATTAAAGGTAAGGATGAACTATCTCAGCTAGCACAGAACATTAATTATATGTCTAAAGAGTTAGAAAATAAATTTATACATGAAAGACAATTAGAAAAAGAAAAAAACGAGCTTATTACAAATATATCCCATGATTTACGGACACCATTGACATCAATTATTGGCTATTTGAATTTAATAAAAGTAGGTCAATATAAAAATGAAGGACAACTGCATGAATACTTCGAAACTATTTATTCAAAATCACAAAGATTAAAACACTTAATTGATGAGCTGTTTGAATTTACCCGTTTATCAGGTACGGATGCGATGTTAAATATGAGTAACGTTGACTTAGCGAGCTTACTGCAGCAAATCGTTGGAGAGTATATTCCAATATTTGAAGAACAACAATTGAGTGTCAAAAATTCGATAACTGAGGAAGACATACCTGTTTTAATCGATATTGAAAAAATCGTTCGTGTATATGAAAACCTTTTAATAAATGCGATAAAATACAGCCAAAAACCTTCTATGATACAGGTATCCCTTAAAGCGGAAAGTAATACCGCCGTTTTAAAAGTATCAAATAAAATGGAAAATCCTCCAATGGACGATGTAAATAAAATGTTTGACCGGTTTTTTAGGGGGGATAAAGCAAGAATAGACGCACAAGGGACTGGTCTTGGACTTTCCATTTCAAAAAGAATCATTGAGCTTCATAATGGGGATATAGGTGCGGAATACAAGGAGAGGTGGATAACGTTTATTGTTGAACTGCCTTTATATAAATAATCATTTAATGGAAGAATCTAGAGATGTGCGTATCGATACATCTCTTTTTTATTTTGTAACATTTTCAATAATCACTGTGCAACGCTATTTATCATACATTGACATAAGTATTTATATTGGTCATCTTAAGAATCCTTAATGATTTCAAGGTGTTTTTCTTAATTTTTATTTCTTATTATGTGTTTAGTGAAGTGTTGAGGTGAGGAAGAAATGAGAAAGAAATTAACCATAATCGTTATTTGGATCTTATTCGCTTATATATTAAAGCATTTTGATTTACTGTCACTCGATATGAATACACTAAAGGATTTTATTTCTGGTAATAAAAATAATGCATACTTATTGTTTATTGGTTTATGGCTAATCAGGTTTATATTTTTTATCCCAGGTACAACTTTAATGATTTTGGGTGGCGTTTGTTTTCAGCCAATGGAAGCTTTAATGTTATCTACAGTAGGCATTGTATTGAGTGAAACAATCGTTTATATATTCTCAAGACGTTACGCTGGAAATAAAATCAATAAATATTTAGAAAATCGGTACCCCGAATTGAATGATTTATTAGAAACCTACAATTACAAATTTCTAGCAATAGGCGTTATTTGTCCGATAGCACCAGCGGACATAATCTGTTTTTTATCCGCATCCGTAGGGATAAAATTTTCAACCTACATTTTTACTATCATTATAGCGAGTACCCCATTAAGAATATTATATAGTTTTATGGGAGGTAGTCTTCATAATTACACAGTTGGTCTTGTGTTTGTCATAGTATCACTAATTTTAGTATTCGCAGCATCCATAAAAATTTGGAATTCGCTTAAACAAAAACGAAAAATAGAGTTGCAACAATAGTTTAGATGAGTAAAGAGCCTGACTACAATAAAATAGGAAGACTCTTTACTTTCCTTCCACTTCTATTAAATTTATAACATTGGAAAATGTATCCATCTATTGTATGATGAACGGAGTGAGGTGATAAAAATGGCACGATTAAGAACGAATATACTTGAGGCGAGAGATAAAGATACGCTTGAAAACATGATTAATAGATTTTTATATGATTTACCAGAAGGCGATTTTATAGACATTAAATTTTCTACGTATACTTTTTATGATAAGCATAGTGTTTACACAGCCATTATTCTTTTTAAAATTACATAGCAAGTCACATCATACTTAGATGTGGCTTTTTCTTTTTATGATTGTGCATTCTATAATTGCCTGGAATGATAAATAGGGAAATAGTATTCTAACATAAGGTCGAATAGGAGGAACATTGTGAGAAAGTTTTTTATCGTGTTATTAGCAGCAGTTGTATTAGCGGGAGTAAATCCAACGAAATCAGAAGCGAAAGTAATGTTTGATGGGGCAGAAATAGTCAAAGGGCAAACAGGGAAAATGACGTTTTCAAAAGATGTGAAAGTGTACAAGAAAAATGCGAATGGACAGTTTGAATCGATGTTAGTCAAAAAGGGAAACTACTTCCGCGTATATAATATCGAAAAATACAATCGTCAAACATATTATTGGATGAGCTCTGGTTATCGTGTTCAAGCATCCGATTTAACCGTTTTTATGGCAATTCCATTTGAACAGCGTGTACAGTTTTATAATCATCCCGCTTATATGTGGATCAATAGAGATAAACCGTTTTACTCATTCTACATAGAGAGTGATAGTTTGGGAACACATGCACATTCCTATTACACATATTTAAATATATGGGGAAATTTTAAAATTGAACAAGGAGAACTTGTTAATACTTATGATTTAAGTTTTGTAGGTGGCGGTATTGAAAAGAGAAAAATCGATCCAACTGACATTCAATTAATAGAACCTCTACCTGTTAATACGGATACATTATTTACTGTTACAAAGGATACAGTGCAGCATATTAAACCGTATCTCATTAATAATAACGATTACTATCAAAGAATTGCGGGTCAATTGAAGGCAGGAACTGTTTTAAAAAGTGCAGGTTTTAAAATTGGCAACTATTACGCAGTGAAGTTTGCTGCAGAACCAGAGCTTTATAGAACATTTTTCGTTCCTCAAAGCCATGTAGTTGAAAAAGCGACGTTAGAGGATTAATTAGGATTTTTAGACAAAGGAAAAAGCCTTGATTGTAATATCAAGGCTTTTTCTTATGTGCAGTTCGCTTAAATTTCCCCTGCACTTATATCATTATGCGTTTGGATAAATCATCGTTGCTGGGTCAACATATTCATTAAATTGTTCTTCTGTTAACAAGCCAGAAGCAATGGCAGCTTCTTTTAATGTAGTGCCTTCTTTATGTGCTTTCTTCGCAATTTTAGCTGCATTTTCATACCCAATATAAGGATTTAATGCAGTTACTAGCATTAAGGAGTTTTGCAAGTTATGATCAAGCACTTCAATGTTTGGTTCGATACCAATAGCACAGTTATCATTAAATGATTTCATCGTATCAGCCAGTAGGCGAGTTGATTGTAAGAAATTATAAATGATGACTGGTTTAAAGACGTTAAGTTCAA
This sequence comes from Lysinibacillus sp. NPDC093210, assembly GCF_044753985.1. NCBI lineage: Bacteria > Bacillati > Bacillota > Bacilli > Caryophanales > Bacillaceae > Lysinibacillus > Lysinibacillus sp. NPDC093210. Next base: position 35,991 of record NZ_JBIVOE010000001.1, on the reverse strand, counting down.
AATTCCCTTGGGAAGCGGCAAATGCAATCGTTGCATCATTTCCAACGACTTGCGTCACGACCATTGTCATCGCTTCACTTTGAGTTGGATTCACTTTACCTGGCATAATGGATGAGCCGGGTTCGTTTTCTGGAATAGTAATTTCACCGATACCAGAACGAGGCCCACTTGCTAACCAACGAACGTCATTGGCGATTTTCATTAAGTCCGCAGCGAGTGCCTTTAATGCTCCATGTGCCACGACAGCTTCGTCATGACTTGTTAGTGCATGAAACTTGTTAGCTGCAGATGTGAATTGTTTCCCAGTTAGCTCGCTAATTTCAACTGCTACACGGTCGCCAAATTCGGGATGTGCGTTAATGCCAGTACCTACAGCTGTTCCACCAATTGCAAGTTCTTTCATGTATTCTACATTATGTTTAATCATTTGCTCAGATTTGCCTAACATTGCGGACCAACCACTTATTTCTTGACCTAAAGTCAGCGGCGTAGCATCTTGTAAATGAGTACGTCCGATTTTAATAATATCTTTAAATTTTTCAGCCTTTTCATCGAACGTAGCTTTTAATAAGCGAAGGCGAGGCAGTAAATAATCTTCTACTTTTAGTACTGCTGCAATATGCAACGCTGTCGGGAATGTATCGTTGGAGCTTTGTGATTTATTGACATCATCGTTTGGATGAATGCGGTCAGATTCACCAGCATCCTGTAAAATTTGATTTGCACGATGCGCAATAACTTCGTTTACATTCATATTGGATTGTGTACCACTACCTGTTTGCCATACAACAAGTGGGAACTGATCATCCCATTGTCCGTTTAAAATTTCATCTGCCGCTTGCACAATAGCATTGGCTTTAATATCTGAAAGTTTCCCTAATTTATTGTTCGCAAGTGCTGCACTTTTCTTTAAAATAGCCATTGCTTGAATAAGTTCAATAGGCATGTGCTCAGTGCCGATTTGGAAATTTTCCTTACTGCGTTGAGTTTGCGCACCCCATATTTTATTGGCAGGTACTTTGATTTCACCCATAGTGTCTTTTTCGATACGATAATCCATTTAGAACAGCTCCTTCGATTTATGTAATGAAAAAACGGATATTCTTAGTCTGATGTAAGAATATCCGTTTAATGCATGTTTATTTCAAAAAATAAGGGGGGATTCTGAAATAAACAAAAATAGAGAAAAGAAATAATCTATATGATAATGATAATTGTTATCAATTATAAAGTCAATCTTTCTGCTCAATAAATTATATTGAATGAGAATAAATCGCACTGTGATTGGTATAGATAATATAATTTTCCCGTTTTGTCTGTTAATAAACTTATTCACCCATGGAAATAGGGAAGAAACTATCTTTTTTTCTTCCCTAAATCTCTTGTTAAAGGTTGTTTTTTCGGAATTTTTTCAAACAACACATTAACATGATACTGGCGCTCATCGATTTGAATAACATCGATTACCTTAGCCTTACGTCCTTTTAGTTGGATGTTTTCGTCCACTGTAGGAATACGAATTAATAACTGATTTAAAATCGAAGACTTATTTTCATAAAAATGAACAACATGCATATTCACAGTTCTCCTTAATCTGTATTTTAGTCAATTTATGAGACATGGAAAGAATATAGAACTATTGGTATACAGGGAGAATACGTTAAGAATGCATACACAGAAATAAAAAAATGCCCCCTAAATCAAAGGAGGCGGACGTTATTCAAATACGATTTTTATTCATACGTTTTAACCAATTTCTTTGTTTCCAACTGCTCACAATATAAAAAAGAATAGATAGAGACAATAACAGAGCTGATGTTTTATATAATATTGCCCATTGTAAATATAATCCGCAAAAAATCCCAACGAATGCAAGTATGCTTAAAATAAAAATATGCCTTTTTTGATTTTCATAGATGGAAAAGACAAAGTCTCTGTGCTGTAACGTTTCCTTTTGGATTAATATACGTTGTGGCGTTTCTACAAGATCTTGCAAAGAATGAAAAATTTTAAATATTGGTAACGCATTGAGCCATTGTAAAATGGACTTCCAATTATTTGAGCTTCCATGTTTTACCCAATCAGAAAATACTGGTTTAATAATATCTAACATTTCTTTATCAGGATTAATGGTTAGCAAAATACCTTCAATTGTCACAAATGAGCGTCCTAAAAAAATAAATCGAGTAGGTATTTGTATTGGCAGAAGTTTGATAATGTCGTTCATTTCTTTTTTGACGGCAAATAAGTCCATTTCTTTTATCTTACTTACATCCAGTAGTAGTACTTCCTTAAGTAAGTTTTCAATAATTTTCAAATCTGCTCCTGGTAGTAAAAAACCTAAATTCTTTAACGTCTCTGCTGCTTGAGCATAATTTTTTAGAAAAATGGCTTGCATTAAATTTTGAAAATTAGCTGCATCCTTTCTTGAAATTTCCCCTACCATACCAAAATCAAGAAGTACAATCGTACCATCAGCCTTCACCAAAACATTTCCAGCATGAGGATCTGCATGAAAAATGCCTGCCTCTAACCATTGAGGCAAGAAAACGTGCATTAACCGCTTAGATAAAGCTTCTTTATCAATTTGATTTGTTGATAAAAATACGCTATCCGTTATTCTAGCACCATCTATCCACTCCATTACCAATACTTGAGAAGTGCTCATATCAGGATAAGCAGTAGGAATCGTAAGCTTTTGGATGGATTCAAAGCGTTCTCTGAAATGCTTCATTGTAGCTAACTCTTTTTTGAAATCCAATTCTCTTCCTATAACAGATTTGAGTTCATTAAAGAGCATTCTAAAATTGATAAACTCTTTTGGGATAGGTGCAAAATATTGCGCAAACCAAATAATAATAGCTAATGAACGAAAATCAATTCGCATAATTGATGGGATGGATGGACGTTGTACTTTGATTGCAACATTTGTGCCGTCTTTTAGCTTTCCACGATAAACCTCTCCAATTGAGGCTGAAGCTACTGCTGTTGTTTCGATGGAAAGAAGTACATTATCTATCGGTTTTCCCCATTCTTTTTCCAATACACATTGAATGTCCTCCCAAGGAGAGGGAGGTACTTGATCAACTAAATCCTGTATTTGACTGATAAAACTTTTTGGCAGTAAATCCTCGCGAATACTTAAAAGTTGCCCAACTTTAATTAACACGCCTTCAAGCTCAAATAGTGTTTGGCGAAATTGTCGACCAAGCTTTTCCCATAACAATTCCCATTGTGTATCTGATTTTTTTCGAAAACGATACCAATAAACTTGAAGAAACATGGAAAACGCAAAGGAAAGTATTTTCCACATTCGAAACCAGCTTTTCCTATTTTTCATACGACATCCTCCGATTTTATCAGATTGATAGATAGACAATAAATGATAACTAAATCATACACCAAATTCTGTTAAAAATGAGATTATTGTATGCATTTAATTATCTACGTAAGGAAGGTAGAATTCCGCGGAAGGAAGGAAAGATTCCGCGAAAGCAGGGAGTAATTCCGCGGAAGGAAAGTAGAATTCCGCGAAAGGGAGGAGTAATTCCGCGGAAGGAAGGAAAGATTCCGCGAAAGGGAGGTAGAATTCCGCGGAAGGAAGGAAAGATTCCGCGAAAGCAGGGAGTAATTCCGCGGAAGGAAGGAAAGATTCCGCGAAAGCAGGGAGTAATTCCGCGGAAGGAAAGTAGAATTCCGCGAAAGGGAGGAGTAATTCCGCGGAAG
>NZ_JBIVOE010000001.1:0-32168 GCF_044753985.1 Lysinibacillus sp. NPDC093210 | reverse complement strand
AAGGAAGGAAAGATTCCGCGAAAGGGAGGTAGAATTCCGCGGAAGGAAAGTAGGATTCCGCGAAAGAGAGGTATAATTCCGCGGAAGGAAGGTAGAATCCTGCGAACGAATTAAAAAAAGGAATTCCGCGTAAGTATATCGGAATTCCTTGTTCTTTAATGAGAAGAAGTTATACTTTGTAATCGATCAATTAGTTTTTGACTGGAAGTATCGAGTCCCGTTATTTCAACTGTAATCCCTTTTGCTTGTAGCGAATGTTTTACTTTATGCAAGGCGCCTACAGCAGATTCATCCCATAGACGACTATTTCTAAAATCTATCGTAACTTTAGTATTCATGCCTTCAAATTTTTTAAAGTAATCGACAAAGCTATGTGTGGCAGCAAAGAATAATGGACCTTCTATATTGTATATATCTCCATTTTTTATTACTTTCAAAGTTGAAATTTTTACTACAAAGAAGATTGCACTCAAAATAACCCCAGCAATAACTCCCTTCGATAGATCATGTGTGTATACTACGATGATAACCGTTACTAGCATAACAATCGCATCACTAGGAGGGGCCTTCACTAAATACTTGAAAGAATTCCAATCAAATGTACCGATACATACCATAATCATGATGCCTACAAGTACTGGCATTGGAATCTTTACTACTAAATCACCTAAAACAATAATTAAAAACATTAAAAATAAACCTGCTACAAGTGTTGAGAAGCGCCCTCGTCCACCAGACTTAACATTGATGACAGATTGACCAATCATCGCACAACCGGCCATTCCTCCAAAAAATCCATTAATGAAATTAGCAATGCCTTGTCCTCTCGCTTCTTTATTTTTTTCACTTTCTGTCCCGGTCATATCATCTACGATTTGGGCTGTTAATAAAGATTCGATTAGCCCAACAATTGCTAATGCTAGCGAATAGGGGAAAATAATTTTTAATGTTTCAAACGTAAAAGGTACATTCGGAATAGCAAATGTCGGTAGTGTTTGCGTAATAACCCCTAAATCACCAATAGTTCGTAAATTAGCATCACTATAAATCGCTATAGAAGTTAATACAACGATTGCTATAAGTGGTGCTGGTATTACTTGAATATATCGTGGTAAAGTATACAAAAGTAAAAGTGTCAATGCGACAAATATATATGTCATCGTAGACATTCCGATAATTTGAGGTACTTGTGCTAAAAAAATTAAAATAGCTAATGAATTTACAAAGCCAATCATGACAGCATTTGGTATGAATTTCATTAATTTTGCTATTTTTAATAAGCCAAAAATTATTTGAATAATGCCTGTTAAAATTGTAGCAGCGAGTAAATAATTTAGTCCGTAATCTTTTACTAATGGTGCTATTACGAGTGCCATTGCGCCTGTAGCTGCTGAAATCATACCAGGTCTACCACCGACAAAAGCTATTGTGATAGCGATACAAAAAGATGCATATAACCCTACCATTGGGTCAACGCCCGCGATGATAGAAAAGGCAATGGCTTCAGGGATAAGAGCAAGTGCTACGACAATGCCTGCTAATAGATCGCCTCGAATGTTTCCAAACCATTGTTGTTTTAAACTTTGCATGATGTACTCCTTTTAATATAAAAAATTCTTTGAGTATCATACCATTCATATTCCCAAAATGGAACCTTTTTGAGACAATGTAAGGAGGTAAATTGATGATTTTCGGTTATGTACGACCTTTATATGATGATGAAACGTGTGAAAAACAGTTAAAAGTAGTATCTGAAAAATGCCAAACGATATATCGTGAACTGCATGCTTCACCTAAAAAGCGACATAAATTAGAAGAATTGCTAATGGCATTGCAACCAGGAGATACGATTATTGTTGAACGGATGTTTGCACTTGCAGACACAACACGACAACTGCAAGACCTCTTCAATGTATGTGAAAAAGACGATGTAAGCATTCATTTTTTAAATGAGAATATTTCTACTAATCAATCTTTAACATGTACATTACAACAAATGATGAAACACTATATCCAGTTCCAAACAGATGTTGCGAAGCAGTCAGCTATTATTGGCATTTCCAATGCAAGAGAGCAGGGAAAGACTATTGGCAGACCGAGAAAACCAGATATAAACATTCAAAAAGCTATTTCGATGTACCATTCAGGGAAGTTCACATTACATGATATTAAAGAAGAAACAGGCATCAGTAAATCGACATTATATCGATCTTTGGAGTCATTGGAAAACCTTGACGAGAATCGCTAATTAGTACCTAGTTTTAGTGTATTTTATTTTATGCACAACACATTCTATTGTATAGATAGGAGTGGAGGCATGAAAGATGTAAGCTACTTACAAATAGCACTAGAAACAGTCATAACTTTTTTTGTACTTCTTGCACTAACACGTTTTTTAGGAAAAAAACAATTAAGTCAACTTACGTTTTTTAACTATGTAACAGGAATAACAATTGGCTCAATTGCCGCTAACATGATTGTTCTTAGTACAAAAGATTACACAAAAGATTTACTGAGCTTGGTTATATGGTGCTCGCTAACAACACTTATTGGCTATATAAGTCTAAAATCCGGAAAAATAAGGATGATTCTCGATGGTCAACCTACAATCGTAATAAAACACGGCAGAATTGATAGAAAAGCATTGAAAAGAACGGGCGTCAATATAGATGACTTAACGATGATGATAAGACAATATCAAGTTTTTTCAATTGATGAAATCGATTTTGCGATATTAGAACCGAATGGCATGCTTAGTATCCTGAAGAAACCTCAATTTCAAGGTACGCAAAAAATAGATATAAACATTTCGCCTAAAAATCCACCGTTTTTACCTATAGAAATAATATCAGACGGAAAATTATTAAAAAGAAATTTGTTAGAAGTTGGGAAAAATAGAGAGTGGCTAAAAAGCGAATTAAAAAAAGCAGGAATCAAAAATATTGAAGAAGTCTTTTATGCTGAAATTCAATCAGATGAAAAATTATTCATACAAAAATTTTAAACCAGAACTCACTGTGAAATGAGATTCTGGTTTTATTTATTTTTATTATATGATTAAAATATATCAATATCTAAACCTATTACTCATATACAAATATGGATATATTTTAAATATATTTACATTATATTGATATAAATCCTGAAATTAACGAAATAATTTTCTAAAAAAACAATAAAAATGAATAGTTTTAATCTTTCGTTTTTGAAATTTCTGACAAAAACATATATAAAATTTACAAAATAAGTATCTTTATTCATTATAATTGTGTTTATGCATTCGTTTATGCAAGAGAAAATCTATGTTTCTAATAATCTAAACTGTATAAAAATTAAAAATAATGTCGAGTTGAGTCAATTTTTCATTTTCTTTATACTGTGAAAGTAATTATTGGAGAGGAGAAAATATCATGCGTAAAGAAGTTACAATTATTGGGGTGCCTATGGACTTGGGTCAAACTAGAAGAGGGGTCGACATGGGGCCGAGTGCTATTCGATATGCCGGACTAACAGATCGACTTGAAGGCCTTGGTTATTCGATTGAGGACGTAGGGGATTTGAATATCGAATTTGTAAAAAATGATGAAACTATAGAAACAACATCAAACTTAAAAAATTTAAAAACCGTAGCAGATGCTAATGACAAGCTTGGTCAAAAAGTAAATCAAGCTATTTCCTCAAATCGCTTTCCTTTAGTTTTAGGAGGAGATCATAGTATTGCCATTGGAACATTAGCGGGTGTATCGAAACATTATGATAATGTAGGTGTTATTTGGTATGATGCCCATGGCGATTTAAACACAGGTGAAACATCTCCTTCAGGAAATATCCATGGAATGTCTTTAGCAGTAAGCTTAGGTCTTGGACATCCTGCACTTACGAATATTGGCGGCTATGCTCCAAAAGTAAAACCTGAAAATGTAGTAATTATTGGGGCCCGTGATTTAGATCCAGGAGAGAAAAAGCTTATTAAGGAAATTGGCATTAAAGTTTATACAATGCATGAAATCGATCGCTTAGGTATGACGACAGTAATGTCAGAAACGATTGAATATTTAAAGCAACGTACAGATGGTGTCCATTTATCTTTAGATTTAGATGGTCTTGATCCAAACGATGCACCAGGTGTCGGAACGCCAGTAGCAGGTGGTATTAGCTATCGTGAAAGTCATTTAGCTATGGAAATGCTATCCGAAGCAAATATTATTACGTCTGCAGAGTTTGTAGAGACAAACCCAGTACTAGATCAATATAATAAAACAGCTATTGCAGCGGTCGCTTTAATTAGCTCTTTATTTGGCGATACATTACTTTAAACAATGGATTGGGGAAAATCAATTAGCTGATAAGGAAGAACTTTTTAGTAAAATGAGGTCGCGACAACCAAATTTAAGAAAAATGCTCTCCCTCATTGTAGTTTACAATAGAAGGAACGAATGCTCTAGACTAATTAAGCTTTTTTATTTGTCAGAAAATTGAATGTTCACAAAATAGATTTAATTTTAAACATCTATTAATATTTCTCATCATTATCTTTTTGCACTTTAAAAAGAAAGTGCTTACATGATAATCGTGTAAGGGGTTATTTTATGGCAACAGAACAACATGAATTAAAAAGAAGTATGAAAGCTAGACACTTATTTATGATTTCACTAGGGGGATGTATTGGGACTGGCTTTTTTCTCGGATCAGGTTTTACTATAAATCAAGCTGGACCAACTGGTGCTATTCTTTCTTATTTAGTAGGCGGGTTAGTGATGTATCTAACGATGCTTTGTTTGGGTGAATTATCTGTTGCTATGCCAGTATCTGGTTCATTTCAAACATATACGACGAAGTTTATTGGTCCTGCTACTGGCTTTGCCGTTGGCTGGCTTTATTGGCTGGGCTGGGCAGTAACGGTTGCCCTTGAATTTTTAGGGGCTGGACAACTTATGCAAAGATGGTTTCCAGAATCACCAGTATGGATGTGGTGTTTAATATTTGGTGCCTTGCTCTTTTTATTAAATGGTTTATCAGCTAAAGCATTTGGGGAAGCAGAATTTGTTTTCTCTAGCATAAAAATATTGGCTATCATTATGTTCCTTATTGTTGGAGGAGCAGCTATGTTTGGCCTTATTGATATGAAAGATGGAACCAGCGCTCCTTTCCTTACTCATTTTTATGAGCATGGGCTATTTCCAAATGGTGTAACAGCACTACTTATTACAATGATTACTGTGAACTTTTCATTCCAAGGGACAGAATTAATTGGTATTGCTGCTGGGGAGAGTGAAAATCCTGAAAAGACAATTCCTAAATCTATTAAACAAACAGTTTGGCGTACATTGTTCTTCTTTGTATTATCTGTAGTAATACTTGCAGCTATGATTCCAATGGATAAAGCAGGAGTTGTTGAAAGTCCATTTGTAGTTGTACTGGACAGTATAGGCATTCCTTATGCAGCAGATATTATGAATTTTGTTATTTTGACAGCGCTATTATCGGTTGCAAACTCTGGTCTATATGCAGCAACACGTATGTTGTTCTCTTTATCTGTTGAAAAGATGGCTAGCCCAGTTTTAGGGAAAGTTAATAAAAGAGGAATTCCAATGAATGCATTATTAATTACACTTGCCGTAGCGGGTTTATCACTATTATCAAGTGTATTTGCTGCAAAAACAGTGTTTGTTTGGCTATTATCTCTAGCAGGTTTAGGCGCACAAATCGGTTGGATTGCGATTACCGCATCGCAAATTGCCTTTAGACGTTCGTATGTTCGTCAAGGTGGTAAAGTGGAGGATTTAAAATTCAAAGCACCGCTATATCCAATCGTTCCAGTTTTAGGTTTAACAGCGAATTGTATTGTCATGGCAAGCTTAGCTTTTGATCCGTCTCAACGATTAGCTTTATATTGTGGTGGCGCATTCTTTATCGGCTGTTATATTGTTTATTATGTAAAAGTGAAGAAAACGAAGGTGATAAAAGTAAGCCAACAAGAAGTACAGTTAAAATTAGACCAAAAAATGTTTCTTTAAATGACAAGAGTAGCTGCAATGATGTGGCTACTCTTGTTGTTTTATTTAGGTTTACAAGAGACGTATTTTATAAAAAATTGTTCCGCTAAAAAACGAAATAATTTATCGTTTTTCGATAAAAAAACATTGTAATAAGATAAAATATCATTTATTCTTCATACAAGAAGAGATTAGTCTTACGCTAGTTAATTTTCTCGTACTTTGTTATATGAGGTGAATAAATGTTGAAAATTTTTTTAAAAGACTTAGGGTACTTTACGTACCATCAATCCTTATCTTGTATTTTTCCTGTTGTTATATTTGTTACGCTTGCGCTGTCAAAAATTATTCATTTACCACTTGCAAGATATGATTTGATTTTAATAGTCTGTCTTGTGACACAGTACTTGATGTATAAATTTGGTCTAGAATCTAAAGATGAAATAAAAGTAATCTGTCTGTTTCATATTATTGGTCTTATACTAGAATTATATAAAGTGAACTTTCACTCTTGGTCTTATCCAGAAGAGGCGTGGTCCAAAATTGGTGGTGTTCCCTTATATAGCGGCTTTATGTATGCTAGTGTGGCTAGTTATATTTGCCAAGCTTGGCGTAGGTTTGATTTGAAAATTTTAAATTGGCCCAGAAGTTATGTAGCTATCCCATTAGGAGCTATGATCTACTTAAACTTCTTCACACATCATTTTATATATGACGTGAGATGGCTGTTAATGGCTGCACTTTTTATTGTGTTTTATCGGACCGTTGTCAAATTCACAGTACGGCAAAATCACTATAAAATGCCTATTGTTGTATCATTCCTTTTAATTGGATTTTTCATTTGGATTGCAGAGAATATTGCAACATACTTTGGTGCATGGTCATATCCTAATCAAGAGGTAGCTTGGACGATTGTGCATTTTGGAAAAATTAGCTCTTGGTTTTTACTTGTCGTAATTAGCATTATGATTGTCGCACAGCTTAAATTATTTTATCGACAACAGTAAAGTGGTAGTTCACCCTAAGTAATGGGAACGAAAAGTCAACAAAGACAACAGTTCGACATAGTGAAGTTCTAATAAAAAGGATGAAGATTTTACGTTGTACCCATTCTTTTTCATCAAACTGTCCCTTTTTTAGAAGACAATCCTGCTATAGACTCTCTTTAGAAGTTAGGAAGTTTTTATACTTGTTAAAAAGGGAGAAGTGATTTGGATGGAAACTCAAATTCGTATGGTGAATAGAACATGTACAGACGAAAGGCAAATCAATAAATTTTTACGAGGAGCACAAACAGCTTTTCTTGGGTTAGTAGATAACAACATGCCATATGTAATTCCTTTAAATTTTGTATTTAAGGATGGAAACTTTTACATTCATGGTGCAAATGAGGGAAGAAAAATTAACATTTTAAACAATAATGCTAATGCATGCCTGACAATATGTGAAATTTACGGAACAATCGCCGATCCGATTCCCGCGAATACAGATACAGCTTATATGAGCGTTATCGCAAATGGAAAAATTGAAATTGTAACGGATTTAAATGAAGCAACAGCAGCTATGCAAGAAATGCTTGATAAATATGTCCCCAATTATTATAAAGTACCTTTATCGAAGACACATGTCGATAAATATCAATCTTCTTTAGGTAGTAAAACGGTTGTACTTAAATTGCAACCAATCACGATGACCGCAAAAGAACATAAAGGTGATGAACAAATGAAGTATTATGCTGGGAGAAAGGTAACACAAGATATAAACCGATAATACGTTATTTCTTCAAACAAAGCGTAGAACTTTGTAGGTGCTACAATTATTTGGACAATCAATCCGTTTGAGTATTCATTATATTTCCTATCTATAAAAAAATGCATTATAGTAATTATATTCTATTACATTTAGGAGGATACGATGGGGAGATTAGTTCATTTTGAAGTTCATGTAAGTGATATGGAGCGAGCAAAGGATTTCTATGGCAACATATTTGGATGGTCATTTGAAGATTGGAGTGACTATGCTGGAATGCCGTATTTTGGAGCAGTGACAGGTAGTGAGGATGAACTAGGCATCAATGGTGCTTTAATGCAACGCCAAGGTCCTCCTCCAGAACCAAACCAAGCATTGAATGGATTTGCTTGTACAATGGGTGTGGAAAATTACGATGCAACAGAAGCGAAAATTCTGGATAATGGCGGTAAGATAGCAATACCGAAATATGCGCTTCCAGGGATGGCATGGCAGGGCTATTATACAGATACTGAAGGCAATGTTTTTGGTATTCATCAGCCAGATAAAAATGCAAAATAAGAAATTCAAGCGTTTTTAGCATTTGCTTTCAAGTGAGGGGAAGATCCCATAGCGTTATCTTCAACTTCTTTTGGAGTAGTGTAAGTAAAAAAATCTCCTAGCGGATGTTAGGAGATTTTTTAATTTAACGGTTTGGATAATGAAAAGTAAAAATAGCTATTGCATATATATAAGCGTATTTGCTAGCTCAAATAGCCTTCCATTCATATAGAGGTTATAAAATAATCACTAAATCAACTAAAACAAATTAGGTTATGCATATTTATTGTAGATTTAACTCATGGTAGGGGGTACGTAAATATTTAAAAAAGTTAATACTGTTAAATTTCCAATGTCTACAATAAAATGAGATAAAATAATATAACGCAAACTTTTCGTTTTTAAATATGTAATTGCCCAAACTATACTTGTAACTGATAAATATAAATATAAGTGATATGACTTACTCGCATAGGAAAACACTCCCCACATCAATGGGTGACTAATTACAAAAAGTAAAGTTGAATATAAAATAGCAAACCATTTTGGAAATTTAGTTAATAAATTATCTAACAATATACCTCTCCAATAATATTCTTCAAACCATGGATTAATAAATGCAAACAATAACCAAAAAACAATTAACCATATTGAATTAAACAAATGGTAACTCGTCAAAAGAATTGTTAATGGAAATATTCCGATAAGCATAGATATTGTAATCCAAAAAGGAGCCTTCTTTGATTTTATAAACCAAGCTCCAAGTTTTTTATCCCCTTTAAAATTCCAAATAGAAATGCCTAAAAATGTCCAATAGATAATCGCTAATGGAATCCATGCCCATCCCCCAATGAAATGATTAAAAACCGTAGCTGTCGAATACCCAATTAATATAATGAAAAAAGGTGAAATAAATAAGTACCAAAATTTTAAATTACGCTTATTTTTTATCATACTGTACCTCATTTCTTAAATATTTATTTGAAAATTTTGATGATCAAATCGGCTTCTGGTATGGGACACTGATTCCACTGTAATCTATTAATGGAGAAACCCTGAATAAAAGAATAATAGCTAACAGCTAATATTATGGGGTCCTCTTGAATTATTTCATTGCACTGTTGTCCCGCAGTAATTAAAGGAATCAAACCACTGACAGGGGATTTATATTCTGGAGAGGTTAAAAGTTGTTTCACTTCATATGGAACAGCTTCAGAAGTACTAGCCTGAATCATTATCAAAAATAATAGAATTTGATCTCCATCAAATAAACTTTCGAGAATTTGTTCTGTCATCCATTTAATTTTATTTAGTGGGGTTCCTTCATAAAGATAGGCATTCTCAATAATCTGATTAGCACTTTCTGCTGCACTTTGTACTAAAAGTGTAAAGATTTCTTCCTTCGACTTAAAATAGTGATAAACAAGTCCATGACTTAAATTGGCTTCCTTTGCAATATCACTAATTTTTGTAGCAACCATTCCTCTTCTAGAAAACACTTTTAATGCAGCTTTTAATAGTTGATCTCGTCTTTGATCTCGCAGGTCTAAATTTTGAATTTCAGTTCTAGGCATTTTAAACTCCTTTTTGATTGAATGTTCAGTCAATATAAAAATAATATAAAAAGAAAATATTGTCAAATATAATAATTATTTAAAAATTTGGCGATTTTATTAGTGTGAATTAATGCTTTAAAGAGCTTAACTATAATAAATTATTATAAACGCTAATATTTAACAATTATTGGAAATGGTGGCGGATATTATTTACTTGTAGAGAGATGATGGCTGGTGAAAATCATCGTAAATGATTCGTGAACTCGTCCAGGAGTTTTTATACTGAATAAATAAGTATAAATGGCAGCCACCGTTATAGTTAAAGTGAGCATATATGCTAAACAGAGTGGTACCACGGATAACTTCGTCTCTATATTTATTGGAGATGGAGTTTTTTGTTTTAGGAAATAATGAAAAGTGGGGAGATGAATGGACATAACGAAGAAACGCGAAACAACGATAGGGCTGTTAGCACTTATTTTTTCAGCGCTTTTTACTGCAATGAGTCAAGTAGTTTATGCTAAGCAAGTACAAGAAATACCAGCATTTCTATTTACATGTATTAGCTTTTTTCTAACAGCAGTCTACTTTGCATTTTTTGCACGTACACATAAACATCATATTAAATGGCAAGGAACAATCGGCTATGTTGTGAAATTAAATGGAGCGTCCGTTCTGGCCTTTATGTGTTTTTATTTTGCATTAAAATATGTGGAGTCTGCCATAGTAAGTGCACTCGAAATGGGTATTGGTCCATTATTTGTCTTAGTTCTTGCGGTCATTGCAAAGGAATCCATTCCAAGGGCGCAGTGGCTAATTGCCATGGCAACTATGATTGCGTGTCTTGTACTTATTGTAGATGTACTTAGCGGAAACTCAGCAGTCCAGTTAGTAATAACAATGCCTGTTATCATCGCCTTATTTGCAAGTATTAGCTGTGGGGTGTGTGCTGTTTTATGCACCATATATTCAAGGGAATTAAGTGAGGCAGGCTGGACAACTTCTATGATTTTGGCAAATCGTTATTATGGCATAATTTTATTATCTTTTTTAGCTACTTATGATGTGTTCTTTAAGTATTTCTCAGGAAATATTGGCTGAATTTTTACTGTAACGGCAACAGGCGTCGTGCTTCCAATGTATTTAATGCAAATAGGTATTCGGTATTGTTCACATTCAATGGTGATGATGAGTTTATGCTTTGTCTCAATATTCACTTTTTTCTTTCAATTATTCGATTTTAGGCTTATGTGGTCACCTATTTCCTTAATTGGTATCATCTTATTATTCATAGTAGGTATTATTAGTTTGTATTTGGAAAAAAGGACCGTTTCATAGTTCCGTATGCGAGTTATACTAGTACATAGGAGGGGACACAATGTATTTAAAATCATGTAAAGTTTTACAGGACAACATAGACGATAAACGACTTTATCCATTTAATATACCCAGTTTGCACGATTTACAAGAGCTAGAGTTTCCAACGAATGTGACATTTTTTGTGGGGGAAAATGGCTCTGGGAAATCAACGCTTCTGGAAGCAATTGCGGATCGCTGTGATTTTAATACAGCAGGTGGTGGACGTCAAAACATTTATGAAGTACATAAAGCGGAATCTGCACTTGGAGACTATATACGGTTGTCGTGGTGGCCGAAAGTTTCGAACGGCTTTTTTCTACGATCAGAAACGTTTTATCAATTTGCAAGCCATATTGATTTGTTAGAGAATCACCCTAATAAGTATGCTGCATTTGGAGGGAAATCCTTACATCAACAGTCTCATGGGGAGTCATTTTTATCGCTATTTATGAATCGTTTTAAAGGAAAGGCAATTTATTTACTTGATGAGCCTGAAGCAGCTTTATCGCCTACGAGACAGCTCAGTCTTCTAAAAATAATGAAGGATTTAGAGCATGAAGCCCAGTTTATTATCGCTACTCATTCACCTATTTTACTCGGTTATCCGAATGCTACCATCTACAGTTTTGAAGATGGAGGAATTGAATCCATCCGATACGAAGACACTATACATTATATTGTAACAAAGCGATTTTTAAATGCCCCAGATACCATTTTTGCAGAGCTATTTGATGAGGAGAGAGAAAAATGAATCAACGGAAAGGTTTAGTAATGCGGGAAATACGACTAGATGAGATGGCACAGTCCATCGATTTGCTAAACTACGTATTTCAGATGTCTATGTCTATTCATAAGGATCGCCGTTTCGTTAATGCCAAAAGTAAACAGTTTGACGAAGGTCATGCTTTTGGTTGGTTTGATGGCTCACAACTTGTATCACAAATTTTAAATTTGCCTTTTCAAATCAATGTGCATGGGAAGTTTTATGAAATGGGAGGAATAACAGCAGTTGGTACGTATCCTGAATATTCTAGGCATGGCTTAATGGAAAGTCTCATTATAAAGTGCTTAGAACAAATGCGTGAGGAAGGCAGGTATATTTCTTATTTATTCCCTTATTCAATTCCATATTATCGCAAAAAAGGCTGGGAAATTATGAGCGATATTGTGGAATTTCAAGTGAAAGATACACAACTCCCTCATTATGGTGGATTAAATGGCAAAATTCGTCGTGTCGATCCTAAAGATAAAGATGTTGTTGCAATTTATGCACGATATGCAATAAAGACACATGGTGTAATGGTGCGTAATAGCATTGCCTGGAATGAGAAATTTCAAGAAGATTTTTGGGAAGAAAAATTTATAGATAGTGATGTCAAACTACAAGCAGCAGTCTATTACGATGAGGAAGATGAGCCACAAGGTTACATGTTCTATCGTATTATGGAAGAAAATTTTTATATCGATGAAATCGTTTATATACAAGAAGAAGCACGAAAAGGGTTATGGAATTTTGTCTCTGCACATAGCTCAATGGTTTACAATGTATATGGCAAAACGACCGGCAATGAAGCGGTGGCATTTTTACTTGAGGACAGTGAAATTATTCAAAAAGTATCTCCTTATTTTATGGCACGTATTGTAGATGTAAAGGAATTTTTATTGCGCTACCCGTTTATAGGGAATGACTTTCAACTGCGCTTAGCAGTAAGCGATCGTATTGTTGCTTGGAATAACGGTACGTTTGTCGTAACTGCACAAAACGGAAAAGTATCCGTTGAAAAGGTTAGCGAACAACTTTCTGAGAATGCGATTCAACTCACTGTCCAGACGTTAGCAACGATGCTACTGGGCTATAAACGACCTAGCTATTTGGAGAAAATCGAACGATTACAGGGTGAAGCGATTGAAATGGCGCTATTAGAAGCAGTGTTACCAGTAGGTATTCCGACGTTTATCGATTATTTTTAAAAGAATTTGTACAGCGAATAACTGTGCAAATTCTTTTTAACATTAAATTTAGTACTTCTCCATTACACAATATGGCATAATTAGTGAATGGAGGGGATTTGTATGCCAAAATGTATTAAATGTAAGGAGAAGTGGACTTGGAAGCAGTCGATGCGTTCGATTGTGACATTTTCACGCTTCATTAGTTGTCCATATTGTGCAAAAAAACAAATGTTTACATCAATGACACGCATCTCTATTTTACTATTGGTATTTGTACCTTATATCACAATGCCTTATGTGGTCGATGATGAAGTTAAAGGCTCAGCTGTAGCAATCGGGATTGCAATCTATTTAATCGTATTACTTATGATGATGCCGTTGTTAATGGATCTTCGTGAAATACCAAAGCATTTACAAAAATACGCACAAAAATAATACATAATAAATAAAAAACGCAGGAATTTAACTTTCCTGCGTTTTTTATTCGTTGATTGAAGACAACTGCCACGCTTTTGCTAACTGTTGAACCCCATGCTTGATGTCTTCTATTTCTAACTTACTAAAGCCTAATTGTAGTATTGGTTCATGTGTGGATTGTTGAAGAAAATAGGGGCTTGTCGGATATACTTTTACGCCGTATTGCTCTGCAGTTTGGATGAGCTGTTCTTCCGACTGTTGTACATGTAACTTGACCAATACATAAAGCCCTGAATGTTCTCCAAGTATCGTAATATAGTCTCCGAAATGTAGCTGAAGCTGCTCTACAAGAAAGTTCATTTTATGTTTATAGATAATGCGCATTCGTTTAATATGACGTGTCCACTCACCATTTTCCATAAATGTTGCCATCGTTAATTGATGGAGGGAGGATGCATTATGTTCAAATTCACTAAACTGTTCCTTGTAACGATGTAGAAGTGACTTAGGTAATACCATATAGCTTAGTCGAATACCAGGTAAAAAAGATTTTGAAAAGGTCCCAATATAAATAACCCGTGAGTGATCAATGGATGCAAGCGCAGGAAATGGCTGCTGCGCATAGCGAAATTCACTGTCATAATCGTCCTCGATAATGTATCCATCCACTGTTTTTGCCCACTGAATAATTATTTGGCGTTGCTGTATAGACATAGTGACGCCGTAAGGAAAATGGTGTGAAGGTGTAACATATAAGAGTCGTGATTGCATTTCTGATAATAATTGAAGCTGTGCACCTTGCTCTAAAACAGGGAGTGCTTCTAGGGTAAAGCCGTTTAGTTTAAACGATTGTCGTGCACCAATATAACCAGGGTCCTCGACAATCACACTTGCGAAATCGTGCTTCAAAATAAAGCCTAGGTACAGTAGCATTTGCTGTGTACTACTACCAACAATAATATTATCCGCTTCGCATTTAACCCCGCGTGCTTGTAATAAGTATTGGACAAGCTGCTCTTTTAATAAAGGTTCCCCAAACGGTTCCCCATACACAAAACTTTCCTCTAACTGGAGTGCACGATTAGCAAATTGTCGCCATGCCTTTAACGGAAAATGTGCTTGATCGACAGCTCCTGCCCGAAAATCAATCTTTATAGCAGGAGGCACCTGCTTTACGTTTGAAGGAAGCAATGATGCTTCCTCTTCCTTTAAAAAGACTGGTTCCAATACATTGACGAAATAGCCTTTGCGTCCTTCACCTCGTATGTATCCTTCAGCTACAAGCTGCTCATAGGCAGTCAACGTAGTATTGCGACTGACCTGTAACGTCTCCGCCAACCTTCGAATAGAAGGGAGAGAATCATTCGACTGTAAGTTTCCTTGTTCAATTAGAGTCTTTAATTGCTGATAAATCTGTTTATATTTTGGCTTTTCATTGCTAAATGGAAAAATAAAATCGTGCATATGTAAGACCTCCTTGACATGCAAAAAGAGATAATAATGTGTGCTTTTTTATATGTCAGATTGTTATGTATTATAGTACAGGAATCCACGTTGAAAGGAAATGACATATGAGGTTTTTATAAGGGAAATGTCCTGCTTATTAATGACAATAACTGTTTTTTGAAATGTACTTATTGAAAAAAAGCCATATTATAATGTACTGTTAATGAATATTCAGTTATTGATTATTTCAAAAGCACGCGTATGGGGGAGAGAAAAATGAAGATAGTAGAACTACCAATTGAATTTGAATTTAATGGACAAAAGAACACTATTTATCCGAGCTTAATTGTAGTGAATGGTGAAATAACGTTGGTCGATACAGGGTATACAGATTTTTACCCTTTGATCGAAAATGAAATATTAAAAAATGGCTATGAGATGAAGAATTTAAAGCACATTATTATTACGCACTACGATGATGATCACATAGGGTCCTTATATGATTTTAAAGCAAAATATCCTTGGGTTAACGTCATAGCAAGTGAAATAGAATCGAAATATATTAGTGGTGAAATCAAGTCTGAGAGATTGGTGCAAGCCGAAGAAATGCTAGAACATATGCCACAAGAAGAAATTGAATTTGGGAAATGGTTTATTCAACAATTAAAGAATTTAAAGCATGTTGCAATCGATAAAAAGGTACATGATGGGGACATGATTCTACATAACGAATGTAGGGTAGTCGCAACGCCTGGGCATACAACAGGGCATATTTCATTATACTTCCCAAGTTTAAAAAGTGTCATTACTGGAGATGCAGCTGCACACGAAAATCAAGAAATGGTTATTGCGAATCCACATTTTTGTTTAAATGTTGAGCACGCAGAACTGTCTTTGCATAAGATTAAAAATCTTCAAGCAGACAATTACTATTGTTATCATGGTGGGAAATTTACTTTATTGTAAAGGTTGTTTTCGCATTATTTTAAACATACTATTTAGATTGGAGGAAATTAAGAGGGAATAATAAGGTTATATATGGAAATCGGTGACTGGATGAAAAAAGTCACCGACTCTTTAAATGTTAAGTGTTTTGTTTGCTAGTTTTCTACAAATCAAATGAAACTGCATTAAAACTTTTTCTTAGCCATACGTTGTATCGCTTTAAGGGAAATTTTTTTTTTTTTTTTTTTTGCCAATTTTTTTAAGGTTTCTTTTGCGTATTTGTTTGCAGGATCTAATGCTAAAATTTCATGGCAAGTTTCATGGGCTTTTTCATCACTCACCAATTTATCAGGCACCTCATGAAGGAATAATAAGTGTTCTAATATGTCAGAATCATGTTCATTTGTTAGCTCTACAGCTCTTTGTGCGTGATAGAGAGCACAATGATAGGCACCTTCGATAGGTGTTAAAGCATGTACAAATAATGAAAAGGCAAGATTGTGTAACTCTACGGTTTCTTTCTTCTTTATAAGATAATGCAAAAAAGTATAGTAAAGAATATTGCGGTTATCATAAGCACTTATTATGATTTCATCTTCAAATTGTTGGAAATCCACTATTTGGTATAATTTTTCAGCTTCTGTGAAGTTGCCAGATAGAATAAGGTGCTCTAGATTTTTTATCATGGAATAATCACCTACATTTTACTGATTTATTGCTATTAAAATATTTTAAATAACATCAACTTTTTGAAAGCCACTAGGTTAAAACGAATCATTCAAACGTTTTAACCTAGTGCTTGTACGTCTTTTCACCAGTGTAATAGAAATCTTACTGAGTTTTACGTTTTAACTCTTTAAGGGAACTTTTAGCGGTTTTATTAGTTGGGTCAAGCGCTAAAATCTTATGACAAATTTCAATCGCTTTTTCATCACTGACTAATTTATCAGGCACAGTATTAAGGAATAATAATTGTTCTAAGCTAAATGTATCTTGTTCATTTGTTAACTCGACAGCCTTTTGTGCGTGATAGAGGGCACAATGATGAGGGTTGCCGATAGGGGTTAAAGGGATAACAAATAATGAAAAGGCAAGATTGTGTAACTTCGCTGACTCTTTTTTCATTAATAAATAAAGCAAAAAGGTGTAATTAATCATATTGCGGTTATCATAAGCGATTGATAGTAGCTGATCATGAAATTGTTGGAAGTCCATTTTATGATAGATTTCTTCAGCATCTTTAAAGTTGGCTGATAAGATGAGCTGTTCTAAATTTTTTAACACGTTTTATTCTCCTTTGGTTTTATTTTCGTCATTAAGAAAGTTTTATAGTTTCTAGGAACTTTTTAAATTTACGCCAATTAATAAATAGGCGTAAGAGAGTAGAGAGCTAAATATGAAAGGAGCTTGTACTTTTTTCACAAGTACATAAGAACATTACTTCATTCTGCGTTGGACCTTTTTAAGTACACTTTTGGCAATTTCATTAGAAGGCTCTAACGCTAAAATTTTATGGCAAGTTTCAAGGGCTTTATCATCACTTACGACTTGATCGGGCACCCCATATAGAAATAATATAAGTTCTAAATCTCCTACATTTTGTTCATTTGTCAATTCGATAGCTTTTTGTGCATGATAGAGAGCACAATGATAGGCACCTTCAATAGGCACTAAAGGGACTATCAATAAAGTAAAGGCAAGATTGTGTAATTCCTCTGATTCTACTTTCATTAATAAATAATGTAAAAAAGTATAGTAAAGTATATTGCGGTTGTCATAAGCACTAATTATGATTTCATCTTCAAATTGTTGGAAATCCATTATTTGGTATAATTTTTCAGCTTCTGTGAAGTTGCCAGATAGAATGTAACTTTCTATTTGTTTCAACATAATTTATTCACCTCTGTACTACTGATTTTCCTTTCAACTTTCAATATATTATAAAAAATATTTCAAAAATTATTCTTCATAAAGTAAATAGTATTTATAGAAATAAAGTAGCTTATATCTGTTGAAGTAGCCCTAGGTTATAACGAAATATTGACCGTTTTAACCTAGGGATTGTAAGTAAATAAATCAACATGTTTTTAATAGAACTCTTCAATTCCTTTGAAGTTATTGAAAGAATTCAATTTTCTATTATCTATTAACCCACGCACTACCTATTTTTATTTTTCCATCCCTTCTTACAAAAGTTACCGTTACTGTATGACCATTTATATTTAATATTTTCTGTCTTCCATTTATCTTATAGGGTTCCTCTTTTCCGTAGCGCATCACGTAAGACATTACTTTTGATACATCATCCCAATTATTCTTCGTTACTTTATGCCAATCATGCTTTGGATCTAGGATGTGCTTGCGTGAATTAGCATCTAATCTTGATACAGAAGATAATACTTTATCAAAATTTCTACTGCGAATCGCATTCGTTGTAGCTTTTCTACCGTATTTTTTAATCGCATAAGAAATACCATATCTTGCTCGGCAGCTATAATGAATACTGGTAAAGCAGAGGATTGTGCTTCTAATGTATTGATATCATAAATTTCGCCATCAGATTGATCGACAAAAGTTGCTGAGAAATCCTGTCCTTCACTTGTATGTACAATTACTTCATATTCATGGGAGATTTTTTCTCCATCTTCTTCTACTGTACCATGCAATAAAATGGATTCAGTAAATAGATCATAATATATTACTGTTGATACATGAACATCTGTTGTGTTGATGTCAGTATATACTGTGACCAAATTATTATCTTCTTCAACATGTAAATCTAATTGTTCAGTATCTTCTATTCCGAGTTCTTGTAGTATTTCTTTCTCCACTTCAATAGAATTATATTCAATAGTGTTTGCATCTTCGTTTGCGTAAGATTTGAAAGGTTCAACGATTTTTGAATTAATATGCTTATTTGATGCTTCTATAGTAAATGATAATTAAATATTCTTTTAAAAATATTCATAAAAGAATATTTGATTCTACGATTTTTATGTTTTCTAAGAGGATAGAAGAAGCATGCATGAAGTACTGGAGGAGTTTTAATTATCTATTATTCTTTTAGGAATATTTTGCTCGATTTTTTCAAAAACATTGTATATTTATTTTAAAACAAAAAAGGAGGTGTAATTATGAAATTAACAGTTGAAGAACTAGAGACAATTGAGCTTTCTCAAAAAGGAACAAGTAGTACAAGTTATGGTTGTGATGATGCATTAAGAGGTTTTTAATGTGAGCTAATTTTTTAAAAATTTAAGTTAAGAAAAACAAATTCACTTTTAGTGGATTTGTTTTTCTAACTGGGGGAGAGCTAATGGATATAGAAAAGTTAGAAATGAAATCTCGAAAAATTGAAGATAGTTTCAAACTTTGGAATTGTTACATTATTAATGCTAATTATGAAGAACAAAATCAATTGGTAAAGCAACTTTATGAGTTTTTTGGAGAATCGGGAACTAAATTTTGGTATATTAGGAAATCTTATCTGAACCAATCTCACCTTAGAGTAAGATTTCCTATTGATGTTCAGGGCTTCGATCAATTTTTATTAAATAAAAACTATACTACTTCAAAAGTTATATATGAACCTGAAGTATATTTATTCGGAGGACAATTGGGGTTAGATATTTGTCATAAATTTTTTTGTGAGATAACTGAATTATGTTGCTTATTTACTTTAGAAAAGTTAAATAAAAATAAATATTATGCATTTATTGCTTGGTATAGCAATTTTTGTGTTAATAAAATGATTCAAGATGACTTTGAAAGATGGGATTGTTGGAAAAAGATTTTAGAATTAAGGGCTTTTGATGAATCAAAATATAAAATGGTGCTATTAAATATGATTAGTGAAATTAATCTAATAATTCAACTAGATATTGAAAAAGCTTTTGAGGATATTAATCAAAATATAAAAGATGAAATATTAAAAATTAATACAAATTTAATTAAGTTGTTTGAAGAACTTCAGAGGTTATATTTTCATGGAAAGCTTACAAGAGGTATTAGAGGGATAGTAAGTTGTTTGATTATTTTTATGTGGAACATTTTAGGAGTACAACCAGGTATACAAGCTGGTTATTCTTATTCTTTTTCATATTTAACTTCTCCAGATAGGGGGAATAAGCATGGAGATTTTAGCTATTAGGTTACCGGTTAATAAAATTGATTTTTTGTATAGAGATTTGTCTTTTGACAGCTACAATTATGCCAAATTAATATTGGATTTAAAAAATCAGCTTTATATTGAAAATGAGCAAATTTCATCTATTTTATTTGAGGAAGTAAAAAAAGCACAAAGCGACAAAGATAGAAGAGATTTAATTAATTTTAGGAGAAAGATATACAAATCTTTTAAAGACTATGCAAATGATTTAGATAAAATAAAGAGGAGGTTTTCTAAAAATATCCTGAAACGATTGGAGTCTCATAATTTCTTACGTATACGTTATAGTGAATTAAATCGATTAATTTTAAAGGAAATAGAAAAAGAAACTGAACAAATTGAAAATATTATTAAGTTACAGTTAGTATCAAATTGGTTTTCAAATGCCCTTTTAGTAGTTAATCAAAATTTATTTAATAGCATTTATGATAGTAGTCAGACTCTTGATAAAAATAAGTATACTACTTTATTAAGATATTTGCATAAATCTAGTATTATGCCAACACCTTCTAGTCTATGGGCGGGAATAGTAACAGGTTATTTTGGAGATAAAGACAATTTTGAAATAGATTCATCAAATTTTAATATAACCTTGGAATTTAATTGTAATATAGCAAAGCATCTAGCAAAAAGAGAGTTTAAAAAAAATATAAATCCTTATAAACCTTCGTTATATATAAATCCAACTGCCTGTATAATCGAGAATAATATTTATTTCTGGTCTAGCTCATATAATGTCTTGAAAAAATGTAAGTTACCTTATAAATATTTTATGAAAGATTTGTTTTTACAAAAAGATAGAATATTTAGCATTTGCGATTTAGAAAGTATATTAATTCATCATATAGAATATGAAACATTGCGAGAACAAATTTATTACTTAATAGAAACGGATTTCTTAAAAGTACTGGGAACAACCTATTATGCAGATGAAAATCCATTAAAAACTATAGGTTCTGTATTAAAGAATCCTATTTTAGCAGAAATTCCTGAAAGAATTTATACGAATTCTTTTGAAGGATTTAAAGAGGATTTTTTAAAATTATCAAGTATTACTGAAATTTATCCAACTCAATTAGTCAGAGCAAATTTAGCTTATAAGCAAGAAAGTATTACTTTACATCGAAAAATAAAGAATGAATTTAATAAAGCCATGAGTATTTATATAAAATTGTTCGAATTATTATACCCTTATACCTCAGAAAATAATATTGTAAAATATATAAAAGATAGTTATGGAGAAAATCGATCTATACCTCTTTTAGAGCTGAGCTTTTTACCATATAGCAAAACGTTAGATTATAAAACCTATAATTATCGATCTTGGAGAGAAACATCTCAAAATAAACAAAACTATAAAACTTTTATAGATATTATAAAAAAGAAATTAAACAGTGAAAATAAAGTATTGAAATTAACTATTAACGATTTTGAGGTAGTTTTCCCTAAGGAATCATATGGCATAGATAAGTTAGAATGTATTTTTCAATTTTATGAGGAAGATAATTCTAAAATATATATAATTCCAGAGATGTTATCAATACATGTTGGAAGACTACTGGGTAGATTTTTAAGATATTTTAATGCAAAGGAAAGGGAATTATTCGAAAAATTAATATACAATTGTTTACCTAATGCAAAAAATGTAGTACAGGGGAATATTCATATAAATAATGATTTAGATGGGATAGGATTTTCTATTCCTTCAATAACAAAGCAATTATATATATATGACCGCA
This sequence comes from Lysinibacillus sp. NPDC093210, assembly GCF_044753985.1. Lineage (NCBI taxonomy): Bacteria > Bacillati > Bacillota > Bacilli > Caryophanales > Bacillaceae > Lysinibacillus > Lysinibacillus sp. NPDC093210. Next base: position 10,300 of record NZ_JBIVOE010000001.1, on the reverse strand, counting down.
ATGTAAAGTCAAAACAAGAAATCAGTATTAGCGACGTATATTTAAAATTACAATATGGGACTTTAATTACTCATTTGAAAAATAATGAGGAAATTTTTATTTGGAATGCATCATCTATTTCACCAGGAAATGAACGTATTTACAAGCTTTTAAATTATATTTCTCTACAAAATAATTTGAATCTTAATGGACATGCGTATTCTCGTATAGAATTGGATTTAGATTATCAGCCTAGAATTTGCATTGATAATTTAGTTATAAGCAGAGAAAGATTTCGATTAAGATTAAGAGATTTTGATTTTTTAAATTCTAAAAGTCCATTATCTAAAAAGTTAATCGAGATTTTTAACCTATTTATCAAATTAAATTTACCTATGGAGTTTTTTGTGTACACTGATATAAATTTTAAAGCAACCTATATTAATTTAAAAACTATTTATGACTTACTAATTTTTCAACGAGCAATTAAAAATACAAACAATTTCATTTATATTGAAGAACTTTTACCTCAAAAAAAACACTATAAAAATAAAACTAATTTGGAGGTATGGGCTAAATATGAGAAATAATCAGATAAACCTTTTTATACCAGGTATATCAGAAAATCGAATAAATCCTTTACTTTGTAGGAATGATGTTGATACTTGGCTAATGGGCTGTTTGTATCAAGGGATGATGATGTATAATGAAAAAATTGAATTGGTACCGAGATTACTATCAGAATATTATAACAATAATGATTGCACTCAACATATTTTAGAATTAAAACCAGGTTTATTATGGTCTGATAATAAAATGATAAGCAGTGATGACATTAAGTTTACAATTGAAATTATTTTATCTGGATTTGGTAACTTTCAAAACCATTATTTTAAGAATATTAAAGAATTAATAATAATCGATTCACTAACCTTAAGAATAGTATTAAAAAAACCAGACAAGTTTTTTAAACAACGCCTATTGTTACCTATTCTTCCTAAACATATTTTTAAACATATAGATTTAGCATCATTTTATTCTAATAAATATAATAAAAATTATATAGGATGTGGACCTTATAAATTAATAAAAATAGAAGGTGATAAATACTTCTTTGACCGAAATGATGCTTTTCATTTAGGTGCCCCCAAAATTAAAAATATGGTTATTCAAACAGGAAGTATAGAGGTATTAGAACAACTGATTTTAGAAGAAAAATTAGATTTTACAACACTACCAATCAGACTTTTATCTAATAAAGATATATATATAAATTCAAGTTATAATTTCTACCCGTTACCAAAACCAGAAATCATTTATATAGCATTAAATCATAGAACTAATTTTTTTAGAAATATAGAAAATAGAAACTATTTTTATAGATTTATTGACAAGAAAAAAATAATAAATAATGTGTACCATGGTTTTGCGGAAAACCTTAATCAATTTTATCCTAAATTATTGGAGAGATTTAAAAATGAAGACCATCAATCTGAGCCGAGAAATACTATTAGTGACTATCCGCTATCTTTAAAACTTGGTTATTTTATTAATAATGAGGAACATCAGTTAATAGCCAGAGAATTGGTTAAAGAATTTAAAGTCAAAGGTATAGACATTATTCTGAAAAAATTCGATTCGAATATTTGGAAAGAAGATTTTAAAGAAAATAAGCTTGATATGTTTATAATAACACAAACTTTAATGCTTCATCCTGATCCTTCATTTGCTTTTGGTGAAAAGGGAATTATTAACGAAATCATTGGGTGGGAGGATGAAGAGAATGTTAGCTTAATTAAAAAAGGTTTAGAAGTAGACCCAATTTATTTCAAACAATGGTCTAAATATATTTGCGAACAATTACCTGTTCTTTTTATATGTAGCCCTTACGATGTCCAAATTATTAATAAACGGATAAGGAATATTAAGCCTGATCCAAGAGGAATTCTATGGAATATACACGAAATAGAGATGATTGAGGAGTATGAAATTCATTCCAAAAATTTTTTTTATTAACAAAAAATTCACACAAATTTTTTATGCACAATTTCTATCAGGTCTTGCAGATAAAATTATTCTCTTTATTTTACCGCTTTGGATTTTAGAAGTAACAAGATTATCCATCTTCGTTTCTATTTTAACCGCTAGCAGTTCCATTGCTATTGTGATTCTTTCGCCTTTAATGGGTACATTTGTGGATAGATTATATAAAAAAAAATTAATGCTTGTTGCAAACAGTATTCGATGTATGTTATTGATTTTACTTGCTAGTATTACAATTTTAGGCTATTTTGATTTTTTGTATATACTCCTTATTTTTATTGTCTATTCATTTGGCAGTACGTTACATTCCCCAGCAGCCAATGTTGCGCTCACAATTATTGTCAATGATGATGAGTTGCAGGAGGCTGTAGCTCTTAGACAAACATCTAATCAGCTGGAGGGCATTTTAGCGCCAATGTTAGGTGGGCTGTTATTTAGTGTACTTAGTCCTGGTAACTTCTTTCTTATTAATGGGTTGTGCTTCGTTCTCTCTCTTCTTATACTGTTGACTACAAATATTACAGAACAGCATAAAGCTAAATCAAAACAATCTTTTCTTGTAGACTTGAAGGAAGGAATGTCTATTCTTTTTCAAGAAAGGATATTAAAAACCTTTCTTTTTAGCGCTGCTATTATTAATATTTTAGGTGCTGCTATTATGTTAACCCTTCGCGTAATTGTTATTAATTTGGAAGTAAGCTCATTATGGTGGAGCATTATTTTTGTGGGCTCACCTGTTGGGGTTATAATCGGGGCTTTTATGTCAATGAAATTGAAATACCAGAGCAACATATTTATTTACGGGTTTATATGTTGTGCGGTCATGGGAATTTTTAATATATTGATGAGTCTAGCTAATACGCCACTCATGCTAACGATTTTTTACTTTATATCGGGTATAGCATTTGGTATGGGGAATACCTATTTTGGCATAATGTATAGAAAGAAAATTCCTGTTAAAAAGCAAGGTAGATTTTTTGGATTTTTAAGTTCTGCATTATTAATATCTATACCATTAGGACAAGTCTTGACAGGTGTGTTATTAGATTCTATAAATCCAAACCTTGTTATGGGGATATTGGGTTTGTTAACTGTTGTTACTGCTTTTGTTTCATTAAAAGTGTTAAGTGGAATGGACACAAGGTAGAATATACTGTTTTGCGGTTGGTTTGGTTGTTTGAAAGAGACTTCTATAAATTTAATAGCTTTGCAAACCCTCTATGTGAAGCCGGTTTGCAAAGCTTTTAGCTATGGACAACAAAAAAACGCCAATTGTACAATAAAGTTAGAAATGGACAACAATGATAAGATGGTCAGTTTCTCAATCTTTACATTCAAAAACAGGGAAGAGGGGCTATATAAACTTGTTATTAGCTTCCTGTCCCTGTACCGACTAACCAAAGTGTTGAAGTAGATTTTTCAATGTTTATTACATCAATCAATTTAATCACCCCCTTATAAATTATATAATTGCATACATTTCAATCGTTTTAGCTAAATATTCTTGAAAGAATATTTTGTAAAGGAGTGAATGCCAACGTGAAAGGTTATGGTGAGATTACAAAACAAATTAGAATTGGTAAAGGGTATACTCAAAAACATGTGGCAGCTCACCTGTTAACACAAGGTGCATATTCAAAGTTTGAAAATAAGAATACTGACATAAACTTTGCGACGATGCATGGGATTATAAATCGACTAGGCATTACATTTGAAGAATTTTTTTATATTCAAAATGGCTATCAATACAGTAAGCGTGATGAGATAATCGCCCAATTTTATCGGACATCATATAACGATGAAGCTGTACTGAGAGGACTTTCGGAGAAGTGCAAACGTTATTTAAGAGAATTTGAGGAAGATCAACAAATTATTCATATTTCAATTATTTTAGATGGACTTATCATATTAGCTAATACAGGTGATTTTGAGAGAGCGAAGGAAATCGTTGAACCAGTTTGGCGTGACTTATCTAAAAGCAATCAACTTTATATTGCTGATTTATACATGCTGAATGCGATTTTATTTTTATTCCCTTTACCAACAGTCCTTCAAATAAAACAATTTGCTTTACGACACATCGCCTTATTTGAAAACTTTCGCCAAGTCTCACGATTACAAATTAATATTTCAATGAATATTGCTTTACTATTAATGAAAGATAATGAGTATTCAAAAGCACAAAAAGAAATTCTAAACGCCATATTTTTATGCAAAAAAGAACATGATTTCATCCTCCTTGCTATTTGTTATGTAAGAAAGGGCATCTGTCTTAATCGACTTAGTCATTCAGGTGAAAAGTGGATAAGGAAGGGAGTAAATATGTTAATGACCCTTGAGCAATTTACATTATTAGAAATGGTAGAAGAAGAAATAAAACAATACTAGGCTATTAATTGAGAAATTGCATTTCATTAACACTCCTTGCATAATGGGAAGCAAGAGATACGTACTACATTAGACATTAGCTTTGATTAGGGTAGTGCATTGCTAGTTATACTTCTATTAGCTATTATTAATCGAGTATTGTCGAAATAGAAAGGACGGGTTTATATGACAGAATGGCCAAAAGGCGTTGCTAAGCCTGCTATTCGTGCATTGAATGCTGCTGGATATACACAATTGCAACAACTAAAAGAGGGCGATTTAGCGAAATTAAAAAATTTGCATGGCATGGGTCCCAAGGCGCTTGCTGCAATTGAAGCAGCATTAAAAGAAAGTAGGTAACAGTTTGAATAAACTTAGATTGTTTTTATTAGCAATGGTCGTTTATTATATCTTCGTTATTTTTGTTGTTAGTAAGCTATTTATCTTTCCGATTATAAAGGTTATGATGCTTATTTTCTTTATTGGAGCTGGCTTACTATTCACAAGAAGGATGCGGAAGAAATTACAATAGAATCTTTTAAATAAAGAATATGTAACTAGCGGAAAAAATCGCGATTTCAGTTGGAAGTTCTGTAGGTAAGGTACATAGGTTTCTTGGTTTTTGAACAAAGTATAGTTTGACTATAAACAGTCGATTGAAAGGGTATAAAATAGCCCTTATTCGACTGTTTTTTTAGGGGTTTTGAATGTGTTTTCTGAAAATTTTGTGAAGAGTTGACACCTCAGATGTCTAAGAAAAATATGGATGATAAAATAAAAAAGAGTCACAATTCAAAATGAAACTAATTCAAAGGAAGGGATGCGATTGATTTCAATTTTAGTTGTGGAGGATCATCCGATTGTTTTAAAAGGTTTAAAAATACTGTTAAGGGAAATTGAAGATTTACAACTGGAAACGGAGAAAAACCCACATAATGTTTTGTGTAGAATGAAAGACAAACGATTCGACTTGTACTTAATTGACGCCAGCATGGCGACAACAAACGACTTAGAGCTTGTGACTAAAATAAAAGTAAATCAACCCCAAGCGATTGTCATTTTATATACAAGCGATAACATTCGCTCCTATTATTCGCTCCTATTTGAAAGAAAAGTAAATGGTATAGTTTCAAAAACTGCTTCCATTGAGCAACTAATCTCAATAATTCGTTTAAGTGTGCAAGGCAAAATCGTGATTCCAGTCGATTTTTTAGATTATATTAAAGATAAAATGAATAATAGGTTTACAAATTTAAAATTAACGGAGAAAGAAAAACAGTTACTTCAGATGTTAATAAAAGGCTATCCAAATAAAAAAATTGCAGCAATATTCAATGTTTCTGTGCGTACGGTAGAACGCTATTTATCCCAGCTTTTTAGCCTGTTAGGTGTATCTACAAGACTAGAAGCGGTTGAGGTTGCAAAAGAGAAACAATTGCTTGATGAATTTAAAGATATTTGATGATAAAAGTGTCGGGGTAAATCGGCACTTTTTTTAGTTTCTTTTCAGCTACACAAATTACTTGTCATTGGCAACGACTAGAAGCGAAAAAGCTCTAACTATGGGTGTTTTGAAGACAGTTAAGTTAGGGAATTTAATCTGACCGACAGAAATTTAGACGGTACCGACAAAAAAATTGTCGGTTGAAATGTCGGTTGGTGAGGGGATATGATTAATTTAACTCGAGTAGAAGTGTGCTATAGCAGATAATATCATAATAAAGTAAAAAAATCTTGATTTCCATGACAATTGATTTTATACACAGATAGCAATTGTTGGAATCAAGACATATAGTTATATTTTTTATACATTACATTAAACAAAGTAAAGGGGAAATGTATATGATAAAAAATACTTTAGTTGTGAAAGTAGTTGTAGTTTTAAGCTTGGTATTTTCAATAATTTTCGCTTCATCTTTGGGATTATATAGGGATATTGAAGCAAGTGCAAAAATGCAAGAAAGACAAGATTTACTGCAAGATTTATTGATTAAATCTGAAGAATTCAATAAAAAATTTGATGATGCAAGTGAATCAGTAACAAAAGAATTTGAGGAAAACACAAAAAAGCTAATTTTTAATGATGATATTAGCTTAAATACAAATGGTGAATTATCTTTATCTGACCTAGATGTTAAAACTAGTGACGAACACAATGTTGTTTATCTTCCAATTGAGTATGAAAATGTTAAAAGTGAGCTGAATAAATCTTTCTTTTCTATTATCTTTGATAAGACTGGCAATCTAGAATATTATGTTGAAACTAAAATTGTTGGTAATGATGTTAATTATACAGCTGAGGTTGAGGTGTATAATAACGGAATCTTAGCAAAAAAAGAATATTTACAATTTGATAAAGAGGATTTTGATTCTACACTAACTGAGGAGTCAATCTCTCAAAATAATATTATATTTATTAATCCCATAAAAGTAAGTGCTGGTTTTTGGAGTGAATTTAACGATTGTTTAGCGAGCAAAGGTATTGCTGCTTGGGCAATAACAGCTTTATCGGTTGCATGTGGATTAGCATGTATAGGTACAGCAGGTGCTGGGTGTATCCCTTGCTTGTTAGGAGCTGGCTTGGCTACTGAAGGAGTAGTAGCTTATTGTGCTTTTAAAGTCAGAGCAAATTCATGATAAAAACTTTCAAGAAAGAGGTGTAATCTAATTATGATTAAAAATATTTTTTCATTGATTATCATGATTTGTGGGCTTTTAGTGGGTTTAACTTTACTTGATATTATTCACCTACCGTTGTTCTTTCCTTATGCAGGAATAATTATTAGTACAACCGTTATATTAATCATTCTCTTCAAAAATAGAAGGAATCTAGCAGATAATTAATGATAGAATTTAAACAAGCAACTTCTTATTGATATGCTCCTCATTAGGTAGACAGGAATATGTTTATCAAATGAGGAGCGTCTGGTATCAAGTACTTACTTGTCAAAGCAATAAAAACTGTTAAAGATGCTATTCTAGCTTAACTTATATGAACAAAATATAAGTAGTAAAAATCCAAGACGCTGAAAAGAAGGCTTTGAGCAAGTTAGCCAACAAATTTAGTATTTTGAATTTGCACTTTAAAACTAAACTTTTAATATTCTTTTCTTATTTATTGATGTCATAAATCAAGATATCAAACAATTTTTCATCTGTATAAAGCAGTATCGCCCATTGTCCTTTTTCTGGTATTTTAACGCCTGATGGGGCGTGGGCATCTGCTCCATTGTTTGCCCCTCCAAGGTCAATTGTCCAGCCAGTCGTTAATATTTGATGGACCGTTCCTGTTTCTTTGTGATAACCCACTACCGTTAACTTTGTTTCTGTAGGATTTTCAATTCCCCAAAGATGCCACATCCATTTTTGAACATTTAAGCTTGGCGCGTCTGCACCAATAACGCCTGACTTATTTTCATTTCCAATAATATTGTTATTAAATGTCACCGCTTTTTTATCCCAATCAATCTTTTCAAAATCACTTGCTTCAACAAAATTAGGAATGCCTTCAGGTAGCGTTATCTTGTTACTTTTTTCGTTTGATGTACAAGCTGCTAAGGATAATAAGCTTAAAAAAACTAACATAATCGGTAATTTCCTTATCATCTTAATTTCCCCCTTTAAAGAACTAGACGAAAGGTTATAGAAATAGTTTCTTTTTTTCTAACAATTGTAAAACATGCAGTGCCATCACTAGAAAAATTAACTGCAAACGACAGAAATTTTGATGGTACCGACAAAAATATTGTCGGTTGAAATGTCGGTTATGGACAAGATAAATTTAAATTGGCATATTTCAAACTCTTCGTAATTATAGAAATAATATTTCTTGCTAAAAGAATTATTAATGACATCCTCTGAATAATTTGGTTATTTGATAGTAATTACTACAATAATGATTGTAAGTTACTTTTACAAGGAAGCTCTCCCTCATAATTATTTATATCCTTATCAAGACAGAATAAATGCCGAATCCCTAATGTGATAGGAAAAAGCAGCAATTGATAAGAGGATGGTAATATAATAACCACGCGTTTGAGAAAGGAAGGGAAGGATGAAATAAAGCAGTAATCTTCATTTTTATTCCTAAAATTGCTATAAATAGTGAGTTAGGATATTCAACTTCAGACAAAAGTAGCTCATAATCTTGGGATTACTCAACAAATATAAAATGTATTTGTATAACCTCGTTTGTTATGAAATAAAAACGAGCAATTTCATTTGCAATTTAAAAATAGACTTGAAGCACTTAAAATAACAATTAATAGGTCGATTATTCTGCATTTTCGTAATTAAAGTATCTATTATTTGAACCCTCATGAAAATAGGATTTTTCTCCATTCGTTCATTTCATATGTTGCTTTTATTATATTAAGTATAAGTTTCTTATTCTTTTCTGTGCGTCTGTCTAAAGGGGTGAATTTATAACGAATGTCTTTCAACTTGCTGTCGATTATTCGATACAATCTTCGCTTTATTTACAAGAAAGCATTCTTCATTTTAGGTTGGATAATAGGGATTTTAATTTTTCATACCTTATTTAACAGGAGTGACTTGTATCATTCTGCAATGGATTTTTATTTCGTAAGTATTGGGTTTATGCAACTTGAAAATTCACATTTTATTCAAATTTTTATATTGTTACTTCCCTATATTGGAATTGCAATAATTGTAGATATATACATAGCCCAAATGATGGGGAAACTTGCAATAAATTGTTTATTAAGAATTAAAAAGCGTGTGCTTTTTATAGTTTCCCATGTTTTGTCCCTCTACTTGATTATTTTTGCAATGCTATATATCTATTATTTAATGTTGCTGATTATTTCGTTTACTTTATATGAACGAACTACGCAGATCACTGAAGCATTTTTCTCTTGGCTAGACCACCCACAGGAGGTCATGCTTCAAAGGCTTTTACTTCCTGCATTTTTTGGACAATTTATAGGTGCGTTTTGTATTTCATGTGTTCAGCTAGTAGTTTCAATCAAATTTAACCGACTAAGCAGTGGTTTTATTTTCGTTGTATTCCTCTATTTTTTTCAATTAGTTTTTCCATTTATTTTAGGTCAGCATGCATTTGTTGCTAACATTCTAATAAATCATGGTACGTACTTTTACTTTCTATTTATCCAATTTGTGATCATTGGTATTACTGTAGGATACCTTTATGTCACTAGCAAGAAGAATTCATTATTCTTTTCGGAAAGGGGTTAAACGATGCACGATTTAGTTTTAGAAGCAAAAGATGTATCTAAATCTTTTAAAAAGCAAATCATTTTCCATTCTGTATCTTTGTCTATAGAAAAGGGCAAAGCATATGGCTTTATTGGTTATAATGGATGTGGAAAATCCATTTTATTTAAAATTCTTAGTGGCCTCATTGCCCCTGATAGTGGTGAAATTAAAGTATTCGGACAAAAACTTGGAAATGAAGTGGATTTCCCTAAAAATACAGGAATCATCATTGAGACACCTCAATTTCTTGAAGACTATTCAGGTATTAAAAATTTGCGTTACTTAGCAGCTATTCAAAATAAAATAAGCGATACTGCGATTAAGGCTACACTTGAGAGGGTAGGTTTAGATCCTGAAAATAGGAAACCTGTAAAAAAGTATTCCTTAGGTATGAAACAAAAATTGGGGATTGCACAAGCAATAATGGAAGACCCTTCTTTACTTATACTTGATGAGCCATTTAATGGACTTGATAAAACAAGCGTCCAAAACATTCGTACATTATTGCTTGATCTGAAGAAAAAGGGCGTAACGATTCTTCTGACAAGCCATATGCAAAAAGACATTGAATTGATATGTGAAGTGACCCCTAAAAGTTAGACACGGTTATTTCATTTAGGCAGCTTGGGTAAACTGAGTTCGGTATTGTACCGGACTCAGTTTTAATTTTGCC